>WTGW01000078.1:0-4002 GCA_011523395.1 Acidimicrobiia bacterium
AGGAACACCGCTGCCTCGCCATACCACACCGCCATTACACAGACAGACCACTAGACGCTCGCCGGCGTGGTGGTAGCCTGTGCGACATCCCGCCGGCCTGCGTCGCTCCGGTTGCTTCGGCCGGGTCGGCCGTAATCTCAAGGACGTCATGCTTTCCCAGATGATCCGCGCCGGCCGCCTCGATCGGCCTTTCTACGAGTCGCTGCTCTTCGACCAGTACGCAACCGGCAACGCGGTGGTGATGATCGTCATCGCCGGCATCCTTCCGCAGCTCTGGTCGTTCTCCCTGGTGGGCGTGGCGTTTGCCATCCTTGCCAGCATCCTCCGGGCCCTCCTGGTGACCGCCGCCGTGTGGGCAGCTGCCGTATACATCTTCAAGCGCCACGGAAACCACCGAGCCACCTTCAGGATGGTCGGCTTCGCCAACGTGGCCTTCTTCCCGCTGGTCCTGGCCGGCCGGCCGGGCCTGCTGGGGTTGGTGGCGCTGCTGATCACTGCCGTGTGGTTCTTCCTCGCCCTCCGCACCGCCGTCGGCGCCCAGTTCGATCTCGATCATCCGGAGAACAGCTTCGTCGCCGCCACCGGCCTGCTCGGTTGGTACCTGTCAATCATTCTCTTCTAATGGCCTGTCTGCGGAATGGCGGGGTGGTATGACCGCCAGAGCACGCCTGGTTGTTCCGCAGACCGACCACTAGCCCGGTGCCGCCCGGATGGCGACCTACCGTCTCGATCTCTCCTATGACGGGTCGGGGTTCCACGGATACGCCCGCCAACCCACCGTGCGCACCGTCCAGGGTGAGTTGGAGGCCGTCCTCGCCCGCGTTCTAGAGCCGGTCGACACGGTGGTGGCCGGACGGACCGACGCCGGGGTCCACGCCCGCCATCAGGTGGTGTCGTTCTCCACCGCCAAGCCGGTCGATCC
Source organism: Acidimicrobiia bacterium (assembly GCA_011523395.1). Taxonomy (GTDB): domain Bacteria; phylum Actinomycetota; class Acidimicrobiia; order Spongiisociales; family Spongiisociaceae; genus Spongiisocius. Next base: position 923 of record WTGW01000078.1, read on the forward strand.
CGACCGGCTGGCTCGGTCGCTCACCAAGCTCCTGGCGCCCGAGATCGTGGTGTACGCCGCGGCGCGAGTGCCCGATGGATTCTCGGCCCGCTTCTCCGCCATTCGCCGGACGTACCGGTACCGGATCCTCAACACTCCGTTTCCCGACCCGCTGCGCCGGGCGACCTCGTGGCACGTCAGGGAGCCGCTCGATCCGGGGGCGATGAACCGGGCGGCGGGTTACCTGGTCGGCGAGCACGACTTCGCCTCCTTCTGCCGGCGTCGGGAAGGGGCTTCGACCGTCCGCACCGTCCTCTCGGCCATATGGTCCGCCCCGGCCGGCGGCATCCTCGAACTGGAGATCGCAGGAACGGCGTTCTGCCACCAGATGGTCAGGTCCATCGTTGCCTTCTGTGTGGAGGTGGGTAAGGGGCGGATCGAACCCGGTACCACCCCCCAGGTCCTTCACGCCAGGGACAGGAACGAGGCCAGGGGCGCTGCTCCACCCCACGGCCTGGTGCTGTGGCAAGTGGATTACTAGCCGTTAGCTGGCAACCTGCCGCCGGGCTCGCTACAATCCGGCGGCCCGCCGGTTATCACGGCTGCCGCCGTGGCTCCCCGGTCCCCTTCCATTATCCCGATCCGCACCTGAGCGACGATGGTGAAGCGACAAACCACCTACACCCCCAAGCCCGACCACATCAGCAGGCGCTGGTTCGTGGTCGACGCGGCCGACATGCCGCTCGGGCGTCTCGCTTCGCGCCTCGCCCCGATACTGGCCGGCAAGCACAAGCCCACCTATGCCCCCCACATGGACGGCGGCGACTTCGTGGTGGTCGTCAATGCGGACAAGGTGGCGGTCACGTCCACCAACAGCCAGAACAAGATCTACTACCGGCACTCCGGTTACCCGGGCGGCCTCAAGGAGGAGTCGTTCGAGAGCCTGATCGAGCGTAGACCCGAGGCGGTCATCGAGCGGGCGGTGCGGGGTATGCTCCCCAAGACCAAGCTGGGACGCCGGATGATCCGCAAACTCAAGGTCTACTCGGGACCGGACCATCCTCACCACGCCCAGTCTCCGGAGGTTCTCGACCTCGCCATAAGGAAGGTGGGCATCTGATGGCCCGAGCCGTAGTGGCCCAAGCAACCGGGCGCCGCAAGGAGTCGGTGGCCCAGGTGCGCCTCTTCAACGGCACCGGCGTGTTCACCCTCAACGGCCGGTCTCTGGAGCGGTACTTCCCGACCATGGCTCGCCGCATGCGGGTGCTGGAACCCCTCCGGGTCGCCAACGTAGAGGGCCGCTACGACGTGGTGGCCAAGCTCCACGGAGGCGGTGTGAACGGCCAGGCCGACGCCCTTCGCCTCGGCATAGCCCGCAGCCTGGCCGAAATGGATCCGAGCCTCCGGCACGACCTCAAGCGCGCCGGGCTGCTCACCAGGGACGCCCGCGTCGTGGAACGCAAGAAGTACGGTCTCCGCAAGGCTCGGCGGGCGCCGCAGTACACCAAGCGGTAGGAGGGTGCTCCCAAACGGATCCTGCGGGGTTCGCCCACCGGCCAGCGACCTGTTGGGAGTTGTCCCGGCCAGCCACGCCGTACCCGCCGACCTACTAGCTCTTGCCCGCTAGTCCCTCCCCTCCCCGCCGGCTCTTCGGTACGGATGGCGTGCGGGGGGTAGCCAACTCGGACCTGGACGTCGACCTCGCTGTGGGCCTGGCCCGCGCCGCCGGGGAGTTGGCCGGAGGCGGCACCGTAGTGGTGGGCCGTGACACCCGCCGCTCCGGTCCGATGCTGGTCGCCGCTCTCGAGGCCGGATTCCAGTCGGTCGGTGTGGACACCCTCGACGCGGGCGTGATCCCGGTAGGAGGGGTGTCCGCTCTCGTGACCGGACTCGGCGCCGATCTGGGAGTCATGGTCTCGGCCTCGCACAATCCGGCGCCTGACAACGGGATCAAGTTCCTCGATGCCGACGGTTTCAAGCTCGATGACGAGCGTGAGGCGGATATCGAGGCCCGGCTGTTCCGGGGAGCGCCGTGGAGTTGCCCCACCGGAGGAGGGGTCGGCGCCGGCCGCGTAGTGCCGGACGCGACGGACCGGTACCTGGCAGGTATCCGTTCCCACGCCTCTCGGTCTCTGGATGGGGTGCGTCTCGCCCTTGATTGCGCCAACGGCGCCGCTTACCGGGCCGCTCCCGAACTGTTCGCCTCGCTCGGCGCCGACGTGGCGACCTTCTTCGCTGATCCCGACGGCATGAACATCAACGACGGCTGCGGCGCCACCTCGCCGGAGCGCCTGGCTTCGGAGACCGGGGCGAAGAACCGGATCGGGTTCTGCTTCGACGGCGACGCCGATCGCCTCATCGCCCTCGATGAGGATGGCCGGGTCGTCAACGGGGACATGATCATGGCCATCATCGGCCTCCACCTCAAGAGCCGGGGAGAGTTGGCGGGTAACAAGGTGGTCACCACGGTGATGTCCAACCTGGGCTTCCGCCGGTCCATGCAGGATGCGGGGATCGAGTTGCTGGAGACACAGGTCGGCGATCGCTACGTCCTCGCTGCGATGCGCGAACACGGTGCGGTGCTGGGCGGTGAACAGTCGGGCCACGTCATCCAACTCGACCGCGGGACGACGGGCGATGGCCTTCTCACCGCCGTGCGGCTCCTGGAGGTGGTGGTTCGGGAACGGCGCCGGCTCGCCGACCTGCGGCGGGATGCGATGACCGAGTTCCCCCAGGTGCTGGTCAACCTGCCGGTCCGGTCCCGGGATCTCGACCGGGCGAAGGGCCTGGAGGCGGCGATCACCGCGGCCGAAGCCGAGCTCGGAGACGATGGACGGGTACTGGTCCGGGCTTCGGGAACCGAGCCGCTGGTCCGGGTGATGGTGGAGGCCGCCAGGGCGGACACCGCCGACTCGATCGCCCACCGGCTGGCCGGAGTGGTCCGCGAGGAACTCGGGTAGTTGTTAGTTGCTAGTTACATTAAAATAACACTGCCCACTGCCCGCTGCCCGCTGCCCGCTGCCCGCTGCCCGCTGCCCGCTGCCCGCTGCCCGCTGCCCGCTGCCCGCTGCCCGCTGCCCGCTGCCCGCTGCCCGCTGCCC
>WTGW01000078.1:4102-16282 GCA_011523395.1 Acidimicrobiia bacterium
CTGCCCGCTGCCCGCTGCCCGCTGCCCGCTGCCCGCTGCCCGCTGCCCGCTGCCCACTGACATCAGGGCTAATCTGGATGCGACAACCGATCACGGACAACCCGTTTCTTCAAGCGCCTGGCCCCGGTACGACCCGAGAGATCGGCTCGCCAACCGGGGTGACGAGGAAGAGGGATCATCGAGCATTCGGCGGATGCCCTCTCGGCTCTTCCACGGTCGTGACGGTTCGGAGCAAAAGCCACGGGCAACCGAGGTGACAGAGGCCGGGCCGGGGTGGAAAGCGTGTGCCAGGCACGTATGGCCGGCACGCGCCGCCCGGCGAGTAAGGCCGCCCGTGTCCCGACCAGGTCACGAGCGGATGCCTCGCCAGCAACCTTGCGGGTCCGGCATCGGTTCGCATGTAGACCCAAGGTTGGGAGGCGAAGATGTGCGGCATCGTGGGCTACGTGGGTCCCCGCCAGGCGCAGGACGTCCTGATGCACGGCCTGGCGCGGCTCGAGTACCGCGGATACGACTCCGCCGGGTTGGCTGTCACCGGCCGCGGGAAGGTGGCCGTCGTCAAGGCGGAGGGGAAGATCGCCCGGCTCAACGGACGGGTGGATCGGTCCCCTCTTCGCGGCCACACAGGAATAGGCCACACCCGATGGGCGACCCACGGGGTTCCGTCGGACCGCAACGCCCATCCCCATGCCGACGCGACGGGCGAGTTCGTGGTCGTGCACAACGGGATAGTGGAGAACTTCCGGGCCCTCCGCGACCGGCTGGAGGCCCGAGGGGTTGCCTTCCGTTCCGACACGGACTCCGAGGTTCTGGCCCATCTGGTCGCCCTCGCCTTTGACGGGGATCTGACCGAGGCAGTCCGCCGGACCATCCGCCAGGCGGAAGGCGCCTACGCCCTCGTGGCGATGACCTCCCGCCAGCCGGATCGCATCGTGGCTGCCCGGATGATCAGCCCGCTGGTGGTGGGCCTGGGTGACGGAGAGAACTTCCTGGCATCCGACATCCCGGCGGTACTCGAGTACACCCGGGAGTTCCTGCTGGTGGAGGACGGGGAGATCGCCACCGTCACCCGAGACGGCGCCGTCCTCGAGACCATCGCCGGTAGTCCTGTCCCCAAGCAACCCTTCACCGCCGACTGGGAGACCGACTCGGTGAGGAAGGGTGGGTTCGACCACTTCATGGCAAAGGAGATCCACGAGCAGCCCGACGTGATCGCCCGGACGCTGGGGGCACGGATCCGGCCGAGCGAGGACGGGGGTGAGCAGGTGGCGCTGGAGGGCCTCAAGTGGTCCGATCGGGATCCGGCGGCGATCGACCGGATCTGGATCACCGCCTGTGGCACCGCCTACCACGCCGGCCTGGTGGGCCGGGTCCTGTTCGAGCAGCTGGCCGGCATCCCCGGCGAGGTCGCGTTCGCCCACGAGCTCCGCTACGGCAAGCCGCTGTTCCGCGACGGATCGCTGACCCTGGCCATCAGCCAATCTGGAGAGACCGCCGACACGGTGGCCGCCGCCCGCCTGGCCCGCCGGCGCGGGTCCCGCCTGCTGGCCCTGACCAACGTGGTGGGATCGAGTCTGGCGCGGGAGGCGGACGATGTCCTGTACACCTGGGCCGGTCCGGAGATCTCAGTGGCCTCGACCAAGGCGTACGTGGCGATGCTGGTGGGGGAGTGCCTGCTGGCAATCGAGCTCGGCCGCCGGCGGGGGGTGCTCTCCCGGGCGCAGGAGCGGGAGCTGGTGGCCGAGTTGCGGACGCTGCCAGGCAAAGCGGCCCGCGTGCTGGAGAACACGGACGGAGTCGCCCGCATGGCGGACGTGCTGGCGGGGGCCCCCGACGCCTACTTCATCGGCCGCGGCCTGGATCTGGCCTCGGCCATGGAGGGCGCCCTCAAGCTGAAGGAGATCTCCTACATCCATGCCGAGGCGATGCCGGCCGGAGAGCTCAAGCACGGGACCCTGGCCCTGATCTCGGAGGGCACGCCGGTGGTGGCGGTGGTCACTCAGGATGACGTGCACAGCAAGGCCATGCTCGGCCTCCAGGAGGTCAAGGCACGGCGCGGCCTGGTCATCGCGGTCGCCTATGAGGATGATGAGGAGATCGGCACGGTCGCCGATCACGTGCTGCGGATACCTCGCGTCGCCGACGTGTTCTCGCCGATTCTGGCCGCCATACCCCTCCAGTTGCTCGCCTACTTCGTGGCCCGCCGCCTGGGCAGGGACATCGACCAGCCGCGGAACCTGGCGAAGAGCGTGACGGTCGAGTAGCGCCCCGGCCAACCCATCCCGGTCCTGCTCGGCGCCGTCCTAACCTTGCTGTCCATGCGGATCATCGGGTTGGGCGTGGACATTGCCGAGATCGATCGCGTCGAGCGGCTCCTCGCTCGCTATCCGCGGTTCGCTCAACGGTGCTTCACGCCTCACGAGCAGGCATACGCCGAGCGGTTCTCCAACCCGGCCCGCCGGTACGCCGCTCGATTCGCGGGCAAGGAGGCCGTGATGAAAGCGCTCGGCACCGGATACCGGATGGTGCGCTGGCGCGATGTCGAGATCACGGGTGGAGGCAAGCCGGAGGTGAACCTGACCGGCACGGGCGCGGCGCGCGCCGCCGCGCTCGAGGTGACCCGGGTGGAGATAACGATCACCCATACCGATTCCCAGGCCCTCGTGTTCGCCATCGCGCTGGCGGAGCATTAAGAAGCCGCACGGGCGTAAGCCCGTGAGTCCTACCAGGCCTCTGTGCCGGTTATCAGCCTTCGGGCCAGTTCGGTGGCCTGGTGGTCTTCCAGGTTGGCGAAGGCCAGCCGCAGGTAGCGGCCCTGGCCGGGGCCGAACATCTCGCCCGCCAGCGACAGGATGCCGAGCCGGTCGAAGAGTCGCCATGCCACCTCCTTGCCGGCCATTCCCTCGAACGGATGGCGGACGTAGGCGAAGAAACCACCGGCCGAGGCCACCGAGTAGGGGCTGTCCTCCATGGCCGCCACGAAGGTCTCGACCCTCCGGTTGAGGGCGTGGCGATTGGACTCCACCCACGGCCCCAGGTGTGCCAGCCCGTACCGGGCGGCCTCCTGACCGATCCGGTTGGGGCAGATCGTGAGGCAGTCGGCCGCCTTGTCCACCTCGTGGAGCATTTCGGGGGACGCCGCCATCCCTCCCACCCGGAAGCCCGGGATCGAGTACACCTTCGAGAAGCTGTGGATATGGATGACGGACCGGTCCCAGCCGGGATCCTCGAACAGATGGTGCGCGGGCTCGGTGGTGGTCCGGAAGTCCCGGTAGGTCTCGTCGAGGATCAGGTGCAGATGCCGGTCGGCCGCCAGGCGGGCGAACCGGGATATGAGCTCGGGGGGATACACCGCCCCGGTCGGGTTGTTGGGGGTGACCAGGACGATGGCCCGGGTGCGATCGTCGATCAAGGAGGCAGCGGCCTCCACGGAGGGGAGCATCCCGTCCGAGCAGGCCAGGTAGTCCCTCTCCACGCCCCCCATACTCAGCCACATGTCGTGGTTGAAGTAGTAGGGCACGGGCAGGATGACCCGGTCGCCGGGCTCGCACAGGACCGCCACCGCCAGGCAGAAGGCCTGGTTGGCCCCGGCCGTGATAGCCACCTGGTCGGGCCGCACCTCTCCCCGGTAGCCGGCCGAGAGGTCGGACGCCAGGGCGCTCCTCAGTTCCGGGTCGCCCAGGACGGGTCCGTATCGCGAGATGGCGGCCGGATCCAGCCCGGACAGGTGCTCTGCGAGGCGGGTGGGGGGCGGATAGCCGGGAACAGCCTGCGACACGTCGAGCAGCGGGTAGCCGTGGTCTTGGGCGCCTTTGATCACCCAAGCCCGCACCTCGCTCACCGGCGACGTCATGGTGGCCCGGACCCGGTTGCTGAAGGGAGGAGATCGGTCCATACGGCGTCCTAGCGGTCGTTTGCTCAGGTTGCTCCGCCATCGCCGGGGATCATCCCTGCCGGGCAATCCTGGCAGTCATGGTGGAAAGGGGAGCCGTCCGGGATCCGGGTCGGCCCCGGCTCCAACGATAGGCACAGGCTACGCCAGGCTCGTTCCCCGTCCGGCACCCGGAGGATCACGGCCCGCCGGGACCGTCCGGCGCAGCCTGCCGGGTCGGGGGATCGTCATGGCCGGAGAGCTTGATCGGATTGCCGGCGATCTCCAGTGTCGTGCCGTCAGGAAGATCGACTCCGACGATCATGTTCCGGGCCCGCACGGCCGGGTCGGCCATCACGTCGGCGATGTCGTTGATCGGGCCACTGGGAACACCCGCCTGTTCCAGCCGCTCCAGCCAGACGTCGGCCGGCTCGTTCCTCAGTTCGGTTTCCATCTCCTCTTCCAGTTCGTCGGCATGGCGGGTCCGGGCGTCGTTGTCGAGGAATCGGGGATCGTCAGCCCACTCCGGACGGCCCAGCGTCGCGCACAGGCTCCGGAAGAGGTTGTCGTTGCCCGCTGCGATCACGATCGGGCGGTCGGCGGCCCGGAAGGCGCCGAAGGGGGTGATCGACGGATGGCGGGCACCCAGCGGACCCGGTACCTCCCCGGTTGCCGAATGCCGGGCGATGGCGTTCTCCAGGATGGCCACCTGACAGTCGAGCATGGAGATGTCGACCATCTGGCCCCGCCCCGTCCGCTTCCGGTCGTGGAGGGCGCCCAGGATGCCGGCCACCGCGAACAACCCGGCGGTGATGTCTCCCACCGATGTTCCCACCCGCACCGGCGGACCACCCGGCACGCCGGTCAGGCTCATGAGGCCCCCCATGCCCTGCACCACCATGTCGTAGGCAGGACGTTCCGCGTAGGGTCCGCGGTGTCCGAACCCGCTCACCGCCGCGTACACCAGCCCCGGCCAGCGCGCCGACAGCTCATCCCATCCGTAGCCGAGCCGCTCCAGGGCGCCGGGCCGGTAGTTCTCTACCAGCACATCGGCTTCGTCCAGCAACGCCTCGAAGCGCAGCCTGTGAGCCTCGTCCTTGAGGTCGAGCGTTACGGCAGTCTTGCCCCGGTTGAGGGACTCGTAATAGACGCTACGCCCGCCCACGAAGGGCCCGAACCGGCGAGCGTCATCACCGCCTCCCGGCGGTTCGACCTTGATGACACGGGCTCCGAGGTCGGCCAGCACCATGGTGGCGTACGGGCCGGCCAGCACCCGGCTGAGATCGACGACCGTGATGTCGGAGAGAGGACCGCTCATGGCACCAGGAATGGGACCCGCGGACCCGCCCATCCGTCGGGGCGGGCGGACATTAGGGCTGCGTAACACCCCAGGTAAATCGCTGTTTCGAGCTGGACATCCACACGTGGCCCCCACATTACATGACGACATTGACCCGGCCTTCCGAGTGAGGCACAACCCCACGCGGGACCAAGCCAAAGCGACCCCCACCACAACAACAGCAAACCGCGTTCGCTAAGTTGCATAGTAATAACAACTATGTCTACTGAGATCGCTGAAGACCGGAGAAGACCTACCGATGTGAACAGACGCCGGCAACTCGTCTGTGCCCTGCTGTCGGTCGCCCTGCTGTCGGCTGCGTGCGGGGGTCTTGCCGAGGTAACAGACGGTGAGCGCAGCGACAACGGGACCGCTCCCCGGTCCGCGGATACTGGCGTGGATGATGCCGCAGCCACCTCTGCCCAAACCGACCCTGCCGCCGCCGGAGATGAGCCTGAGGTAGCAGTGCCGGCCGACGAGCCTGAGGTAGCTGTGCCGATCGAGGAGCCTGAGGTAGCTGTGCCGATCGAGGAGCCTGAGGTAGCTGTGCCGACCGACGAGCCTGAGGTAGCTGTGCCGGCCGAGGATGATGGCAGAGACGGCGAGTCGGCGAGCCAAGCGTCCGTGCCTGGTGAGGGTGTGAGCGTCACCATGGCTCGGGCCCCCTGGAGCACCGGCTACTTCCAGGCCGCGGTTTACAAGGTGCTCTTGGAAGAGTTGGGCTACACGGTTTCCGATCCCAGCGGAGCCGGGATGCCTCCCGGCAACTTCTATAGGGAGTTGGCCAGAGGCGATTTCGACCTGTGGGTCAACGCTTGGTTCCCGGCCCACAACGTGTTTCTGGCCAGTGAACTTCCCGACGGGAGCCTGGTTTCAGACCATGTCTCGGTGATCGGGGAACAGATGCCGGGAGGAGGCATACAGGGCTTCGCGATCGACAAGACCACCGCCGATGTCCATGGCATTGTCACCATGGCCGACATCGGTGACAATCCGGCGATTGCCGCCCTGTTCGATGGTGACGGCAACGGCAAGGCTGATCTTCTCGGGTGCGACCAAGGATGGGGATGCCGCGGGATCATCGACCAGACCATTGCCCGCAACGGGTGGGAAGACACCATCGAGCAGATCTCCGGTAACTACTACTCCTTGTGGTGGGTAGCCTGGGAACGCCACGTGGGAGGCGAGCCGCTTCTCACCTACGCATGGAGCCCCAGCGTCTTTGCGGGTTGGTTACGACTGGGTGTGGGCGCGTACTGGCTGGCGGTTCCCGACCCGCTGCCCGACCAGAGGGGTGCAGCACCGCTGCCCCCCGAGCAATGCCCGGGACAGCCCTGCGAGTTGGGCTTTGTGCCAGCTGACATCCTGGTGGCCGCCAACAACGGTTTTCTGGAAGCCAACCGGCCGGCCGCGATCCTGCTGGAGTCGGTCACGATCCCAAGCACCGATGTGAATCGGCAGATTGTACGCATGGAGACCGGGGAGAGCAGCCAAGCCGACATCACCCGCCACGCCCACGAATGGATCGAGTCCAACCGCGACACAGTCGACCGATGGATCACCGCCGCCACGACCGCTGCGGAAACCACCACCACAACCGCCGCATCAACCACCACCACGACCGCTCGAGACACCACTACCACGACCAGAGCAGCCGCCACGACTACCACGACCAAAGCAGCGACCACGACTACAGGAGTCACCACTACCGTCGCATCCGGCCGACCGGGCAGGTTCTCGGATTTCAATGGGGCCGATGCGGCTACCTGGCGACAGATGCACGCCGACGGCGAAGTGGTGGCCTGCTATGAAGGTCTAGCCCTGCCGCTGGACAGCTTCTGCCTCGACGGGAGCTTCCGATTCTCTGCGGACTACACCCAGGTGCTGGACGTATCGTTCATGGTGATCCACCTCCCCGACGGCGACGGTGTCGTGCTGCAGGGAAGTACGACGTTCCGGGCGGGCGGCTCCGTTCAACTCGGCTGGATAACGTTTGAGAAGATCGGCGCAAACCGCGTCATCACGCACCTGGAGCCATAGCGGCGGGGAGCCCCACTATCCGTGAACGCGACTGGTCAACCACACTCGGACCGGTCGGCTGTCAAAGGTGTGACTCCACCGAGTTCCGCCGGCAACGCCGCTGGGCGCTCATTCTGCGCTCTCGTTGGGTTCAACATTGGACGGTCGGCAGGTTTTGCGGTGATGCAGGCAGCCTTATCGTTATACCCTCGATATCTGTCCCCTCGACGGTGACTATTAGGGCTTCGCGGTAGTTGGTTGTGATGCTCTCACCGTTGTAATACCCGGCGCAGGCATCACCGGGGGCGGCGTACACGTGGAGACGGTACGAGCCGTCGGGTATGCGTAGGACGAAGGTGCCGTCCGCGTCGGTTAGAACGAAGCGCCTGTAGTCGGTGTTGTCGCTCTGCCACGCCCCTAGCCACACGCTGCTCACGGGCCGACCGTCCGCGTCGATGATTCTTCCCCGGATTGCCGAGGGTATGTCGACCAACGGTGCGAGCGGCGGTGGGCGCTGTGTGATGAACGGGGAGTCACGGAGGATGGCCTTCTCGTCATCACGAAGATACGTGTCCGGATAGGCCAAATATCCGAGATGCATAAGCGACTCGTAGTCGCAGGAAGGCAGGCCCTCGTCGCAGCCCGGCGGGTGATTGATCACACCCAGCGCGTGGGTGAGTTCGTGGGCGATCCCGCCGATCACGCCCCCGCGTGTCCGCGTGTACGGTCCCTCACCGCAGTAGTGGTAGGGGCCCGAGTCAAAGACGCCTTCCTGGCGACCCATGATCGTGAGACCCCAGCCTCCCCTTCCCAGTTCATGAGCACCCTCACCGAACTGGTGGTACTCGTCGCATGCTTCTTCCACATCCGCGTAGATGACCCAGGTAGTGGTAGACCCCGGCGCGTCATGGGTTCCACCGGCGGCCCATCCACTGACAGGCGCGCAATGCTGCACCCCTTCCACAACCTTCTGCCAGGCGTGGCCCCGGGCGTAGAAGTCCTCCGTTTGGCTCATCCGGCAGTCCTCCACTATCGGATCATGCAGCGAGAACGTCACCCCGCCGAGTTGCTCGTGATACCAGGCCTGAACATGCTCGACCGCTCGGCGGAGGACGTCGCGATCGCCAGGACGGAACTCGCGGTCTGCCGGCACTGCGTACAGCACCCGCACCACATGCTCCGGTGGCGGTTTGAGTCCGAGACCTCGGGTGAGGAACGTGGCCATCTCGGCCCGGTTGGTGTCTCCGCCCGGGCAGTAACGAGGCGGACCGGCCGCGCATCCCGCAGTCACCCCCGCCGCGGCCAAGGCGTCGATGTTGGGTTCGTGGACGCTCCCCCCGGTGTCGATGAACCGACCCGACCGGCCGCCGGGCAGATCGAAGGCACGGACCAGGAACGTCGCCATCTCAGCACGATCAGTCGTCTCATGCGGGCAGAAGCGGGCCGGTTCGGTGGCGCAACCCGCAGTCACGCCCAAGTCAGCCAGACGCTCCACATAAGGCGCCCACCACTGCGACGCGTCTACATCCACGAACCGCGACGCACCTACCGAGGCCGGGTCACCCCCATCCAGGATCCGCACCAGCCACACCGCCATGACCCAACGCTTCACCACGTCCCGTGGACAGAACTCTCCGGGAGCGCACTCCGTCCCCTCGAACACACCCAGAGCCGCGAGCCTCTCGACTGCTGACCGATGAACCCCCGCCGCATCCAGATCGGAGAACTCCTCAGACGAGGCACCTACCACACCAGCACCCGGCCCCAAGGCGGACCCAACAAGAACGGCAACGACCACCAACCCCACACCCCGCCGGCAAGAAACCCCCACGACCCTGGCCACAAGACTCCTTTATGTAGTAACTACTATGTAGCCTAGCAACTCGGCGACTACTCCGGTTGATGAAGAGGACACGGTAAGTGTCTGTGATGGCGCACTATTGTCATGCTTCATGAGCGATTCCACGGACACCCACACCGCCGGTAGTGGTCGCCCGCGTCGCCGGGCGGACCCGGAGGCGACGACCGCGCGGTTGCTGGAAGCCGCCGCCACGGAGTTCGTGGAGTACGGGTATGAGGCGGCCGTCATCAGCCGCGTCGCACGCCGAGCCGGGGTGACCGTCGGCGCGGTCTACTCACGATGGCCCACGAAGAGCGAAGTGATGGTCGCCGCCCTCGATCACATCTTCGAACGGCTGCTGCCCTCGGAACGGATGAAGGAGATCAATGTAACCGAGCTGCCGACGACTGTCATCCTGGAGCTCTGGTCAGCGCACCTGCTGTCCTCTGATGCGGTTCAAGACGTGCTGATCCAGGTCTTCGGTAGCGCCCACAACCACCCGGCGGTCCGCGAGCGGCTACAGCGCTTCCTCAACGACCAATCCGACCAGCTGACCGACCTGATCGAGAAGGGCAAGACCGAGGGGCCCCACAACGCCGAACTGAGCACCGTCGCCGTGACTCTGTTGTGCCAGGCCATCGGGATCGGTACCCACCTGCTGATATCCGCCGGGCTGGACGATCGTCACATCCCAACCGAAGAGGAGTGGACCGAGCTCCTCAGGCAGGTCATCGGCCTCGTGTACCCACCCGCCGAGCAAACAACCTGACCGGCGCCCGCTACCGCGGCTCAACCAGGACTCCCCAGGACCCTGGCTCTATATGTTGGCGAAGAGATCCGTCACTCTCTCTGTCGCGGGAACGAAGCGGTGTTGCCTACCCACCTTGTGGCGCTCGAGAAATCCTCGCTGGTGCAGATCAGTCAGATCGCCGTGGGCGGTCGGGTAGGTCACCCCATAGGTCGTCTGGTGCGACCTGAAGGTGTAGATAGCGTCGGGTCGACGCAAGGCCCTGCTCAGCAGGTCGATCTGTCGATGGTTCAAGTCGGAGCTCCCGCGGAGTGCCCGCTCGGCTTGACGAACCTCGGTGGCCTTGGTGTCCAGGTACCGCCATAGCTCCTCGATGGATCGATGTAGGACGTCCAACTGGTGGAGGAGGAAGTAGGTGAAGTCTGCATCGTCGGTTTCCGTGTGGATAAAGGCCTTCCCGTACTGAACCGGAGCCCGGCGGAGCAGTCGGGAGATGGATAAGTACTCGGCCAGCCAATACCCCTGCCGCAGGAGCGAGCGATAGAACAGTGCCCGGGCCGTCCGGCCGTTCCCGTCGACGAATGGATGCAGATACGCCAGGTAGAAGTGCAGAGCGATGGCCCTCACAACCGGATGCACGAAAGGGTCGGATTCCAAGTCGTTGGCGAAGGACACCATAGACTCCATCCGGCCTGGCAGTTCTTCGGCCGTTGGCGGAACGTGATGTGCCGGGTCTGGATCGATGAAGTGGCCGACGATGACCCGTTCCTCACCTGGTTGCTGCATGCGTCCGGCGTCCTCCGGGTGGTCCAATGTCCCTTCGGTCACCATCCGGTGTAGCTCGAACACCAACCCTGCTGTCAGCGGTGCCTTCAGGTCCCGGCTGATGTGCATCATCGTCTGGTAGTTGTTGACCACCATCTGCTCGGCGGTGGTACGCGGAGATCGGTCCGAGCGGAGCAGGTCCTTGGCATGTTTGCGTGTAGTCGCGGCGCCCTCGAGGAGGCTGGAGGCTATTGCCTCCTCCATCAGACCTGCGACCACGTAGCGAGTCCTGTCGCGCGGGTTAACCACGTCCTCCGGCAGCCCAACGCGGCCGGCGGCTTGCTGGTCGATGCGCTGCAGAAGGGAGAGAGCTTCGTCCGTGAGGACATAGCTGAACGGTTGTCCGTCGCCGTTGGTCAGGGGTAGGGCCCGGCGACCCAGTTGCCGGGCCATCTTGATGCCCAGCCACCACTCCTCCGACGAGAGTCCCTCTGGAGGCGGCCGATGACGAAGTTGGTCCCAGTGGTAGTAGTGACCTCCTGGCGCCACATCGATCTGGCCGCCAAGGATTATCTCGGCAAAGCGATCACGCTCCATCCCTGCCACCAGGTAGTTGACCTGTGGCGGATTACGAGGTCTCTTCATGTGCTTCTCCTCATGACCTATAGATTCTATAGACGTTTGATACGTCGCCTATACGTCCCTATGCCCCGAGGGTCCGGCGGGCATCTCCCGAGGACTTACTATAGATTCTATAGGCATTTGATACGTTCTTGATATGGCGCTGGCCATTCCCGGCGCTGGCCGGGACAGCTCGCCGCGCTGGACCACGGAAGTGGCGGCCCGACTCGCTGCGGCTGCTCGGCCCGGGTGGTGAGTGATCCGCCCCGGATGCCCCAAGACTCTCCGGTGTTCTATCCCTAGAGGGGTTTGCGAGCGAGGAAACAGTACAGCGGTGTGAAGATCCCGGTCCCGCCGCCTGCGACGTATGCGCGGGCGGTCTGATCCAGCAGCCTGACGACATCCGTGGTGCCCTTCGGCAAGAGCCGCAACGCCTCGGCCAGACCGGCCATCCCGATGTGCGCCTTCAGGTTCTGCATTCTGATGCGGGTGGCCATGGGCTGGTACCAGGGCTTCGAAGGGCGGGTCCCGTCGACGGCCCGGTCTATCCCCTCGACAACCTCGAATCCCGCCGTTGCGAGCGCACGGTTCACCTCGTCCGTAGTGGCGATGTCCGTGAGCGCGATGCCGTGCATCAGGTCCTGCTTGATGGCCCGGTGCTCGCTGTCGTGGGGATCGAACCGGTCGGTCATGCACATTTCCTGACCCCAGAAGAGCGCCCCGGGTTTGAGCACGCGGTAGATCTCGGCGAACGCGCCGGCCTTGTCCGGCGCATGGCAGGTCGACTCGATCGCGTAGGCCCTGTCGTACGTGCCGTCTGCGATGACGCCCATGTCCATGAAGCTGGCAGCGAGGTAGTCGACCATGTCGTCGACTTCAGCCTCGGCATTCAACGCTCTCGCCTTGGCCAGCTGGACTTCGCTGTAGTTGACCCCCAAGACCCTGACACCGGCCTCACGGACGACCCGACGCATCGG
>WTGW01000138.1 GCA_011523395.1 Acidimicrobiia bacterium
AGAACCCCACCTTCACCGACTACCTGCTGCCCACCTTCCTGGACGCCCCGCCCATAGAGATCGAGGTGATCGAGGAACCCAGTTCCTTCGGCCCCTTCGGCGCCAAGGGAGTGGGGGAGCCCCCCACCGTCTCCTCAACGGCCGCTGTGGTGGCCGCCATCCGCGACGCCACCGGCCTAGAACTCAACCGCACCCCGGTGAGACCCGAACACGTGGCGCTGAGTTCCGGCTGACGAACTCGGTCTGCCCGGCAGTATCGATGGGATCGCTCGGGCCTCCACCTATGACTCCGTCGGTCCCTGTCCTGTTGGCCACTATTCGTGGCGTGGGATCACAACCACTCCGTAACGGGTGTTGACAGGAACTGTCCGATGTCGATTCCCCCGCTGCCGACCAGCAGGACACGGGATGGGCGGTGGGTATTGGCGAAGGCGTCGATCCCAGGTTGGGCCCGGGGCGCGCGACCGCTCTTGACCTCGATGGCTACCAACCGTTCGCCGGATCGGACGACGAAGTCGACCTCGCGGTTGCGATCCCTCCAGTAGTAGACCTCGCAGAGGCCCGCCGCGGCGGCGTTCGCCAGGTGGGCGCCGACCGCCGACTCCACCATCCGACCCCAGAAGTCCGGGCGCCGGCGAGCCTCGTCGAAGCCCAAGCCGGATAGGGCAGCGATCAGAGCCGTGTTGAGGACCTGCAGTTTGGGACTGGATGACCTACGGCGTACCACCCGGCCGGAGTACTTCTGGAGACCGGTTACCAGCCCGGCTCCGCCCAACAGGTCGAGGTAGTGGGCGATGGTCGTGGTGTTGCCGGCATCCTGGAGTTGCCCGAGCATCTTCGTGTACGAGAGGATCTGACCCGAGTATGCGCATCCGAGTTCGAACACCTGTCTCAACAGGGCCGGTTTGTCCACACGGGAGAGCAACAAGATGTCCCGCGACAGAACCGGTTCTATGAGCGAATCTCGGATGTAGCGGACCCAGCGATCCGGTTGCTGCACTAGCGAGGCAGCGCCCGGATAGGCGCCGTAGAAGGTGTACTGTTCGACATCCCATCCGAAGGCGGCACGCATCTCGTCGAAGCTCCAGTGGGGCGCCGGTATCGATTCGAACCGACCGGCCAGGCTTTCGCCAAGACCTCGCCGGACGAGAAGTGGGGCGGAGCCGAGGATGACGGCCTTCAGCGGCCTGGCCAGGCGGGTGTCCTCGTCCCACAGGTATTTGACCATCTCGGACCAGTCCGGCACCTTCTGTATCTCGTCCAGCACGAGTACCGCCCCGTCCAGATCAGCCTGGTCCGCCAGCAGACGGGCCGCTTCCCATTGCTGTTCGATCCAACGGACCGTACGTACCGTCGGAAGATCGGCGGTCGCGTAATGGGTCGGGAGCCCGGACCGCTCGGTTGCTTGGAGCACCATGGTGGTCTTACCGACCTGTCGAGGTCCGGTAACCACCTGGATGAACCGGCGCCGTTCGGACAACCTGCGCATGATCTCGTCGGCTTGGGGCCTTACGAAGCCTTCGGGCACAGGATCCGGAGTCATGAGATGGCCTAGCTGTTGCCGGAGGAACGGATCCAGTCTAGCGATTTACTCAGGATAGTGAGTAAATTTACTCAGGGTATTGAGTAAATCGACACCTAGGGTTTGTTAGGCGGTTCCCAGGAGGTCTTGCAGCCTGGTGAGGCCGGTCACGAGGTCCTCGTCGCCCAGGGCGTAGGAGAAGCGGGCGTAACCGGGCGCGCCGAATGCCTCGCCCGGTACGAAGGCGACTCCGGCCTGGTCTATGCAGACGTCCGCCAGTTCCAGAGAGGTGGCGGGGCGGGCGTCGCCGACACGGCGGCCGAGTGCTCCGCGCACGGAGGCGAAGCAGTAGAAGGCCCCTTCGGGTTCAATGCAGTCGATGCCCCGGGTCTCGTTGAGCATCTGGTGCATTATCTTCCGGCGCCGGTCGAACGCCTCCCGCATCATGTGGACGTCGTCCAGGGGACCGGACACGGCGGCGATGGCGCCGGCCTGCGCGATGTTGCCCACGTTCGAGGTCAGGTGGCCCTGCAGCTTGGTCGCCCCTCTGATCACGTGTTCCGGCGCGACCATCCAGCCCACCCTCCAGCCGGTCATGGCGTAGGTCTTGGCCACTCCGTTGACGATCACGCAACGTTCCGCCAGTTCCGGCACCTCCACCGGCAGCGAGGCGAACGAGGCGTCCCCGTAGACGAGGTGCTCGTAGATCTCGTCGGTCAGCACCCACACGCCGCGGTCCACCGCCCAGCGGCCGATCTCGGCTACTTCGGCCGCGCTGTACACAGCGCCGGTCGGGTTCGAGGGGGAGACGAAGATCAGCAGCTTGGTCCGGGGGGTGTACGCGGCCTCCAACTGGTCCACCGTTACCTTGAACCCGCTGGTCTCATCGGTGTCGATCGGGATGGTGATCCCGCCGGCCAACTCCACCACGGCCGGGTAGGTGACCCAGAAGGGCGCCGGTAGCAGCACCTCGTCACCGGGATCGACCAGGCAGTGGATCCCGGTGTAGACGCCCTGCTTGCCCCCGTTGGTGACGATCACCTGCGACGGCGTCACCTCGTAGCCCGAGTCCCGCAGGGTCTTGGCGGCAACCGCCTCCCGCAGTTCCGGAAGACCGGGCGCCGGGGTGTACTTGTGCATGGCAACGTCGGCGGCAGCGGCTCTGGCGGCGGCCACTATCGGCTCGGGGGTGGGGAAGTCGGGCTCGCCGGCGCCGTAGCCGATCACGTCGTGACCGGCGGCCCGCAGGGCCCTCGCCTTGGCGGTGATAGCCATGGTGGCCGATTCGGCCATGGATTGGATTCGCTGCGATAATCCTGACATCACGTTCTCCGCATCGGGTTCTGGAGAGGGAACGATAGACATGCCAGCAGACACCTCGATCCGTATCCCGCGCCATCTGCTTCCCGCCGACGGCCGGTTCGGATGCGGCCCCACCAGGGTCCGCCAGAGCACGTTGGACCGCCTCGCGGCATCGGGCTCGTCCTACATGGGCACCTCGCACCGCCAACTCACGGTGCGCCACATGGTCGGGCGGGTCAGGTCCGGGCTCACCGAGTTGTTCGGCCTGCCCGACGGCTACGAGGTGGTGCTCGGCAACGGCGGCGCCTCCGGTTTCTGGGACGCAGCCGCCTTCGGCCTGATCGAGAGGGCCAGCCAGCACCTCAAGTTCGGAGCGTTCTCCTCGAAGTTCGTCGGAGTGGTTTCCGGCGCCCCGCACCTTGAAGAGCCCGACGTGATCGAGGCGGCGCGTGGCACGCATCCCATGCCGTCCCCGTCAGACCGCATCGATCTCTACGCCCTGACCCACAACGAGACCTCCACGGGGGTCACCATGCCCATCCGGCGGGTGGAGGCGGACGGCCTGACCGTGGTGGACGCCACGTCCGCGGCCGGGGCGATACAGGTCGATCCCAGCCAGTTCGACGTCTACTTCTTCTCGCCCCAGAAGGCCTTCGGAGCGGACGGCGGGCTGTACGTAGCCCTGTGTTCCCCGAGAGCGCTGGAGAGGATCGAGAGGATTGCGGGATCGGGCCGGTGGATTCCCCCGTTCCTGTCCCTGTCGTCTGCGGTGTCCCAGTCGGTCAAGGACCAGACCTACAACACCCCCGCTCTGGCCACGATCTTCATGCTGGCCGACACCGTGGAGTGGATGAACGCGCAGGGCGGCCTGTCCTGGTCCTCCGGGCGGTGTGCCGCCAACGCCGCCATGCTCTACGGATGGGCCGAGAAACACCCGCTGGCGGATCCGTTCGTGCCGGAGCCGAGCATGCGCTCACCGATCGGCGCCACCATCGACTTCCACCCGCCGCTGTCCTGGGCCCATCTGGCCGCCACCCTGCGGGCCAACGGGATCGTGGACACGGAGCCCTACCACAAGGACGGAAGCCATCTCCGTATCGGGCTCTGGCCCTCCATACCCCGCTCGGACATGGAGGCGTTCATCGCCTGCCTGGAGTACGTGATCGAAGCGACTCTCAGCTAGGGGATCAGTCCCGTCCGAGCAGTTTCTTGGCGCCCTTCGCCACGCTGGAGCCCACCGTGGACGCCACCAGGGAAACGCCTTTCACCTCTCCGGCTTCGATAGCGGCTGCATCCTCGGGATCCTCCGCCCCGAGCTTCGCCTCGAGGCAATCCACGAACTGCTGGATCAGGCGCTGCGTGATCTGGTTGAGGAGCCCGGTACGGCCGAACTGCGCCGCCGTGCCGGAAATGGTGATGTCTGCATCGACGGCCACCGTGGTGCCTCCATCCGAGGCCGCCAGGGCGTAGTCGACCGTCACGTTGCCTCGCGAACCGCCTCGCCTGTCCACACCCTTGCCGACGATGTTGCCGGTCATCGTCTCCGGGTCGGACGTGATGGTGGCGCGGCCCTCGAATCGAGCCGTCATCGGGCCGAGCCGGACCGAGACCGATCCGGTGTAGCTGCCGTCGCCGTGGTCGTCGGTGAGTTCGGCGCCCGGCATGCATTGGGCCACTGATGCCACGTCCTGGAAGAAGCCGAACACGTTGGCGGGGGCGCCGGCTACCTGGAACTCTTGCGTGATCTTCATCTTTACCTCCCGAGACTCGGGCATGGTAGTGGCGCTGTCCGGCATGGCCGCTGCGGGGTAACCCGCCCGACCATCCGACCCGTCTCAACCGGCGGTCCACTCCTTCGTTGAAGCCCGCGCCTCGTCCACGTTCACCTTCGCCAGCAGGAAGCCTCCGATCACGAAGAACGCGACGATGGAGAGGACGGCCGGGCGGCCGGATCCTGTCCGGTGGCTCACGACGCTGAACACGAGCGGCCCCCAGATGGCCGAGAACTTGGAGAAGACGCTGTAGAAGCCGAAGAACTCGGCGGCGGCCTGCTCCGGAATCATCGTCGCGTACAGGCTGCGGCTCAGCGCCTGCACGCCGCCGAGCACCCATCCGACCACCACGGCGATGATGTAGAACGGCATGGCCTGTCCGGCGGGCAGGAAGTAGGCCGCCACCACGATGAGGGTCCAGCCGACGAGAGACCAGATTATGGCCCGCTTCGCGCCGATCCGGTCAGCCAACATCCCGAAGAAGAGCGCCCCCCCGAAGGCGACGAACTGGAC
Organism: Acidimicrobiia bacterium; assembly: GCA_011523395.1. GTDB lineage: Bacteria > Actinomycetota > Acidimicrobiia > Spongiisociales > Spongiisociaceae > Spongiisocius. Next base: position 5,110 of record WTGW01000138.1, read on the forward strand.
GATGAGAAACGCCGTGGAAATCTCCGCGAGTTCGAGATCCAGGGTCTCGGCTGCGTACGACCCGGAGATGTTGATCACGGTCTGGGTGCCGTCGTTGTAGAAGAGGAAGGCCACCACGAACAGCAGCAGTTGCGGGTACCCGACCAGCTTCCTGGCCGTGCCGATGGTCCTGCCGAAGCCGATAGCCGCATATGCCCGCCAGGGTCGCATCCCGCGGTAGCGGGAGGGCAACGGGGAGGCCTCGCCCACCTCCGGCAGGCGGCGCAGGGCGTAGGCGGCGAACCCCATCCACCACAATCCGGAGCCGAAGATCACCACGCGGGCGGCACCGCTGGTCGACAGCCCCGTGAAGCCGCCGTCGCCGCTGGACAGGATCAGGGCCAGACCCAGCGCCAGATAGAGCCCACCGCCCACGTAGCCGAACGCGTAGCCCTTGGAGGACACCCGGTCGATGGTGTCCTCCGTGGTCAGGCCCGGCAGGAAGGCGTCGTAGAAGACGTTGGACGCCACGAACCCGATATGGGCGGTGACGGCTATCACGAGGAACAACGGAACGGCGCCGTCGGGCACGAAGGGCAGCGCCAGCGCCAGGACTCCCCCCGCCACGGCGCAGTTGCGGAGGAACCTGCGCTTGGCCGAGTTGAAATCGGCGATCGCCCCGAGGATCGGCATGCTCAGGAAAAGGACCGTGGAGCCGATGGACACCACGGCCGCCCAGATGGTCTCGGCCGACCAGCCGTTCCACCCGCCTTCAGGCACGATCACCGAGGAGAAGAACGGGGCGACCACCGCGCCGAGTGTGGTGATGAAGGCGGAGTTGGCCCAATCGTACATGGCCCAACCGAAGATGGTCTTGCGGTCGTTTCGTGCCAGTTCGGTCAAGGGTCTAAATCCGGGATCGGGGACTATCGGACGGTAGCACCGGCCGGGTCCGGCGTTACATGTCTCAGGGCGATACTGTCTCGGCATGCGCAGATGGGCCACGGCACCGATCGTTCTCGTGTTGACGCTGGTGGCTTGCGGCGCGCCCGAGCAGCCCGATGTGGTCACGGCGCCGACCACCACGACGTCCACGCCCACCTCGACCACGGCGGCGCCTGTTCTGGCAAGCACTACGACCTCCGCGGCGGTGGCCGAAGTAGACACCACGGAGCGGATGTCGGAGGAGGTACCCGAGCCGACCGTCACGACCTCGCCTCCGACAACGGTGGCGGTCTCGGAGGTTGTGACCACCACGACCCTCCCGCCGCTCCGGTCTTTGGCCTATCGCGAGGTGGCGAACCTACCGTTCCCGATCGATCTGGCACCGGTGCCCGGTACCTCCCGGCTGCTAATCGCCTCGAAGGAGGGCCGCCTGTGGATGTACGGTGACGGCCGGTTGGCGGACGAACCGTGGCTCGACATCAGCGATCGGGTCCGCAACCGGGGCGAGCAGGGACTGCTGGGACTCGCCTTCCATCCCGGCTACCCGGATTCCGGCCGCCTTTTCGTCCACTACTCGGCGCTCAACGGGGACACGGTCTTGGCGGAATACACGGTTGCGGACGGTGCGGTGGACGCAGAGGGGGCCGTGCTGTTCCGCCTTGCCCAGCCCGCCGCCAACCACAACGGAGGGACGATCACCTTCGGCCCCGGCGGCTACCTCTACATGGGCCTCGGCGACGGCGGCGGGGCGAATGACCAGTTCGGCCACGGCCAGAACGAGCGGACCCCCCTGGGCGCCCTGCTCCGGTTCGATGTCTCCGTGCCCGGTATTGCGTCTCCCGCCCCCGGCAATCCCTTCCCCGCTCCGGATGTGTGGTCGATCGGCCTTCGCAATCCGTGGCGGTTCGTGATCGACCATCCGTCCGGCCTGATCGTCATCGCCGACGTGGGCCAGAACCTCTTCGAGGAGGTCTCGGTGGCGCCGGTCGCCGCAGGCGGGTTGAACTACGGCTGGCCGATCACCGAAGGGCTCCACTGCTTCGATCCCCCCTCGGACTGCGATGCCTCGGGCCTGACCCTCCCGGTGTTGGAAATCTCGCACGCCGACTCGGGGACCTGCTCGATCACCGGGGGAGTGGTGTACCGGGGTGAGGAGATCCCCGAGTTGTACGGGCACTACCTGTTCTCCGACTACTGCGGGGGGTACCTACGCAGCTTCCCGATCGGGGAACCGTTCGACGAACCGCAGGACTGGACCGAGCAGGTGGGCAACGCCGGGCAGGTGGTCGCCTTCGGCACGGACCACGCCGGCGAGGTGTACGTACTCACCGCCTCCGGTTCGGTCCTCCGCCTGGAAGCCGAACGCGGATGACCGCAACAGTTCTAAACAAGCGGCGTATAGCTGCTGGAAGTGAAGACTTTGGGTGAGTCTTCTAACTGACCTGTTCCAGCCGTTAGTCCATGCAGGCGGCGGATACACTGGTTAGTTCGATCCTGAATCGCACTAGGCCAAGCCAGTGTTCCGCCGCATCTCTGCTCTGAACCACCGCCATCTCGGGGTGGAACCCTCCGGAGTGTACACCGAGGCTCGTCCTAGGCGCAGTCCCATCGCTCCCGCGGTGGTACGAGTGTCTCCGTGGGCGCCTCTGGCGCAAGTAACCACTCTTTGATGTTTCGTCGTTTGGGGCGTTCCATCCGACGCCATTGCTTGATCGGGACTACGACCGCTGCTTCGACGCCGCGGTCGGTGACGACTTGGGGACCCTCGGCAAGGCTCTTCTGGAGCAGTTCCCCGAATCGTGCATTTGCCTCCCGCATTTGCCATGGTCGTTGCATCACATCCCCCTCCTCGCCGGAGTGACCTCAGGATAATCCCTGAAGTGCTGCTCAAGTCCCGTGTCCTGCGGCGATGCGTAAGGAGCGTTCGAGCAGGTGAGGATCGCCGAGTCGCCTGCGTAGTTCTCGCTCGATACCGCTTATCGGGTACAGGTTCTGGGGCGCCCTCGACTCCTTGTGGGGTTCGCTGGCGAACTGGGGAAGGCAGGCGCTGATGATTTCGGCACGTTCGACAGCCCCGGCCGCGGTACCCGTCCCCGGGAGTTCGAGCCGGACGATACCCGACATCGGGTGAACCCTTGGGCCGGGAAGGCGCAGGTACCAGGACCAGCGCCCGCGAGCCTGACCTCCGCTGAGGAAGAAGAGGGGTGTTCGCTGCCCGTCGGCTAGGTCGCCGAGTATCGGCTGTACCGCGTTTGGGAGGTAGACCTTGTGATGGGTCTTGATGTAGCCGACGCTCTGCGGGTCGTTATATCCGCGCAGGGGGCCGTCGAACACGATGAGATCGCAGGAGACGGCGCGGGCCACGCCGACCTCGAGTTCGGTGCGGCGTCCGTGAATGGCGAGGTAGGTGGCTTCGGGCGTCGCATTCTGGGCGGGCACGAACTCGTAGGTGGCATGGCGGGTGCCGATCGGACCCGCGGTGGACGAGGCGGGAGCGACCAGCGAACGGGCTACCCGAATGCCCTTGGTGATGGCGGTTCCCGACGCGCAGACTGTTGCGCCGGCAGCCATCGACACGCAGACGGCGGGGGTGGAGATACCGTCCTCGTGTATCCAGATCCGCGCGTCAATCCGCTGGATGCCATCGATGAACGCGATCTCGTCGGGCTTGCGCGCAGGCACCGGGTCGATCGGCGCCCAATCGTCCAGTTCCCGCTCGACCGTGGCGTCGGCCAGGTCCTCGGCGTCCTCGCTGGATGACACATTGAGAGAGGACCCGTATTCGGGCGCCCACGACTCGACGCTGAACTCCATCAGGTCTCGATCCGTTCGACGGTCGCTGATCCCCCTGTCTTGGTGACCTCCAGCCGTACCGGCATGCGGTCGGCGAGCTCCCGGATATGGGTGACGATCCCCACGAAGCGTCCGGTGGTCCCGAGCTCCTCGACTGCGGTGGCGACGGTGTCAAGGGTATGCGGATCGAGCGTTCCGAAGCCTTCGTCGAGGAAGATCGACTCCATCCTCGGAGCGCCCTCGGCGGCCAGTTCCGCGGTGGCGTCGGCCACAGCGAGAGCAAGCGACAGCGACGCCAGGAACGTCTCGCCGCCCGATAGGGTCCGGGCACTCCGTACCTCGTCGGCGTTGGTGTGATCTCGCACCGCGAAGTCGTTCTTGTGGACCGTGAGCGAGTACTGGCCGTCCGACAGCTCGAACAGCCGTCCGGTGGCCCGATCGACCAGTTGATCGAGCGCCGCCTCCATCAGCCAGCGCTCAAAGCCGTCGCTGCGGAGCAGCCGTCCGAGATGGGTGGCCACCGTGGCCCGGTCTCTCTGAACGTCGATGCGTTGCCGCAGTTCCTCGAGCTCGTCACGTCGCCGGTCGAAGTGATCGAGTTCCGTAGCGGAGGCAGCGCGGCCCTTTGTGAGCAGCTCACCCATATCCTCCACCGATGCGCCCGGATCGACACCGCCGAGGACTGCGGAACATCGTTCCCTGAGCGAGTGGACGACCGTCGAACGATGGTTCGCCGTCGATGACTTCAGGTCGGTGGCCGCCTTCCGTTCGGCGGCTGCGGCGCGTACCTGGTCTCGGATCCACCCGGTCAGGACGTCCCAGGCCGCCGCCGGATCGGACGTATCGATGGTGGGGGGGCCGAAGGCGGCGACGCGGTCGCGGCTCTCATGCAACAGCTTGATGGCCTGGTCGCGGCGGCGGTTCACCTTGTCCAGTTCGGTGGTTGCCCTCTCGTAGGCGGCGTCCGCGTCGTTGAAGCCGGAGTCTGCTTCGTCCAACTCATCCTTCAGGCGGTTGGCCTCCGCCAGTTGAGCGCCCAGTTCGCGCTCGTCGGGAAGTTCGGCGACAGTGGAGCGGAGCGACACGAGTTGGGAGCGAAGGAGGTCCTCGGATACGCCCAGCCGGGTGACGCGCCGCTCCGCGACCTGCTCACCATCGAGAGTGTCTGCATAGCCGGCCGACTCCCGGTGTTGGCTCGCAGCCGCGTCAGCTTCGCGTGTCGCTTCTCCCGCGGAGCGAGCAGCCTCGGTCAGTTCCGCAGACTCTGCCCGTAGGGTGTCGAGCTGGTCGGATGGCGGGACTGACTCGATCTCGGACTCGCACTCCGCCAGGTTCTTCAGTGCGGATGAAGCGTCCGCGCGCCTCTTGATCAATTCTCTATCGGCGTTCTCGAAGGCCTGCTTGGCCTCTAGCCGGGCGGCTTGGGCGGCTTCGTCGTCCGTCTGCGCTCGCCGCACGTGGACGTCGAGGTCATGAGTGGGCAGTTCGCGCACCTCCTGCAGGCAGAGAGGGCAGTCCGATCCCACCTCGAGCAGGTCGACATGACCAGCGACACCGGCGTGCCGGCGAAGTGCCACGAGCCGCGCCGAACTCTCCGAGGCCGCCGTTTCGGCGTCCGCGAGAGCCACTTTCGTCGGCCGGAGCGCCGCCTCGGCAGACCGGGCGGCCTGGGTGGCCCGGGCGGTCGCCTTCGAGGCGGCCTGATGGCGAGCGCGGGCAGCAGTCCACGCCTCGACCTGGGCAACCGCGACTCCGGCGGCGAGGGCGGCTCGCGCTCTGTCCTCCGACTCCCTGGCCTGTTCAAGGCGTCGGTCCAGTTCCGCCTGCTTGGCGCGGACCCGATCGGCGGCTGCCTTGGCCGACTCGTGTGTTCGGGCTGCTCGGTCACGCTGCTCGACGACCGCTTCGTGCTCGCGTGTTCGTAGCGCCAGGTCCGCGTGTTTCTTCAAACCGAGCTGAACGGCGGCGACGTCGGGACCGTTCTCGAGCGCCTCCCTGGCTGCCCGTCTCTTCGTGGCCAGGTCTCGACGCCGCTCCTCGGTCTGGATTCGGGCCCTGGCCGCCTCGGCGATCTGATCGGCCAATTCGGCGAGGCCGGCCGGCGCCGAGATCCCTTCCATGCGATGGCGCTGGTCGTAGAGCCGTCCGATTTCGGCATCGAGGTCGCGCAGTTCGGCGTCGAGGCCGGTGATTGTTTCCCGGTCGGCCTTGAACCGCGAATAGGCCGCGTCGAGTTCCCAGATGCGACTTGTGAGTACGTCACGCCCTTGGTCGGTGAGTTCTCCCGTCTTCCTTTCGAAATCCGGCTGGAGGGCCTCGACATGGTTGCGAGCCCGGGCCGCTCGCTGCCGTGCAGCCCGGCCTATGCGCCCGTACAACTCCATGCCCAGTAGCCGGACGAGGGTTTTTTGACGGTCGCCGGGCTTGTCATGGAGAAAGGTGGCGAACTTTCCCTGCGGGAGCACGACCGTTCGGTTGAACTGCGCCACATCCAGCCCCAGGATCCCCTCGACCTCTTGAGACATGGAGGTGGCGTCGTCGGCGAGAACGTTGTCGGCCCGTTCCAGGCGGGCCTCCCTGGTGGTCGCTCCGCCGCCGGTAGTCCGGCGCACGATGCGTACAGCGGTCATGACCTGCCCGTCGAGCTCGAAGTCGAGTGCTACCCGGGCCTCGTTGCTGGTCTGGTTGATCACCGGCGCTACCAGCCGGTTGTCCTCGTAGCGGGCGACCGTTCCGTAGAGGGCGAAGGTGATGGCGTCGATGATCGTCGACTTGCCCGATCCGGTCGGCCCTACCAGCGCGACGAGGTCCACATCGGCAAGGTCGATGTCCGTCCGCTCGCGGAACGCCCCGAAGCCCTTCATCGAGATCCGCAACGGCCTCATGGGCCCAGCCCAGCAGGTGCGTCGCTCTGCTCATCGAGCAGTTGCCCGAAGAGATCGCGGATCCGGCGGTCCTCGATGTTCTCGTGATCGAGGTATTCGCCGAAGAGTTCCTGCGGCGACCGGCTGCGATGATCGAGCTTCCGCTTGGGAGTTTCCGAAGCAGGTGCCTCAACCCGCACGTCCACCACGCCCGGGCCGAGGAGTTCTCGCACTGTCTGCGCCAGCCCGGCCCTGCCGGGGCCCTGGACGACCACCTTCAGCCAGGCGTCATCGTCCACGCTCACCGAACTCAGTTCCTCCAGGGTTCCCGTCAGCGTCCGCAGTTGGCGGCCGGCCGTGAGGCGCACCGTTTCGACATCGGCAGGTGTGCCCGGCTCGAGGGCGGCCACGTTCACCTGCTTGACCTGCTCGGCCTCGCCGAAGTCCAGCTGCAGCGGCGAACCGCAGTAGTGGAGCGGGTGTCTGACGGTCTGCGGACGGTGGAGGTGCCCGAGCGCGCCGTACCCGATCGTGACGGGGAAGGACTGTGCCGTGATGGCGTACTCCTCGACCAGGTGGGCCGGACGTTCACCACCTCCGGCCTGGGCGCCTAGCACGAAGGCGTGGGTCGTGAACAGGTTCACGGTGTCGGCCCGGAAGGGCTCGCACAGCCGCTCGATCAGCAGGCGCAGGCGATCGCTGTACTCCTGGGCGTTCTCGAAGGCTTCGCTGGCCATGAGGTGCTTGGCTCGCACGATGCCGCGCTTGGACACGAACGGCAGCATCGCCAGCCTCACCTCAGCGCCATCACGGGCGCGCAATTCGATGACGCCGCCGTCGTCGGGCCGGGTCGGCTCGGCAACCACGTGTACCTGTCCGAGCTGCAGCAGGGGAGCGACCGCCCGGAGCCGGCGGGGGTTGTCGTGGTTGCCGGCAATCACGGCCACGTCGGCCCCGGTGTCCGCCAGGTCTAGGAGGGCGCGGTAGACGATGCTCTCCGCCTCGGCGGACGGAGCGGCCGAGTCGAAGAGGTCTCCGGCCACGATGACCAGATCGACCTCCTCGCGAGCCGCGACCTGCGCGATCTCGGCCAGGACGGCGGTGTGCTCATCCGCCCGCGATGCTCCCCGGATGGTCTTTCCTACGTGCCAGTCCGAAGTGTGGAGGAGTTTCAAGGCCCGGGGCTCAGGTCAGCCCGTCGAAGGGGTCGGCAGGTTGATCGCTTCGCCCTCCACTCAGATCAGCCTCCGCCACGCGGGTGGCCCATGCCGGGAACGGGAACTCGAGCAGCACGGGAACGGGGAGGCGGGGCTGGGCGACAAACATGGAACCGGGCTTCAGGATCGTGGCCCGCTGCCGCTGCACAGCCGGCAGGAACCCGTACTGCTCCCGCCCGGCCTCGGCGGCATCGAGCCGGCCGACCACCCGGATCGCGGAGTTCGAGACGACCCGCCGTTCCACCTCGCTGGCCGTCTGCTGGGCGCCGATGAGGATCATCCCGAGGCTGCGGCCCCGCTCCGCCACGTCGAGCAGGATCTCCTTGATCGGGCTCGACGAGTCACGGGGCGCGTACTTGTTCAACTCGTCGAGAACCACGAACTGCAACGGCTCGGCCGTGCCGGCAGCTTCCTTCGCATCGAACGCCTGCCGGAGCACCACGCCCACCACGAAACGCTTGGCCCGGTCATGGAGCATGTGCAGGTCGACGACCGTCACCTGCTGGGAGTCGAGATCGATGGCGTGCGTCTCGGCATCGTCGATGTCGGCCCGTATGAGGTGCGCGACGTGCCGTTCCGCTGAGGAGAGGCGGCGCACGAACGCGTTGATCGTCCCGGTGTAGATCGATCGCCCGGTCCACTGCGGATCGGCGTCCTCGTCCGGGTCCTCCGGAAGCAGCTTGTCGCAGATGATCGTGACCAGCTGGGAGAAGGTACGAGCCGTCCTCCCGTCGATCCGTACGGCGCCGTCCGAGGTGTGGGACTGCCTGGCGTAACGCTGCAGCTGCGCCGTGACCGACTGCACGACGATGGTGTATTGCTGGCGCTCGTCCTCGGCATCGGCGAACAGGAACGGCAGGAGCCCTTGCTCGCAGAACTGGGAGACGGTCCAGTACAGGGGCTTGACATCGGCGGTACGAGCACCGGTGGCCGGCGTCGCGTTGGGATCACCCTTGCGCGGCGGGGCCAGCACCCTCATGGACCGGAAGGGGCCGGCCTCTAGTCCGAGCGCGGCGTAGCGGGCCCGCTCCGTCTCGTCGAGGCGGGTGTTCGCATGGTCGAGGAAGAGCAGGTCCTCGCCCTTCACGTTGAAGATGAGCCCCTTGGTGTTCGTGGCGGCCGCGCCGAGCACGCCGGAGTTGAACAGCGAGTAGAGCAGGAACGTGGCGTAACTGGTCTTGGTGGCTACGCCGGAGATTCCGGAGATGTTGACGTGGGCGCCCTTGGTGCCGTCGATGAAGTCGAGGTCCAGCACCACCGGCTGGCCGTCGCGCGTCAGGCCGGCGGGCAACCTATGCTCGACATCGGTCATGTCGAGCGCCTCGTCGCGTTCCTCGTCGACGGCCTTCCGTACCTCCGCGCCGGGCAGCGGCGGAACGAACGTTTCCGGCACGACCCGGGTCACCTGGATCTGAGCGGCCTCCGAGACGTCTGCCGGCAAAACACCATCGGCGATCAGGAACACGTCGGAGTCGAACCGAGCTCCTTCATGACGCGCCCGCACCTGCCCGACGATCCCATAGATCGAGACGACTTCGCCGGTCGGCAGGCTCCGGTCGAGAGCGACGATGTCGTCAAGCTGTAGGTGCTGACCGCTCGCGACCGCTACCCAGAACTCGAGCGGCGTCGCATCATCGGTGCCGAGCACCCTTCCCACTGTGTGATTCGCCACCAGCCGATTATGACATGAGGCTGTGACAGGCCTGAGGTGGGGGTCAACGGTCGGGGATCGTCCCGCCCGCTGCCGCCAATCCGTGAACGCCGTTTGCTTGAATACCTGACATCACGTGAGGAGGATGCCCTGAACAGAACTTCGCCCCGACGACCACTAGGCGGCTCCGAGCTGGAGGTGTACCCGCTGGCACTGGGGACGAACACCTTCGGCTGGACGGCCGACGAGGCCACCTCGTGCGCGGTCCTGGACGCCTACGCCGCTGCCGGCGGCAACTTTCTCGACACCGCGGACTCGTACTCGGCCTGGGCGCCGGGAAATGTGGGAGGCGAGTCCGAGACCATCATCGGCCGGTGGATGAAGAATCGGGGCAACCGCGATGACATGGTGATCGCCACCAAGGTCAGCCACCATCCCGACTACAAGGGTCTGGCCTCCGCCACGATCAGGGCCGCCCTCGAAGCCTCGTTCAGGCGTCTGGGCACGGATGTCATCGACCTCTACTACACCCACTACGACGACCCCGACACACCCCTTGAGGAGACCATCGGAACCCTGTCGGAACTGGTGGATGAGGGCAAGGTGCGCTACCTGGGCCTCTCCAACTACTCGGCGGAGCGTCTCGAGGAATGGGTGCGCGTCACGGAGGCCGGCGACTTCCACCGTCCCATCGCCCTGCAGCAGATGTACAGCTTGGTCGAGAGGGGCGTCGAGCAGACGACCCTTCCTATCGCCCGGCGAGAGGGATGGGCCTTCCTGCCCTACTACGTGCTGGCGGTCGGTTTCCTGACCGGCAAGTACTCGTCGGGGCAGCAGGTCGACAGCCCTCGGGCCGGCACCGCCTCCGCCTACCTGAACGACCACGGAAGGCGCATCCTCGCCGTGATGGAGGAAGTATCCAGGTCTCACGGGGTCAGGCTTGCTTCCGTCGCGCTGGCATGGGTGGCTGCCCAGCCGGGGGTCGGGGCAGCGCTGGCGGGTGTCCGCAGCACCGAGCAGTTGGAACCGCTGATCGAGTTCACGACGATGACGCTCACCGAGGACGAGTTGGCCGCGCTGGACGAGGTCTCCCGATAGCCGTAAGCAGGACGGCCGTTTGAGGTTGGTCCGAGTTGCCGACCAACCACCCGGGCAAGCGGTCAGGGGGTGACAGCGGCGTGCCGGTACGCATCCAGGTGACATCCTCTGACGACCCGAGAGCGGGCCGGATCGTGGAGGGAGCCCGCCACCTGGGCGTATCCGGCCTGGTGGCCTGCCGGGTCAGCCGGGTCCACTACCTGCAGGGAGACCTGTCCGCGGACGACATCGACCGGCTCTGCCGCGAGGTACTGGCCGACCCGGTGGTGGACCAACTGGTGGTGGGTCCCCCGGAGACCACGCCCCATCCGGCGGTGGAGGTGGCGCCGCGTCCGGGCGTCACCGATACCGAGGCGCGGGAGCTCGAGCGGGCCGCGGCCGCCCTGGGACTGCCCCCGGTACGGGCTTCGACCGCCCGCAGGTACGAGCTGATCGGCGACCTCGACGGGGCCGCTGTCTCGGCCGTGAGCAGGCGTTTGCTCGCCAACGACACGGTCGAGCAGTTTTCGCTCGATTCGATACCCCCCTCCTTCGACACTCCGGCCACGGCGGGCGCCCGCGTCGAATCCGTCGGGCTGTCCGGCCTGGCGGAGGCGGATCTCATGAGTCTCAGCCGGGAACGCCTCCTCTCGCTGGATCTGGCCGAGATGCGGGCCATCCAGGAACACTTCGGGCGTGAGGGAAGGGATCCGACCGATGCCGAGCTCGAGACGTTGGCCCAGACCTGGTCGGAGCACTGCATGCACAAGACGTTCCGGGCCCGTGTCCGCCTGGAGCACATCGGGGCGGACGGCTCCGTCACCGTCGCTCACTACGACGGCCTGCTGGCGGCGCTACGGACGGTCACCGAGGAGCTCGATCCACCGTGGCTCCGTTCGGCCTTCGACGACAACGCCGGCATCGTTGCCTTCGACGATGACTTCGACCTCGCCTTCAAGGTCGAGACCCACAACCATCCATCGGCGTTGGAACCATTCGGGGGTGCCAACACGGGTATCGGCGGGGTGGTTCGAGACGTGATGGGAGTGTCGGCGCGGCCCATCGCCTGCACCGACGTCCTCTGCTTCGGGCCTCCCGATCTGGCAGACCGGGACCTGCCGCCCGGTGTCCTCCATCCCCGGAGGGTTCGCGACGGAGTGGTGGCCGGAATAGGCGACTACGGCAACAAGCTGGGCCTTCCCACCGTCAACGGCGCGGTGCTCTACGACGAGGGATACATCGCCAATCCGCTCGTCTACTGCGGGGCGCTGGGCCTGCTGCCGTCCGGATCGCATCCCACCGATCCGGGAGTCGGTGACCGGATCATCGCCATCGGGGGCCGGACCGGTCGGGACGGCATCCACGGCGCCACGTTCTCCTCCGCCGGGATGGACGAGGCGACCGCCGAGCAGGCCGGGACGGTGGTGCAGATCGGCGATCCGATCACCGAGAAGGGCTGCATCGAGGTGGTCGAGGAGGCTCGAGACCTGCGCCTGTATCACGCCATCACCGACTGCGGCGCGGGCGGGTTCTCGTCGGCGGTGGGCGAGATGGGCGAGCACCTCGGCGCGGAAGTGGACCTGGCGGGAGCACCCTTGAAGTACGAGGGCCTGGAACCGTGGGAGATCTGGCTGTCCGAGGCCCAGGAGCGCATGGTCATGGCGGTACCGCCCGGCGATGTCGAGACCCTCCGCCGCCTGTGCGACCGTCACGACGTGGAGATGACCGACCTCGGGTCGTTCACCGGTACCGGACGCCTGGTGGTGCGTCACGGCGAGACGCCGGTGGTCGATCTCCCCATGGACTTCCTCCACGGGGGTGTCCCGCGACGGGAGATGGTCGGGCGATGGGCCGACCCGGCACCGGCGCCCGGGCGCGTACCCGATGCCGACCCGGCCCGGCTCGTTCTCGACCTCCTGTCCCATCCGACCGTCGCCTCGAAGGAGGCCATCGTCCGTACCTACGACCATGAGGTCCGGGGAGGAACCGTGGGCCGGCCGTTCGTCGGCGTCCGGGCCGACGGGCCGGGGGACGGTGCGGTGCTCAAACCCCTGGGCACCTGGGGCCATGACATGGCCGTGGCGCTGGCGGTGGGCATCAACCCGCGCATCGGGCGGCTCGATCCGTGGGCCATGGCATTGCACGCCATCGACGAGGCGGTACGCAACCTCGTGGCGGTGGGGGCCGATCCGGGACGGGTCGCCCTGCTCGACAACTTCTGCTGGGGCGACCCCACCAAGCCGGACCGGCTCGGATCGCTGGTGAGGGCGGTGGAGGGCTGCCTGGAGGGGGCGCGCCGCTACCGCATGCCCTTCATCTCCGGCAAGGACAGTTTGTTCAACGAGTTCGCCGGGGAGGCGATCCCCGGCACGCTGCTCATCTCGGCCCTGGGACTGGTTCCCGACCTGCACTGGACGATCGGCAGCGCCCTCACCCGCACCGGTCACGATCTCTGGCTGGTGGGGGAGCCCTCGGAGCGGCTCGGGGGCTCGCTCGTGGATGACCTGCTGGGCATCGGCGACCGGTTGGTCCCGCCCGCGGTGGAGGATCCCCTGCGGCGCTACCTGGCGGTGCACCGGCTGATCGCCGAGGGAAGCGTCACCGCCGCCCACGATGTGAGCGACGGAGGTGTCGCGGCGGCGGTGGCCGAGATGGCAGTCGGTGGAAGGCTCGGGGTCGATGTGACCGTCCCGGCTCCAGGAGAGAGTGTCGTGGTCGCGCTCACCAACGAGGCGCCTGGACGGTTGCTGCTGGAGTCGCCCCGGGCGCGGCGCGACCGCATAGCGACCCGGCTGGGTTCGCTCGGACGCCGCATCGGTGGGGTGACCGCAGCGCCCTACATCCGTATACGTGTGGCTGGGCCGGTGGCCGGCCTCGAGCCGGTTACGATCGAACTCGATGCGGCGGTGCGAGCCTTCACCGGACGAGGAAGATCCCCGGACGGACGCCCTTGAGGAAGGAACCTGTGAGAACAGCCCGAAGGAGGATGCCGTAGCCGCGCCGCCGATCCTCATCCTGCACTCCCCCGGGACCAATCGCGATGCGGAGGCCGCGCTGGCTGTGAAGCTGGCCGGAGGAGACCCGAGCATCGTCTCCATGAACGACCTCCGTGGGGGAGCGGTGTCGATGTCCGGCTTCGCCGCCCTGCTGCTTCCCGGCGGGTTCTCCTACGGCGACGCTCTGGGCGCGGGAACCCGCCTGGCTCTCGAGCTCCGGACGTGGCTGTACGAGGAACTGGCCGGGGCTGTACGGTCGGGGCGGCCCGTCCTGGGGATCTGCAACGGCTTCCAGGCGCTGCTCAAGTCCGGCCTACTCGGGGAACCGCGAGCGCCGAGGCGGGTGACGCTCACCGACAACGCCAACGGGCGCTTCGAATGTCGCTGGGTGAACCTGCGCGTCGAGCCCGGTTGCCGGTCCGGATGGCTGAGCGCCATCGAGGGCACCCTGATCCGGTGCCCGGTGGCGCACGGCGAGGGCCGGGTGGCCGTGACCGACCCCGAGGTCGCCAGGACCCTGGAGGACAGCGGGCTGGTCGCCTTCCGCTACCTGTCGGGTGACAGCCACGCGGGAGGGGAGCGGGTGGCGGGTGGGCAGTACCCGGCCAACCCCAACGGCTCGGTGGCCGACATCGCCGGCCTGTGCGACCCGACCGGGACGGCGGTCGGGCTGATGCCGCATCCGGAGGATCACGTGGCCGACTGGCAAAGGCCGGGCGGGCCGCCCGGGGGCCAGGGCCTGGCCCTCTTCGAGGCGTTCGTCGATGCCGCGCGGTAAGCGGTCCGGCGTCGACCTCGGCCCGGCGATGGCCCGGCCGTTCACCGGGATCGACCCCGCCTCCGTGGACGACCTCGGCCCGGTGGTGCGGGGCAAGGTGCGCGACGTGGTGGATCTGGGTGAGCGCCTGGCGCTGATCGCCACCGACCGCCTGTCCGCTTTCGACCGGGTGCTGGGAACGGTCCCGTACCGCGGCCAGGTCCTCAACCAGCTGTCGGCCTGGTGGTTCGAGCAGATCGCCGATCTGGTCCCCACCCACATGGTGGCGACGCCGGACCCCAACGTGATGATCGCCCGCAAGTGCCGGACCCTGCCGGTGGAGGTGGTGGTCCGGAGCCGGCTCACCGGCAGCACCGGCACCTCGCTCTGGACCATGTACGCGGCCGGCGCCCGCCACGCCTACGGCATCCGCCTCCCGGACGGGCTGCGGAAGAACGACCCGCTGCCCCGGCCGGTCATCACGCCCACCACCAAGGGGGCGGCGGGGGCCCACGACCGGCCGATCACCGAGCGCGACATCGTGGAGGATGGCCTGGTGGAGACCGGGATCTGGGAGGAGGTGCGGAGCGTGGCGCTGGCCGTGTTCGAGCGGGGCCGGCAGGCGGCCGAGCAAGCCGGGCTGGCGCTGGTCGACACCAAGTACGAGTTCGGGCTCGACCCGGACGGACGCGTGGTCATCATCGACGAGGTACACACGCCCGACTCGTCGCGCTTCTGGAGGAGCGCCACCGTCGAGGAACGCCGCGCCGCCGGCGCCGAGCCCGAGAACCTGGACAAGGAACTGGTGCGCCTCGACTATGCCGCGCAGGGCTTCACCGGTGACGGTGACCCCCCACCGCTCGGCGCCGATCTCGCCGTCAGGGCGGCCCGGGCGTATCTGGAAGTGTTCGAGGCCCTCACCCGCCGGCCGTTCGCGCCGGCCCACTACCCGGCAGCAAAGCGAGCCGTCGCCGCGCTGCGCGCCTACCATCATGCCTGACCGCACTCCCTGACGGCCGCGCCGCGAGCGAGAGGGGAGGGGCGACAGCGTGACCGATCGACCACTCGTCGGGGTCATCATGGGCAGCGAGTCCGACTGGCCCACCATGCGCCGCTCCGCCGAGGTGCTCGAGAACTTCGGCATTCCGCACGAGTGCCGGGTCGTCTCGGCGCACCGCACCCCCGACCTGATGGTGAGCTATGCCGAATCGGCCTCCGGGCGGGGGCTCCAGGCCATCATCGCCGGTGCGGGCGGCGCCGCCCACCTCCCGGGGATGGTGGCCGGGCACACCATCGTCCCGGTCATCGGCGTACCGATCATGAGCAGGGCCCTCAAGGGTATGGACTCGCTCCTGTCGATCGTCCAGATGCCCGCCGGCGTTCCGGTGGCCACCATGGCGATCGGGGAGGCGGGGGCGACCAACGCCGGTCTCTACGCAGTGGCCATGTTGGCCCGCAACGATCCGCAACTGGCGGAGCGGCTCACCGCCTACCGCGCCGGGCGAGCCGCGGAGGTGACCGCCATAGAGCTCGAGTTGTGATGGAGCGCGTCCTGGCGCCGGGTGCCACCATCGGCATCGTGGGTGGCGGGCAGCTCGGAAGGATGCTGTCCTTCGAGGCGCACCGGCTCGGGTACCGCGTGGCCGTCCTGACCGGAGGGGCTAAGGACACGCCGGGAGGGCGGGTCGCCGAGGTCGAGGTGGCGGCCGGCTATGACGACGACCTAGCCCTGCAGCGCTTCGTCGATCTCTGCGATGTCATCACGTGGGAGTTCGAGAACGTCGAGGTGGGCCTGCTGGAGGAGTTGGCCACCCTGTCGGGCGTACCCGTGCGGCCCTCCGGGCGGGTCATCGCTGCAGCCCAGGACCGCGGCCGCGAGCGGCGCGCCCTGATGGCGGCCGGGGCGCCGGTGGCGGCCTTCCGAGAGGTCTCCACCGCGACCGACCTGGTCCGGGCCGTGGAGGAACTCGGCCCGCCGGTGATCGCCAAGCGAGCCCGGTTCGGGTACGACGGCCGGGGCCAGGTACGGCTCGCGGCGGTAGATGAGTCCACGGCGCGCCAGGTGGTCGGCAGTCTCGACGGCGAGCGCATGGTGGTCGAAGAAGTGGTTCCCTTCGATGCCGAGATCTCCGTCATAGTGGCTCGTGGGATCG
The DNA here is from genome assembly GCA_011523395.1 of Acidimicrobiia bacterium. GTDB lineage: Bacteria > Actinomycetota > Acidimicrobiia > Spongiisociales > Spongiisociaceae > Spongiisocius. The sequence continues at coordinate 21,542 of WTGW01000138.1, forward strand.
ACGGCGAGGTGGCCCATCACGGCGTCATGGAGAACGTCCACGTCAACCACATCCTCGACACGACCGTCACCCCTCCCGTGTCGGTTCCTCCCGGCGTCACCGCTGCGGCGCTGGACCTCGCCACCGCGATCGCCCGCCACCTCGACCTGGTCGGAGTGCTTTGTGTGGAGATGTTCGTGACGGGTGAGGACCTGGTGGTCAACGAGATCGCACCCCGGCCCCACAACACCGGCCATTGCACCATCGAGGCGGCGCCGACCAGCCAGTTCGCCCGCCAGCTGCGGGCCATATGCGGCTTGCCCCTCGGTGACGGAGCCTGCCGCCCGGCGGCCATGGTCCAGCTGCTCGGGGACCTGTGGGGTGACGGCTCCGCCCGGCCGCCCGACTGGTCCTCTGCGCTGGCCGACCCCGGCGTACACCTCCACCTCTACGGTAAGGAGGAGGTGCGGCCCGGCCGCAAGATGGGCCACATCACGTGCACCGACAACTCCGCCCGGCGCGCCCTCGAGCGGGCTCTGGCGGCCCGGCGCAGACTCGGGAGAGGGTCATGATTCCCGGCGCGGACCGGGACAGCCCCCGCGAGCAGTGCGGGGTGATCGGCGTCTACGCGAGGGACCGGGAGGTGGCCCGGATCGCCTTCTTCGGGCTCTTCGCCCTCCAACACCGTGGTCAGGAAGCCGCCGGGATCGCCACCTATGACGGCCGTTTCGCCCACGTGCACAAGGGCGAGGGGCTGGTCGGCTCGGTTTTCAACGAAGACGTCCTCTCCGGTCTGAAAGGCGGTTCCGCCATCGGCCACACCCGCTACAGCACCACCGGTGGATCGACCCTGCGCAACGCCCAGCCCCAGGTCATCGAGACCATCGACGGGCCGCTGGCGGTGGCGCATAACGGCAACCTCGTGAACGCCCCCCGGCTCCGCCGCGAGCTTCTGGAAGGGGGCATCGGCCTGCAGACCTCCTCCGACACCGAGTTGATGTTGCACCTCCTCGCCACGTCCCAAGGCAGCCGGCTGGACCGGATCCGCTCGCTCATGCAGCGGGCCGAAGGGGCCTACTCGCTGGCGATCCTCACCCGCGACGCCGTCTACGGAGTCCGGGACCCTTGGGGGTTCCGTCCCCTCGTCATCGGGGAGATCGAGGGCGGCTACATCCTGGCATCGGAAACCTGCGCCTTCTCCACGACGAGGGCCGAATTCGTGGCGGAGCTCCAACCGGGTGAGATCGCCCGCATCGACGCCCGAGGTCTCCATATCAGCCCGGGCGGTCCACCGCCACCACCCCGCGCCTTCTGCACCTTCGAGCACATCTACTTCTCCCGACCCGACACCGTGCACGACGGGAAGCTCGTGCACAGCGTCCGCCAGCGTCTGGGCCGCCAGCTGGCCAGGGAAGCGCCGGTGGACGCCGACCTGGTCCTGTCCGTGCCCGACTCGGGGACACCCCACGCGGTCGGGTTCGCCCAGGAAGCGAACCTGCCGTACACGGAGGGGCTGATCAAGAACCGTTACGTGGGCAGGACCTTCATCGAGCCGACCCAGGATCTGCGCGACGCCGGGGTGGCCATGAAGTTCAATCCGCTCCGCGACAACCTCGCCGGCCGGCGGATCGTGATGGTCGACGATTCGATCGTGCGGGGAACGACCGGTGGGCAGCTGGTGCGCATGCTGCGCGACGCCGGTGCCGCGGAGGTACACGTCCGGGTGGCCTGTCCGCCGATCACGCATCCCTGCTACATGGGGATAGACATGGCCACGCCGGACGAGCTGGTCGCCTCGCGCATGTCGGTGGCCGAGATGCGCGAGGAGATCGGCGCCGACTCGCTCGCCTTCCTGTCGCTCGAAGGCCTCATGCAGGCGCTGGACGCCGAGGACGGCTTCTGCAACGCCTGCTTCACCGGCCGGTACCCATTCCAGCCGGAGCGCTACGTCCAGCTGCGGTTCGGCGTCAAGGATCGGTTCTCTTCCGTGTGGGGAGAGTGATTCAGTGACCGCGGTGCTCGTGGTGGGCGGCGGCGGCCGCGAGCATGCGATGTGCCACTCCCTGGCTCGTTCCGACCGGGTCGAACGGATACTGGTGGCGCCGGGCAATGCCGGAACGGCCGGGGAGGAACGCTGCGAGAACGTGGCGGTCGGCGTCGGCGACGTGGCCGGCCTGGTGGCCCTTGCCGAGCGCGAGTCGGTCGATCTGGTGGCGGTCGGTCCCGAGGCGCCGCTGGCCGCAGGTCTGGCCGACGCGCTGGAGGCGGTCGGCATTCCCGCCTTCGGACCGGGCGCGGCCGGCGCCCGCCTCGAGGCCTCCAAGGCCTACTGCAAGACGTTCCTCGACGCGCTGGGGATACCGACCGGCTCCTCTGTCACCTTCCACGAGGCCGCCCCGGCCCTGGCATATCTCGACCGGCTCCCCTCGGTTCCCGTCATCAAGGCGAGCGGGCTGGCCGGAGGCAAGGGCGTGGTGGTGGCCGAGACCCGCGACGAGGCGGCGGCCGCCATCCGCGCCATGCTGGCGGACGGACGGTTCGGCGACGCCGGCCGGGAGGTCGTGGTCGAGGAGCGTCTGCGGGGCGTCGAGGTGTCGGTGCTCGCGTTCTGCGACGGCGCCGACTTCGCCGTGATGCCGGCGGCGCAGGATCACAAGAGGCTGCTCGACGGGGATGCCGGGCCGAACACCGGCGGGATGGGCGCCTTCGTCCCGTCGCCGGTCGCCACCGGCGAGCTGCTGGACGGAGTCGGCGACCGGTTCATCCGCCCCACCCTCGAAGCCCTGGGCGAGGCCGGCACGCCCTACCGGGGCGTCATCTACTTCGGGCTGATGCTCACCGCCGCCGGCCCGAAGGTGCTCGAGATCAACTGCCGTCTGGGCGATCCGGAGACCCAGGCCGTCCTGCCGCTCCTGGAGGGGGACCTCTTCGAGATCATGGCGGCCTGTGCCACCGGTTCGCTGGGCGGTCTCTCCGTCGAATGGTCGCGGTCGGCGTGCACCACCGTGGTGATGGCTTCCGCCGGCTACCCGACCGCTCCGGCCCGCCCCGCGCCGATCACCGGCCTCGATCAGGCGGCGGCAGAGGGATGCGTGGTGTTCCACGCCGGAACCGACCGCACCGGCGGCGTGACCCTGGCCACCGGCGGCCGGGTGCTGGCGGTCACCGCTCTGGGAAGCACCCTGGAGAATGCGACCGAGCGCGCCTACGCAGGGGTGGAGGCCATCTCCTTCGAGGGCGCCCACTACCGGCGGGACATCGGCCGCCCCTCACCCGGGGCCGCGACCGGCGCGGCGCCTCTCCCGAAGGCGGCCGGCCGATGATCACCTATCGCGACTCCGGGGTCGACATAGACGCGGGCAACCGGACGGTCGAACTGCTGGCCGCATCGGTCGCCTCCACCGCCACCGATGAGGTGCTGGCCGGCGGGGGCGGTTTCGGGGGTATCTACGCGGCCGACCGGCTCGGACCGGGCAAGGTGCTGGTGGCCTCCACCGACGGTGTCGGGACGAAGGCCGAACTGGCCGGGCGCTACGGGCGCTGGCATGACGTGGGGATCGACGTCGTGAACCATTGTGTCAACGACATCCTGGTGGTCGGCGCCGAACCGTTGTTCTTCCTCGACTACATCGCCACGTCGCGGCTGGTTCCCGAAGTGGCGGCGGACATCGTGGCGGGGATCGCTAGAGCCTGCCGCGAGGCGGGCTGTGCGCTCTTGGGAGGCGAGACCGCGGAGATGCCGGGCGTCTATCGGCCGGGCGCGGTGGACATCGCCGGAACGATCGTCGGGATGGCGGACCGCGACAACCTCTGGCCCCGTCTCGAAGAGATCGAAGCGGGGGACCTGGTGATCGGCCTGCCGAGCAGCGGACCCCACACCAACGGCTACTCGCTGATCCGCCGGCTGCTCGATGGCCGGAACCCGGCGCCGGACCTGCTCGACAGACTGCTCGCGCCCCACCGCAGCTACCTACCGATGGTGCGCTCCCTGCAAGCCGGGGGAGTGGCCCCGAAGGCGCTAGCGCACGTAACGGGCGGTGGGTTGATCGACAACCTCCCCCGCGTCCTGCCCGCCGGCCTGGGAGCGACCGTCGACCTGGGATCCTGGGAGGTCGAGGAACCCTTCGCCAGCCTCGTCGCCTGGAGCGGGATCGACGACGGCGAAGCGCTCCGGACCTGGAACATGGGTATCGGCATGGCGGTGGTGATCGACCGCGGCCTGGGTTCGCGCGCCGCCGAGCTGGGCTGCCTGGAGATCGGATCTGTCGTACCCGTCTCGGGCGGCGATGAGCGGGTGGTGTTCACCGGGTCGTGGCGGTGACCGCCCGGCTGGTGGTCCTGGCATCCGGGTCGGGCACCAACCTCCAGGCACTGATCGATGCCGTGGAGGCGGGTCGGATTCGAGCCGAGCTGGCCAGGGTGATCGTCAACCGCACTGGAGCGCCGGCCCGCCGGCGGGCCCGCCGGGCCGGGATACCGGAGGAATGCCGCCTGCTCGGGCCGTATCTCGAGAAGGCCCGCGATCGCGCGACGGCCCGCCGTCGCTACGACGCCGACCTGGCCGGAGCGGTGGCCGCCGAGCAGCCCGACCTGGTCGTGCTGGCCGGGTGGATGCACCTCCTGTCCACGGCGTTCCTCGACCGATTCCCGGAGCGGGTGGTCAATCTCCATCCGGCGCTACCCGGGGCGTTTCCCGGCGCCAACGCCATCGAGGACACCTGGACGGCATACCGGGCCGGAGAGGTCGCCTCGGCAGGGGTGATGGTCCACTACGTGGAGGACGAGGGTGTGGACGACGGCCCGGTGATCGCCAGCGAGGAGGTACCGATCCTCCCCGACGACTCGATCGACACCCTCGAGGAACGGATCCATCGGGTGGAGCACCGGCTGCTGGTCGACACGGTGGCAGCCCTTCTGGAAGGGCGCCGACCGGGCAGCGCCTACTGAATCGGGGTCAGCATCCTGGCGTCGACCCTGGTGATGTAGTCCATGGGGTTGAACGACATCTCGTCCCGGCGAGGGTCGGCGTAGTAGCGCTTGTCGACTTCCTCGAATGGCTCCTCGCCGTCGTGGTGGACGATCCACACGTACTGGTAGGACTCCTCGACGATCCACGGGCCGCTGCGCCGGAAGCCGTGGTCCAGGCGGATGGGTAGCAGCTCTTCGTCCACCTTGGCCGCGAACTCTTCCATCATTCCCGGCTTGATGTCATAGATGCGGAGTTGGGCGTTCACGCGCCCATCGTACAGCAGCGTCCCCGCTCCGCTCCGGTGGTTCCTGATCGCAAAGGCCGGACGGCCCTCAGGCGACGACGCCGTGCCCTTCCTGCGTGGGCACCCGGTCCATGAGCCGCTTCATCGCCTCCTGGACGGTCTCACCCTGGTAGAGGATCCTTCCAACCGCCTCGGCGATCGGCATTTCCACGCCGTGCCGGGCTGCCAGTTGGAGAACCGCCTCGGTGGTCCGCACCGCCTCGGCGACCGTCTTCATCCCCGTGGTGATCTCGCCGATCTTGTGTCCCTGACCCAGTTGGTATCCCACCTGGTGGTTGCGGCTGCTCGGGCTCCCGCAGGTCGCCATGAGATCACCCACGCCGGCGAGACCCCCGAAGGTGAGCGCCTCACCACCGAGAACGACGCCGAGGCGGGTCATCTCCGCCAGGCCGCGCGTCGCCAGGCCGGCCATGGTGTTCATGCCGAATCCCATGCCCAGCGCCACCCCCGCCGCCAGGGCGATGACGTTCTTGGTGGCGCCCGCCACCTCCACACCGATCAGGTCCGGGTTGGTGTACACCCGGAACCGGGGCGTGCCCAGGATCGACTGGATCTCCCGGCACACCCTCCGGTCGGGCATGGACAGGACCGTGGCGGCGGGCTGGCCCTGCATGATCTCTTCGGACAGGTTGGGGCCGGACAGGGCGCCCACCCGGCTCGGATGGTGACCGTCGAGCACGTCCAGGGTGACCTCGGACATTCGCAGGCCGGTGGACACCTCGATGCCCTTGGCGAGGCTGATCACCGGTATTGAGGTCGGGATGAGGCCGCGCGCCTGCTCGAGGACGTCCCGGTAGCCGTGTGATGGCACCGCGACCAGCACGGCCGCCGCTCCGTTCACGGCCCGGGTGAGGCCGGTGGTGGCTGTGATCTGGTAGGGCAGGCGGACCCCGGGAAGGTACTCGGCGTTCTCCCGGTCGGTGTTGATGTCCATGGCCAACTCGGCCCGCCTGGTCCACAACCCCACTGAGGCGTTGGCGGAGGCGAGCTTCGCTATGGCCGTTCCCCAGGATCCGGCCCCGATCACCGCTAAGCGCATGACTGACCATCGTAGATGGTTCTCCACCCGGTTGACGGCGCCAGCACCTCCGAACCCGAGCATTTTGTGGGTACCCTCAGCGCTTCATGACGAGCGCCGGCCTTCTCGGCTTTCCAAACGTCGGCAAGACCACGCTGTTCAACGTGCTGACCGGTCTGGAGGCGTTCACCGCGCCCCACCCCTACACCACCACCCAGCCAAGGATCGGCACGGTGCGGATGCCGGACCGAGCCCTCGACCGGCTGGCGGCCCTGGAGGGGTCCCGCAAGGTCACCCATGCCGGTCTGGACCTGGTCGACCTACCGGCGGTCCGCCCGGGTTCGATCCGGGGGCTCGGCGCCGGGCGGGAGCCGGACCTGCTCCTGGCGGTGCTGCGGGCTCACGACTCGGACGCGGTGCCGGCGGACGAGCACGGAACCGATCCGGCCGGCCAGGCCGACGACCTGCTGGTGGAGATGGCCTTGTCGGACTTCGAGATGTTCGAGCGCCGCAACGAGCGCCTCACGAAGGAGGCTGCCGCCGACCCGCACCTGCGCCCGGTGGCCGAGGCGGTTACCAGGGCGGCCGAGCGGTTGGGGGAGGGGGTCCCGCTCCGGCAGTCGGACTGGTCCGACATCGAGGTCCGGGCCTTCCGCGACATGGCGCCGCTCAGCCTGCTGCCGTGCGTGTGGGTGGTCAATGTCGCCGAGGACGATGTCGGGGAAGGCATGGCGGCCGCACAGGTTCGTAAGGTCGTGCCCGGCACGGACCCGGTCCTGGCGGTCTCGGCCCTCATCGAGGAGGAGGTGGCCGGCCTCGACGCATCACAGCGAGCCGAGGTCTACGAGGGGCTCGGCCTGGGGGAGGGCGCTCCGGCCAGGGTCCTGCGGGCGGTCCAGGACGCCATGCGGTCGGTTACCTTCTACACGGTCAACCGTAGGGAGTCCCGGGCGTGGACGGTTCCCGAAGGGACCCCGGCGCGGGAGGCGGCGGGAAAGATCCATTCGGACATGGAGAGGGGTTTCATCCGGGCCGAGGTGGCCACGATCCGGGAGGTGATCGGATGCGGCGGCTGGGCGAAGGCCAGGGCTGGCAGCGCCGTGCGGGTCGAGGGCGGTGACTACCAGGTCCGGGACGGGGACGTGATGATGGTCCGGTTCTCCGTATGAGACCGGTCACGCGGCCTCGAGCCGGGCCGGGAAGGCACCTGTGAACCGTCCTGCCCGTCCCTCCGCGGCGAGCACGATGCTGCTGGCTCTCAGGGGCTACGCGATCGGCACGGCCGACCTGGTCCCGGGGGTGTCGGGGGGCACGGTGGCGCTGGTCTCCGGCATCTACCCGCGCCTGGTGTCCGCCGTCTACGCCGGCGCCCAGTCGGCCGGGAGAGCCCTCAAGGGTGACTTCCGGGGTGCGTGCCGCGCCGCGGGACGGGTCGACTGGTGGTTCCTGGCCCCGGTGGTGTTGGGCGCCGCTCTCGCGGTGGTCTCGCTGGCCCGGGTGGTGGAGGACCTGCTACGGGACCATCCCGTCCGGACGGCCGCCGTGTTCTTCGGCCTGATCGCCGGGTCCGTCTGGGTGGGATGGCGCATCGTCCGCGAGCCCCGGGTCCTTCACGGCGTGGTGGCGGGGCTGGTCGGCATCGGGTCGTTCGTCCTGTTCGGGCTGCGGTCGTCGGTGGTCGCCGATCCGGGCTGGTATGTCTTCGTGGGCGCCGGCGCCCTGGCCATCTGCGCGTTCATCCTGCCCGGCGTGAGCGGGTCGTTCATGCTGCTGGCGATAGGCATGTACCAGCACGTGCTGGCGATCGTCAACGACGCCCGCCTCGGTCATCTGGCGGCGTTCGCCATCGGAGCGGCCGTCGGCCTGGGCCTCTTCTCCCGCCTCCTCCACCGGTTGCTGGACCGATACCACGATCTGGTGGTGGCTGCCATGATCGGCCTGATGCTCGGCTCGTTCCGCATCCTCTGGCCCTGGCCCGCCGGTCTCGGCGACGAGACCGGCACCGGCGCCACCGTCCTGGGAGCGCCCGGCCCGGATCTGGCCGTGCCGGCAGGATTGGCCGCCGCCGCTGCCCTCGTGGTGGTGGGCTTCAATGCCGGGGTCCGGCGCCGGGCCGGCTGATCGCCAGTCCCCGGATGGAGGATGCCATGAAGGTGGCGCCACACGTCGGGCCCAGCCGGGCTGGACATCCAGGGCTCGATGGATGAGGGGTAGAGTCGGGGTGAGAGACACCAAGGGAGGACGGGAGGACCATGCGACGCTTCGTTATCGAACGGGACATTCCTGACATCGGATCAGCCGAGCGCGAGCAGTTGCGCGCCGCAGCCGAGCAGTCCAACTCGGTTCTGCGAGCGATGCAGTCCGAGGGCAAGCCCATCCAGTGGGAGCACAGCTACGTCGCCGGCGAGAAGACCTTCTGCATCTACGTGTGCGACAACCCGGAGTTGATCGACGAGCACGCCGAGCGCAGCGGGTTCCCGGCGACGGTCGTCACCGAGATCGGCAAGATCATCGACCCGACGACCGAGAAAGGCTAGTTGCTAGTTGCTAGTTGCTAGTTTATGTCAGATCCCACTGTCCACTAAAAACTACTGACTGCTGACTAGCAACAAACTCCGGACGAACTAGCGGTACGGCCGGCACAACTCCTCGTGCCCGTCGGACGATCAGCCGTGCCCACCGACCGAAGAGGTCCTCAGGCCGGGGATACCGGGGGACCGTGGCAAGCGCCGGCCCACCGCCGGATGACGCGGGACTCCCGGATCGTCCAGTTCAGGGCGAAGAGATCTGGTGGTATGTCTCGGGGCGGCGGTCCCGGTAGAAGGCCCAGTGATGGCGCACCTCCTCGATCAGGTCTAGGTCCAGGTCGCGCACGATGACGTCGTCCGCGGTGTCCGAGCCCGTGCCGCCGATGATCTCGCCACGCGGCGATGCGAAGTATGAGCTCCCGTAGTAGTCGGTGTCCTCCAGGTCCTCGCTCCCGACCCGGTTGATGGCACCGACGAAGTACTCGTTGGCCACGGCCGCGGCCGGCTGCTCCAGCTCCCACAGGTACTTGGAGTGCCCGCGGGTGGTGGCGGAGGGGTTGAAGACGATCTTGGCGCCGGCCAGCCCCAGCTCTCGCCATCCCTCCGGGAAGTGGCGGTCGTAGCAGATGTACACGCCGATCCGGCCCACCGCGGTGTCGAACGTAGGGAAGCCGAGGTTGCCGGGACGGAAGTAGAACTTCTCCCAGAACCCCGCCACCTGCGGGATGTGGGTCTTGCGGTACTTGCCCAGGAAGGTCCCGTCGGAGTCGATGACGGCGGCGGTGTTGTAGTAGTGGCCGGTGTCCTCGACCTCGAAGATGGGCACGACCAGCACCATCCCGGTCTCCCTGGCCAGATCGATCATCTTGGTCACGGTGGGCCCGCCCGGGATCGGTTCCGCGGTGTCGAAGTGCTCGTTGCGCTGCTCGGTGCAGAAGTAGGGGCCGCTGAAGATCTCCTGGAAGCAGAGGATCTGTGCGCCCTGGGCGGCGGCCTGGCGGGCGTACTCGATGTTCTTGGCGACCATCGATTCCTTGTCGCCCGTCCACTCGCTCTGAACGAGAGCAGCCCTCACTACGTTCGGCATTCCCTGGCCTCCCTTGCCACCCGAGGCATCCCCGTCAGGGGGAGTCTCACCCAAGTTTACAAACTGTAAAGTAGGACGGCCAAACAGAGGAGCCACGGATGCCAAGACGAATCACGGTCGGAGCAGGTCAGATGGGCCCGATAGCCCGCGACGAGTCGAAGGACGAGGTTGTCGATCGCCTGATGGCGCTCCTCCACGGAGCTGCGGACCAGGGGGTGGACCTGCTGGTCTATCCGGAGTTGGCCATGACCACCTTCTTCCCGCGGTGGTTCGTGGAGGATCCCGCCGAGTTCGACCACTACTACCACCGGGAGATGCCCGACCGGCACACCAAGCCGCTGTTCGACGAGGCCCGGCGCCTCGGCATCGGCTTCGCCCTCGGCTACGCCGAGCTCCACACGGACGAGGAGGGCGTCGAGCACCGCTACAACACCTACATCCTGGTGGAGCGGGACGGCTCGGTGGTCTCCAAGTTCCGCAAGATCCACATCCCGGGTCATGCCGACTACGAGCCGTCGCGCCCGTTCCAGCACGCCGAGCGCCACTACTTCGAGCCCGGCCCGCACGGTTTCGGCGCGTGGCATGCCTTCGGAGGCGTGGTGGGGATGGCCATCTGCAACGATCGCCGCTGGTCGGAGACGTACCGCGTGCTCGGTCTGCAGGGCGCGGAGCTGATCCTCATCGGGTACAACACGCCCCTGTACTACTCGCCCGATCCCACCCAGAACGCCCTGTCGGGGTTCCACAACCACCTGGTCATGCAGGCCGGCGCCTACCAGAACGGTGCGTACGTGGTAGGGGTGGCGAAGGGGGGCTTCGAGGAGGGGGTGGAGAGCCTGTCCCAGAGCGTGATCATCGCCCCGTCGGGCCAGATCATCGCCCAGTCCATCACCCTGGAGGACGAGTTGATCACGGCCACCATCGATCTCGATTTCTGCGAGACATACAAGGGCACCCTGTTCAACTTCGACTACTACCGGATGCCCGAGCACTACGGCCTGGTGACCGAGCGGCGAGGCGCGGTGGCGCCCCCGGCCAACGACTGATGGATCACCTCCTTGGGGGCTCGGTCGGCGAAGCCTGCGGCCAGGGGGGCTCCGAACTGGCGAGCTGTTCGTCCGATCCGGCCCGGCGCCGGAGAACGCGAAAAACGCCCCGGCCACGCCGCCAGCCCTTTCGGGCTGCCCACCCCCGCCACCACCGATCCAGGTCCGGCCGCGCCGGCGGGTGGGCGGAATCGGACTCTCTTCGAGAGTGGAAGGTCGCCCTCCCTCGCAACGGAGACCCGTGTTGCTAATCCGTGTTGAGGGCTCACCCGTCCGGCGCAGTCCGGATGATCACCAGGTCCGGACCTGGTGATGTTTGTTGATGGGTGTTGCAATATGCCGATAATCGGCAGCAATTTCAACCCTATATTTTTCGCGTTCTCCATCGGCGGTCTCCGGATGACCCGTGCCGGTAGCGGAGCCGCCTGACGTGTTCCTGACCGGACTGCGTTGCACCGTCTGCTCGGACACGTACCGTCCGGCGCCGGGTCGGTATGTATGCGACAGTTGCGGGGAGGTGGGCACTCTCGACGCCCGTTACGACTACGCAGCCATCGGGCGGGTGCTGAGCCCCGACAGCCTGGCGGCCGACCCGGAGCGATCCATCTGGCGCTACCGGCCGCTGCTTCCGGTCGAGTCCGACGTGGCGGTCTCGGCCCTGGGAGTTGGGGGAACGCCGCTCATCGAGGCGGACAGGCTGGCCGAACGCTGGGGGGTGCGGCGGCTGTGGGTCAAGGACGAGGGCCGCCAACCCACCGGCTCGCTCAAGGACCGGGCCTCGGCGGTGGCGCTGGCCAGGGCGGCCCAAGAGGGAGCCGAGACGGTGACCACCGCCTCCACGGGCAACGCCGCCGCCGCACTCGCGGGTCTGGCGGCCGGGACCGGCCAGACCGCGGTCATCTTCGTCCCGGAGACGGCCCCCGAGGCGAAGGTGGCCCAGTTGCTGGCCTACGGGGCCTTCGTGATGCTGGTCGAGGGCACCTACGACGACGCGGTCCGGCTGTGCCAGGACACGGTTGACCGCTTCGGCTGGTACAACCGCAACACCGGGATCAACCCCTACGTGGGGGAGGGCAAGAAGACGGTCGCCCTGGAGATCGCCGAGCAGCTGGGCTGGGAGGCGCCCGATGCGGTGTTCGTGAGCGTGGGGGACGGGTCGATCATCGGAGGGGTGCACAAGGGCCTCAAGGATGCTCTGCAACTCGGGTGGATCGACCGCATGCCCCGGATCTACGGGGTGCAGGCCGCCGGCAGCTCCTACATGGTGGACGCCTGGCGGAACGGAGAGGACCTGACCACCAAACCGCCGGTCAGCGCCCGCACCGCCGCCGACTCGATCAGCGCCGACCTGCCCCGGGATCGGGTAAAGGCGATGGCCGCGGTTGTCGACACCGGCGGCGGCTGGGTGTCGGTCGATGACGATGCCATCCTGGAGATGATCCCGACGGTGTCGGCCGATTCCGGCATCTTCCCGGAGCCGGCCGCCGCCGCCGCCTTCGCCGGGCTGGCCGAGGTGGTGGCGGGAACGCAGGAGGGCGTCCCGCCGGTGGGAACCTCCGACCAGGTGGTGGTCATCTCCACCGGGTCGGGGTTGAAGGACATCCGCGGGGTGATGCGCGGGATCGACCGGACCGGCGCCGTTCCGCTCCCGGTGCGGCGGGGTCCGGACGGGCTCGACCCCGACGAGATAGCCGCCAGAATGGAACAGTGGCTCGTAAGGCTCAAGGGGGTGACGGGGGACCCACTCCTCGGATAGGGCGTCCCGTGATCCAACACTCACCATCGAACGTTGGGCGAGCACCGGCATGAACCAGGCAGTCCTCCACTCTGCCCGGACCGCGTGGCTGTGGACAGGAGGGGGTTGATACGGGCAAGCGTCGTTGTTACAACGGCCTCATGATCCACAGCTTCCACGCCGCGCCGCTATGTCGCACGCCGAAACCACGGGGCGAGCTTCCGAGCGGTCCGCGATGACTGTTAGCCTCCGGTGAAAAGGCGTAACTTGGTGCGGCGGCTCCGGATCATTGCTAAGTCGGCCGACCTGGAGTTCGAGTTCGTCCGGGAGGGTCGCAGCCACCAGATCTGGATGATCGGGAGCGAACGGGTGCACATCCCCCGCCACCGGGAGATAAACGAACATACAGCCAGAGCAATCCTCAAAGAAGCCAGGGAGGCCGTCCGATGACATCGCTCAGTGCCACCGATACTTACCAGGCTGAAGCCTTCCATACAGCGGATGGTTGGTGGGCGATTCGGGTGGTGGGTCTGAAGTTCGGGTATACGCAGGCCGCGCATCGCGATGAAGTAGAGGAAATGGCCCGCGATCTGATCGCCTGCTCACTGGACGTCGATGAGGCCGAGGTGGGAAAGGTCGTGGTCAGCGAGAGGGTATGGTCATAATCCGTTCCGCTTCCTAGGTCTTGTGATGATTGGAGAATCGAGCGCGATCCGACTCGGACCAGGGATAGAGGACCGTCCGTTTGGGAGCAGGCTGGTTCCATCCGACCATCGCTGCCTGGCATACAGGGATATAGCGCCATGATCGATCTGACAGTTGACGAGGCCACCCTCGAGGCGGTGGCCGTCCACACCCGGGACCGCGGGGTGCGCGTTCCCACCCTCGCGCAGATGCGGGATCCGGGACTGATCCCCTCCGACGTGCGTGCGGGGCTCAAGGACATCGGGCTGTGGGATCTCCATCCGCTCAACCTCTTCCGGATCACCTGGCACAACCAGCCCGTCTCCCGCGGGGGAGGCTTCGGCGGGGTGAACTACGTGGAGTGGCCCTCCGAGCTGACCGGAGTGGACGCCCGCATCATCTCCCTGGTCGGCAAGTGGTTCCCGACGGGTGCCCACAAGGTGGGGGCGGCCTTCGGCTGCCTGGTTCCCCGCCTGGTCACCGGCCAGTTCGACCCCGGATCCCAGAAGGCGGTCTGGCCGTCCACCGGGAACTACTGCCGGGGAGGCGCCTACGACTCGAACCTCCTTGGCTGCGAGTCGATTGCCATCCTCCCGGAGGGCATGAGCCGGGAGCGCTTCGAGTGGCTGCAGACGGTGGCGGGGGAGATCATCAAGACCCCTGGTTCCGAGTCGAACGTCAAGGAGATCTTCGACAAGTGCAACGAGTTGGCCGCCTCCGGCGAGGACCTGGTGATCTTCAACCAGTTCGACGAGTTCGGCAACTACCTGTGGCACGTGTCGGTGACCGGTCCCGCCGTGGAGGAGGTACTGGCCGAGGTGATGGGGGAGGGGGACCGCTACCGCGGCTTCGCGGTGACCACCGGGTCGGCGGGGACCATCGCCGCCGGCGACTACCTCAAGCAACGCTTCCCCGGCTCGGTCATCGCCGGAGGGGAGGCCATCCAGTGCCCGACCATGCTGCTCAACGGCTTCGGGGAGCACCGCATCGAGGGCATCGGTGACAAGCACATCCCCTGGGTCCACAACGTCAAGAACACCGACTTCGCCATCGGGCTGGACGACGAGGCCGCCATGTCGCTGACCCGGCTGTTCAACGAGGCGGCCGGGCAGGAATACCTGGTGACCCGAGGGGTCGATCCCGACGTCATCGAAGGCCTCCCCCTGCTCGGCATCTCCGGTGCCGCCAACCTGCTGTCCGCCATCAAGCTGGCCAAGTACTACGAGATGACCGGCCGGGACATCGTGGTGACGATCGCAACCGACTCGATGGACATGTACCGGAGCCGGCTCCACGAGTTGAGCGAGGACCGGGGCACGTTCACCACGCACGACGCGGTGGCCGCCTACCACCGGCACCTGTTGGGGACGTCCACGGAGCACGTCCACGAGTTCGGCTACTACGACCGCAAGCGCATTCACAACCTCAAGTACTACACCTGGGTGGAGCAGCAGGGCAAGACCTACGAGGAGATCCAGGCCCAGTGGTACGACGACGACTACTGGACCGGTATCCAGGCCCTCGCCGACCCGATCGACCGACTTATCGCGGAGTTCAACTCGCTGACCGGCCTGGGCTGATGTCCGGCGGCAGGTTCGAGTTGATCGGTTGGTGCCTGTTCACCGTCTCGGGGATCGTGTTCCTGGCCGCTGCCCTGAGGGACGGTGACTCCCTCCTGCTGTGGGGCTCGATCACCTGGCTGGTCGGCGTCGGTTTCTTCCTCGCCGGGGTCAGAGGCCGCAGATAACGGTGGGGTGTCGGCGACGCTGACAGCCGACATGGTTGACTTCCCCAATACACACCACTAGCTTACCGACATCAGGATCTGATCAATGAGAAGGCGTGTTCTCATTGTGCCTATCGGAGACCATTGGAGGACGGGATGCGGAGTTTCACCATGTCCACCACACAACGCAATCAGGTAACGATACCCGGCGAGGTGCGACACCATCTCGGTATCGAGCCGCGAGACAAGGTCTCTTTCACTATCGAGGCCAACGGTGCTGTCCGTCTGCGCAAGGCGCCGTTCACACTGGAGACGGCATACGGGTCGGTCAAGGCCCTGGATGACCATGGGGATCTCGAGGACATCATCCGGATGGCCAAGGAAGAGAAGGCGGCCGATCTGGTCAACGAGATGAACGGATTGTGAGGTACCTGGACACCAACATCATCATCCGGTATCTGACCAGGGACGACGAGACCAAAGCGGCGGCTTGCTACCGGCTATTCGAACGGGTGAGCAAGGGACGCGAGGAACTGACCACCTCGGTGGCCACCATCGCCGAGGCCACCTACGTGCTGTCGTCCCAGCGTGGCCCGTACCGGCTGCAGCCGGACGAGATCGCGGCGAGGCTCCATCCCATCGTGTCGCTACGAGGCCTGGTGATGTCTGACAAGCGGGTGTGCATCCGAGCCCTGGACCTGTATGCCCAGTACCCGTTCCTCGACTTCGCAGACGCACTAGGGGTGGCCCAAATGGAGGCCAGAGGGATCACCGAGATTCTCAGCCACGACACGGACCTCGACCGGCTTCCGGGAATAGCACGAGTCGAGCCTTGAGGGCACTCCGACATCCATGGACCGTATCCGCGTGAGCAACCAGCCTCTCCGTCGGGCAAGGGAGTCGGCAGCTCGGGCTTCTTGTAGCACATTTGTGCTACATTCGCGGCCATGAGCACTACAACCGTCCGCCTCAACGCGGACGACAGGGAGATACTCGACGGGTTGGCGCCGCTGTTCGGAGGCAGATCTAACGCTATCCGCCAAGCGCTGCGGTCGCTGGCGGCTGACCGGAAGCGACACCTTGCGCTCGAGTCCTTCCTCGACGCCTGGGATGCCGAGGCCGGTCCGGTGGACGAGGAGGCGGTAGCAGCAATGGCGCGGCGCTACGGGCTGTGATCCTTGACGCCGGGGTGTTGATCTCGGTCGACCGCGGTGATGAATCGGCCCGCGCCTTTATCACCGCTGTCGCTCGATCGGGTACACGGCTGCATACAACTCATCCGGTAGTGGCCCAGGTGTGGCGAGACGGTTCTCGGCAAGCCCGCCTGGCGGCCTTTCTCAAGACCGTCACGGTGCATGCACTCGATGACGGTCCGTCGGTAGGTCGGCTTCTGGCCGTCTCTCAATCGTCGGATGTCGTGGACGGTCATCTCGTCCACCTGGCCCTCCGCATGGGAGACGACGTCCTGACCGGCGATCCGGATGACCTCACCGAGCTGGCTGGTGCGCTAGGTCCCGCCGGCCCGAGGGTCTATCGCTGGCCATAGACCTCGGTACCTATCAGGGGATCTGGCGGCGGTGGCTTCCGCGGTGTCCTGCCTTGAGGACGCATTGGGCCCTGGCGCGGGGCATCCAATCGGAGCAGGCGGGTGTGGTTGCCAGTTGTGACAGGGGAATGGTGAGGGCGGGATTGAGGCCGGTGACGGCGAACGCCTGCGCTCGCTCCCGGGTCTCGCGGTCGCGGATCATGACCTCCAGGTCGCGCTCTTCGATGGCGCGGTATCTGATGGCGGCGCCCGCAAACGAGACGCGCCCTCGTCCGGTCTCAAGGATCGCTCCCTGGTCGAGCAGGCGTTTCTTGTAGGCGGACGTGTTGGGCGCGGCCGTTCCGAGGCGGAGCCCGATGTCTCTGAGTCGCGAGGGACCGTCGTCCTCGAGCATCGCGAACAGGAAAAGCTTGTCGGTGGGGGACAGGCGGCTCCAGATCGGCCCGGTCACATGGTGTGCTACGTCTTCGTCCATGAGCGTGACGGCCCGGGCCACATGGTCAGCTGTTATCTCGGCGGGCGGGGTGCCGGCGATCTCCCAGATGTGGTAGCCGATCGACTGGATGGCGTAACCCATACCACGGGTAGCGGCGCCGGCGCGGCGGAGTAGCTGGAGGTCGATGGCGCCGCCGTGGGCCGCTATCGGCCCTTCGATCGCCGCCATGGCTTCGTGAATGGTGATGTTGCCGACACGTTCCCGGTGGCACCGGTGGAAGAACGTGAATCCCTCGTTCGCCAGGAGGGTGTAGTCGATGTGCGGCAGGCCGATGCCGATGAACGCGAGCGGCTTGCGATCGACTTTCGTGATCTGCTGTAGTGCTCCGGCGATCCGGCTGGCCTCCGGCGCGGTCAGGTTGTGGAATTCGTCTATGACGAGCAGGACGCCGGCGCCTCCGTTCTCGATGGAGGTGGTGACGAGCGTGTCGAGTCGTTTCCGGTAGGTGGGCCGGCGGGCGGACGTGTTCTCCCAGGTGGCTCCGCCACCGACCATCGGTAACGACGCCCCGGTGAGCCTCCGTCCTCGCGGAGGGTCGATATCGTCAAGGTGCTCGTATGCCTGCTCCGTTATGGCGGCGACGGCGCCCTCCTCGGGCTGCGGCGCGAGGGGCGCGTCGATCCTGATTACTCGCCAGCCCGCGGCGGAGGCTTCGTCGGCGATCGCCGAGGCCATGGTGGTCTTTCCGACCCCGCGCGGTCCGAGCATCAGCGTGGTGAACTCTTTCCGGGCAGGTCCGGCGGCGAGCACTCGGGCCATCCGTCCGATGGCCTCGTCGCGTCCCGCCAGCACGGGTGGTAGCCGGCCGAAGTCCGGGGTGAACGGATTCTGCGCGTCTGTCTCGGGTGCCATTCGCTAGCCTTATCGCCATAATGCCGCAGCAATTTATAGGATTATAAGTCATGAATCGGGCCCGAGTCAGGTCATCTCTTCGGTTAGTCAATCAGCTGACTAACCGCGGAGGGTGTCGGGAACCTGACCGATCAGCAGGTCATGGTTGGCAGCGGTGGGGTTGCTAGATGGACTCCAGGAAGTCGAAGAAGATCTGCGACCAGCGTTCGGCGGCGTCGATGTGGGGGCCGTGGCCGGAGCCTTCCAGTATCTCCATCTCGACCCGGCCTCCGTTGGCGGCGTAGCGTTCCAGCACGTCCCTGATCTGGGAGACCATGGGCTGGGGTGGGAATGCCTCTAGGCCGGGCCAACCGGGGATGACCTCCATCTGGCCGAGGGTGCCCATCTCCCAGACGGAACCGTCGGCGACCACCAGGTCGTTGGAACCGTGGGTCCAGAGCACCGGTGGCTTGGGCTCCAGGTCGGGCAGGTCCGCCCAGTTGCAGTACTTGCCGGACAGGGCGTTGAGTATTCCCCTCGTGCCGGGGGCGATCATCGGCCAGTTTTCGGAGGGCGTCAGGTCTCCGGGATAGCCGTCGTCTCCGGCAACGGTCAGGAGTACCTCGTCCAGCAGGACCTCCTCCCGCTCCTCCGGAAGCCGGAACTCCGTCGACCAGTAGGCGGAGTTCATCACGCTACGGGGCGAGACAGGTGCCTCGGAGGTTCGGTCTCCGGCAGCCAGCCGCTGGGTGTAGTCGGGGTTGCCGGTCCCTCCGCCCGTGCCAGCCCAGTCCGGCTGGCAGGGGGTGCCGTCCCGGTGGGTGCCTGCGAAGCCGTAGGGCGACACCGGGTCGATGAAGGTCAGGGAGGCGGCCGGATGGCGCATCGCGTAGGACGCGATGGCGGCTCCGCCGGTCGACCATCCCACCAGGTGGGGAGGGGTGTCGATCTCCAGGGCCTCGACCAGGGCCCGGGTGTCGTCGGCCCAGTCGTCAAGGCCGCGGGTGGCGTCGATGGGGGCCGGGTCGGA
Organism: Acidimicrobiia bacterium; assembly: GCA_011523395.1. GTDB lineage: Bacteria > Actinomycetota > Acidimicrobiia > Spongiisociales > Spongiisociaceae > Spongiisocius. The sequence goes on from WTGW01000138.1 coordinate 40,521, forward strand.
CCGCCCGAATGAGCGCATGTCGGGGGCGATGAAGAGATACCCGTCGGGTGCGTCACCCCAGAGGTGCTCGTAGAAGCGCCCGGTCGACAGGTTCCCGTGGATCATCACGACCGGGATGCCGTCGGATGGACCGGACCGGTAGTAGTGCGTGCGGAGCCGGCTGGTCGTGATCGAGTGGGCTTCCACACCCGGCAGCAGGTTCATCGTTCGATCTCCTTTGGTATGGGGTTGATTTGCTCAGCCCGACCCGGTTATCCGGGCGGGTTCGATGAAGACGGCGGTGCGGCGTTCGGCGGCCATCACCCGGTCGTACTCCTCCCAGTCCTCGTGGGTCCCGCCGGCAGCCGTGAACACGTCCCTCAGCAACTGGGGAACCCGCGACGGGTCGAAGCCGTCGAGATCATCGTCCGGGCCGATGATGGACGTGGCGCCCTCCACGCCGATCCAGGACCATCCCGACTTGAAGACGATCGTGGCCCTCGGGGTGTGGCGCCAGTGGCGGAGCTTGACCGTGTTGCCCCGCACTACCAGGGCCACCGACTCCGCTCCGGTGACCGGATGATCCATCACTCCGGCGTTCACCAGGGAAGAGTGCACCGATCCGTCCGGTCGGGCGAAGGAGACCACGGCCAGACCCTGATCCGCCCTGACAAAGCGCCGGACGTCCTCCATGGAGAGGGTCAAGCCGGCTGCTCCGTCTGGTAGAGGTCGGTCCGATCCGGGTCCTCCGTCCACGGCTTGGCGGAGGGTGGGAGCACGAACCCTTCCTCGCCGTTGAGCAGGAGGAGCAGATCGCCGGTGTGGTCGGCGGCCGCCGCGTTGGGCTGCACCCAGTACCCGTCCGGGTCCTGGTGGATGAGGAACGCCTGGTCCGTCTCGGCCTCGAAGCGGTCCGGATCGATGAACAGCCGCGGCTTGATCACCGCCGGGTCGCCGATCTCGGGGCAGAACACCATGCAGTTGCCGCACTCGTTGCACAGCTCGGTGAGCACCAGGTACTGCTGGAGGCCGGTGGCGTCCAGCTCATCCGGTGTGGGAATCCTGAAGAAGGCGTCGTTGGGGCAGACGGTGACGCAGAAGTTGCAGGCCACGCACCCCCACATCTGGAGCTCGTGGTCCACCGAGCGGGGCAGCTTGGAGTTGCCGGCCAGGGTGTAGCGGCGGTTGGTGGCGGGGTTGTGGAGGGTGGAGATGTAGGCGGAGACCGCTCCCTGGCCATCGGCGAGTTCGCCCTGGTGCGCCTGCCATTCCCGCAGCGACCCGGCGCCGACCCGGTCCATGGCCTTCCAGAGGGCCTTCAGCATCGGGGCAAGGCGCCCGTATCCGCCCGGCTTGAGCAGGTCGGAGCACACGGTCAGGGGCGCCAGGCCCAGTCCGGCCGCCGCGGGCAGGTTCTCCTTGGTGATCCCGGCCGAGAAGGACACCTGCACCGGGCCGTCCTGGCCGTCCACCCGCAGCATTCCTGGCAACGCCTTGTGGAGTTCTCCCAGGAGGGTGGTGGATACCACGTGGAGGGGCGGTCCCGACAGGTACATGGTGTTGTCGGGCATGAAGCCCTTGGTGTTCTCGACCACCAGCGTGTTGGTGAGCTTGATCCCGAATCGGCGCCCGTGATCGGCCGCGAACGTGTTGAGCTCGTCGATCAGACCCAACGCCCTGGGGAACTGCAGATCGTTGTCGAAATCCTCCTTGCGGAGCACCGTCGTGTCGTATCCCAGGGTCTCGGTGACGATCTTCTTGACCCGCTCGAAGCCCAGGAGGGTGGGGTTGAGCTTGACGATGACGTCCAGTCCGTGGCGGGTGATCAGGTGCTTGGTGATCGACTCGATCTCGTCGGGAGGGCAGCCGTGGAAGGTCGAGAGGGTGACGGTGTCGGCGATCTGGGCGGGGAAGTCCATGTCGCGGAACCGGGCGAACTCCCCGCCGATCTGGGGCCGGAGCCGTTCGATCTCCTCCCGGGCGTCCATCATCGAGTCGATGAACCAGGCCACCCGGTCGGTGGAAATGCCGGCCAGGTCGTAGCCCACCGACAGGTCGAAGATAAGCGGTCCGGTGTCCGTGCCGAGGAGGGGGGTGACCTCGTCCCAGCGGCGCAGCATCTCGATGATCATCCAGGCCTTGACGTACTCCTCGAGGGACTGGGGGATCTTGAGCTCCTGGCTCCATTCGATGTTGTAGCCGATGGTCTCCATGTCGATGCACGGCCGCCCGATCTCGAGTTCGTCCATGATCTGGACGGTCTTGAGCTCCATGAGCCGGGAGCCTCCCAACCAGGACAGCACGATGTTCTGGGCCATCTGGCTGTGCGGCCCGGCGGCCGGGCCGACCGGAGTCGCCGCCGGCCGTCCCAGGAAGTCGATCGATATGTCGGGGCCCTTCGACACGTTGAAGAATCGGGCCGTCGGCAGGTCGTAGATGCGGTGCCGGCTCTCCCACTCATGGCTGATCCGGGCCAGGAGGTCGGACAGGCTGAAGGGCGTGAGGGGCTCGTGGGCCTCGGTCATCCGGCCCCTCCCGACTCCGGCTGATCGAACTGCCGGATCGTGTCACACCCCCCGGATACGTTGGTGGACGCCAAGGCACCGGCGGCCGGAACAGGACGTCCCTCCGGCCGGATCGGGTTCATCAGACCGGAAGGCCACCCCGGCGGGGGCTTAGCGGGCCGCGTCCGGTCCCTCGGAGAGGTGGTGGCGGGGGAGGGCCCGGCGCGGGGCGCCGGTTCGGGCGATTTTCGCGTTCTCGGTGGGGTGGGCCGGCCGGCCTCGTAGGGAGGGTTGGGCCGGCCGGCCTTGTAGGGAGATCGCGGCTCGATGAGGATTCTCGTGGCGGTTCCCCACCGCGCGGCGCGAGTCGAGGCGGTCATAGGCGGGCGTGCAATCGGGCTGCCTGCTCCCGCGCCTTGGCGCGGATCTCGGCGGCGTCTACCCGGGTGGGGATACCCTCCTTGAGGACGGTCTCACCTTCCACTTCAACGTGAAGCGGCCGGATGCTCGGGGTGAAGGCGATGTGCCACGGGTCCATCGGCTCGTAGCTCCAGGTGACCCGGTCGTTCCTGGCCTCGGGGATCAGGTCCCATCCGTTCTGCAGCCAGCCCCACGCCGTCTCGGGCGTGGCGGTCACGTCCACCGAGCGCTGCATGACGTAGGCGAGGCGGAAGGTGTCGATCATGTTGGCGCCGATCCCGTCGGTGCCCAGCGCCACCGGGTTGGCGAACCGGGCCGGGTTGGCATAGCCCACCGAGTTGTTCAGGTTGGAGCGTGGCTGATGAAGGACCGTGCCCCGTAGTCCGTGGTCGTCGGGGAGATAGACGCAATGGGCCAGCAACCAGCTGTCTTCGGTCAGCCCCGACAGATGCCGCACGCAATCCGCGTCCTCCGGGCCCTCCGCCACATGGACGTGAACCCCCACGCCCAACTCCCGGGCCAGCGCGGCCGCCTCCTCCAGCGTCTCCGGCTCGCAGGTGAACGCAGCGTGGATGCCCACCATCCCGCTTCCGCCGTCGCTCAGGTAGCGGCGGTTCTCCTCGAGGCCGCGCCGGGCGCCGTCCGGCCCGTGCCGGTCGGTGACTCCGTAGCAGGCCCGCACCCGCACCCCCACCTCCCGGCAGGCCTCCTCGATCACGGAGAGGCTGCCCTCGATGGCGTTGGGCGACTCGTGATGGTCCACTATCCCGGTCGTGCCCGACTCCAGCGCTTCGAGGGCACCCAGCATGGCCGACCAGCGGATCATCTCCAGGTCGAGGGCCGTATCGAGCCTCCACCAGATCTGTTCGAGGATCCCCAGGAAGCTCGTGGCCGTCTCCGGGGGCGCCGGCATCCCTCTCGCCAGGGTGGAGTACAGATGGTGGTGTGCGCACACCATCCCGGGCGTGGTGGTCACGTCTTCGCGGCCTGGTGGTGGATGTTCATCGGCAGATGGTTCCTCCACTCCCCGTCGATATCGTGGAAGGCGGCGGCCACCGCGCCGGCGGTCGGCACCAGGCCGATCTCGCCCACCCCCTTGATCCCGTACGGCGCCTTCGGCTGCGGAACCTCCACCAGGATGACCTCGACATCCGGCATGTCCTTCGGCCTGATGATGCCCAGGCTCCGCAGCGTCATGTTGGTGGGCCGGCCCTGCTCGTCAGCGGGGAAATCCTCGCTGAGCGCGTATCCGAGGCCCATGTGGACCGAGCCCTCGATCTGGCCCTCGCACAGGATCGGGTTGATAGCCCGGCCTACGTCGTGGGCCGCCACCACCCGTTCGATCTTGCCGGTGCGGCGGTCGGCGATCACCAGCTGCGCCGCGTACCCGAAGGCGGAGTGGATGATCGGGTTCTCGACCTTCTCCTTGAGCGAATTGGTCCAGTCCACGCGGTACTCGCCGTGGTAATCGACATCCGGGAGCCGTCCTCCGGCGTCCGCGGCCCGGCAGGCCGACCTGACGGCTCCGGCGCCCATCAGGGTGCCCCGAGATCCGGTGGTCTGGCCTGCGCCGAGTTCCCGGCTGGTGTCCACGATCACCCGGATCCGCTTCGGATCGATCCCCAGTTCCTCGGCCGCGACCTGCTGGGCCACGGTGTGGATCCCCTGGCCCATCTCGGTCCAGCAGTGGCGGACCTCGACGGCGCCGTTCCTGGTGAACCGCACCACCGCCCCGGCGATCTCCTTGAAGCCGTTACCGAGGCCGCTGTTCTTGAGCCCGAGACCCACCCCCACCGCCTTGCCGGCCGCCCGGGCGGCGTCGTAATGAGGCTTGACCGCGTCCAGGGACTGGCGGGCGCCCCGGCAGCCGTCATCCATGATCTGGCCGGGACCCCAAAGCGCGCCGGGTTCCACCACGTTGCGGCTCCGCATCTCCCAACCGGTGATGCCCACCGAATGCGCCAGGCGGTCCATCACCCCCTCCATCGCGAACTGGGCCTGGTTGGCGCCGAAGCCCCGGAAGGCGCCGCAGATGGGGTTGTTCGTTCGGGCGGCCACTGCCTCGACGTCGATGTTGGGCACGATGTAGGGACCGCTGGCGTGCCCGGCGGCCCGCTCGAGCACCTTCATGCCCACCGAGGCGTAGGCGCCGGAGTCGCCCAGCATCCGGGCCTTCAGGGCGGTCAGCCTGCCGTCCTCGTCACAGCCGGCCCACAACTCCATCCGGATCGGATGCCGCTTGGCGTGGATCCGGAGCGACTCCTCCCTTGACAGGGTGCACTTCACGGGGCGACCCAGCAGGTGGGCGGCCAGAGCCGTCTGCGCCTGGTTGGCCATGTCCTCCTTGCCGCCGAACGCACCGCCGTTCGATACCAGCTCGGCCGTGATCAGGGACGGATCGATACCGAGCACCGAGGCCACCTGGTCCCGGTCGTCCCAGACACCCTGGCCGCCGGAGTAGAGCATCAGCCGGCCGTTGCCCGCCGGCACCACCAGCGTCGACTCGGGCTCCAGGAAGGCGTGCTCGACCCGCTGGGTGATGAACGTCTCGTGCACCCGGTGGGCGGACGCCCGGTAGGCGGACTCGAAGTCGCCCCGGGCGTACTTGGACGTTGAGAGAACGTTGCCCTCCAGGCCCCAGACCGCGTCCTCCGAGGAAGCCACCGCCTCGGCCGGGTCGGTGAAGGGCCTGAGCACCCGGTACTCCACGTCGATGGCCTCGGCGGCCTCTCGGGCGGTCATCCGGTCCACCGCCACCACCACGGCCAGGACGTCCCCGTAGTAGGAGGTGCGACCGCCCTCGGGGATCAGGACCGGCCAGTCCTTGTGGATCAGGCCCACCTTCAGCTCACCGGGAACGTCGGCGGCGGTGAACACGGCTTCCACGCCGGGTATGGCCAGCGCCCGGCTCGTGTCGATCCGCAGCACGTCTGCCCGGGCGTGATCGGTCAGCCGGAGCGCGGCGTGAAGCATCCCGTCCAGGCGCATGTCATCGATGTAGTCGCGGTCGCCGAGAGCCAGCTCGCAACCCTCGTACTTGATACCGGCCTTTCCGATCCCGGAAGGGGTCTCGAGTGGGGGGATGTCGCCCCTGGCCAGCATGTCGATGGCGTCGAAGATCTTGGTGTAGCCGGTGCACCGGCATAGGTGGGCGCCGAGCCGCCCCGCCGCCACCTTCCGGGTCAGACCCGCACCCTTCTGATCGATCAGCGCCTTGGCCCGCACCACGATCCCGGGGGTGCAGAACCCGCACTGGAGGGCGCCGGTGGCGGCGAAAGCGGACGCGAGGCGGTCCCGCTCTGCCGGGTCGAACCCTTCGAGGGTGACCACTTCCTTGCCCTCGATCTTCTCCAGCGCCAGCACGCAGGCCACGAAGGCGCGTCCGTTGACCAGGACGGTGCAGCACCCGCACTGGCCCGAGGGCGCGCAGCCGTCCTTGACCGATGTGATGTCGAGTTCCTCGCGGAGGGCGGACAGCAGGTGGGGATGGTCGGCGCGGACGGAGACGGCCCGGCCGTTGAGAGTGAAGTCGATGGTCCTCTCTGCGATCAGGGTCATGGTCGCCTCCTCCAGCCAGGATGGCCTGCTCGCCGGTCTTCGCGACCGGCTCCTCCGGGCTATCTTTTACATTTTGTCAAAATCCTAGCAATCCCCGAAGCAAATTCGGCAACCATGCGGCGGGTATAACCTCGTAACGTCCAAGATCAAGGAGTGTGGAGAGTGCTTGCCCGAGCCGAGTTCACTGTGGAGCCTTTCACCGAGGGCAGGCAGGGTCCCCACGTCCAGGCGGCCATAGAGGCGCTCGCTCCGTTGTCGCCTGACATAGGCCCGTTCGGAACCGCTGTCGAGGGCGACCTTGACGTGGTGCTCGACAGGGCGGCCGCGGGTATCAGGGCGGCGATGGAGGCCGGCGCCACCCGGGTGGCGGTGACCATGACGGTCACTCCATGAGGGAGGAGCATCCCCTGCTGGAGGCGGTCCGGCCCCTGGTCGAGGCGATGGGGGCCGAGATCGTCGAACCGAACGGGACCGACGGCGACTGCATACCCCTCGAATGGGAGGGGGAAACGGTGGCGGCGGTACGCGTCCTGACCCTCCACGACGCCCTGGATCACCTGGTCGCCCAGGTGGAAGGGGAGTTGGGCGGAAGGCTGGACGAGTTGGGACGGGTTCAGAAGCAGGTGGCGGTCCGCCTGCTGGACGAGCGCGGCGCCTTCCGGCTCCGCCGCTCGATCAACGAGGTGGCTGACGTGATGGGGGTGAGCCGCATCACCATCTACAACTACCTGAACTCGATCCGGGGCGAGTAGGGAAGGTGCGAAAGCGCATCCTCGGCGCGGCCGCTGCCGTCGCCTTGGCGGCGGTGATGGCGGCGTGTGGAGGCTCGGATGTGCCCGAGGACGCCACCGGACAGGAGATCTACGTCCAGCTGTGCGCCCGTTGCCACGGTTCGGACCTGCGGGGCGGCACCGGCGTGGCGCTGGTGGGAGAGGGCGCCGAATCGATCGACAAGCCCGAGTCCTACCTGGTCCAGTCGATCTATGCGGGGATCGGAAGGATGCCCGCCTTCCGGCGCACCCTCTCGGACGACCAGATCCTCCGCGTGGCCCAATACATCATGCGACAGCAGGGCAGGTAGTGGTCAGTGGTCAGTGGTCAGTGGTCAGTGGTCAGTGGTCAGTATAATCTAATATAAATAACTAGCAACTAGCAACTAGCAACTAGACCTTGAGGCGATTGATGGCATCCACGGCGGCGGGGTTCTCGAGGCTGGTCAGGTCGCCGGGTTCCTGACCCAGGGCTCGGGCTCGCACCACCCGGCGCATGATCTTGGCCGACCGGGTTCGCGGCAGATCGTCGACCAACTCGACCGCCATCGGCCGGAAGGCCTTGCCCAGATGGTCCACCACCTGGCCGGAGATGGCTTCGACGAGTTCGGGGCTGTGGTCGGTCCCGGCCGTAGGCACGGCGTATATCGCGATGGCTTCGCCCTTGACGGGATGCGGCACGCCGATGGCCGCCGCCATCACCACGCCGGGATGGGCCACAGCCGCCGATTCGATCTCCGCCGGGCCGATCCGCTTGCCGGCGATGCTGAGCGTGTCGTCCGAGCGTCCGTGCAGGTACCAGAAGCCGTCCTCGTCCACCGATGCCCAGTCGCCGTGCACCCAGATGTCCGGCCAGCGGTTCCAGTAGGTGTCGAGGTACCGGTCGTCCCTGCCCCAGAAGCCCCGGGTCATGCCGGGCCAGGCCTTGGAGCACACCAGCTCGCCGACCTCGCCCCTGAGAGGGCTTCCCTCCTGGTCGTACACGTCGATCGCCATACCGAGGGCCGGACCTCCTAGAGAGGTCGGCTTGATGCCCTGCAACATGTTGACCGACAGCAGGCAGGCGCCGATCTCGGTCCCGCCCGAGATGTTGATGATCGGAACCCGCTCGCCCCCGACTTCCCGGAACAGCCACCACCACGGGTCCGGATTCCACGGCTCGCCGGTCGATCCGATGGCCCGGAGGGCGGACAGGTCGCATGCGGCGGCATGGTCGGCGCCGTGGGGCTGGAGGGCGCGGATCAGGGTGGGGGATATGCCAAGGACCGTGATGCCCAGGGACTCGACCAGCTGCCAGGTGCGCCCGGGCGTCGGGTAGTCGGGGGCGCCGTCGTAGCAGCCCAGGGAAGCGCCGTTGCTCAGGCCGGCCACCACCATCCAAGGCCCCATGATCCAGCCCATGTCGGTCATCCACATCACCCGGTCTCCGGGTGCTATCTCGAACTGGAAGGCGCCCTCGACCGCCAGCTTGACGGCCAGTCCACCGTGAACGTGGACCACTCCCTTGGGCTTTCCCGTGGTGCCCGAGGTGTAGGCGAGCAGTACCGGATCCTCGCTGTCCGTGGCAACCGCGCCCAGGCGCGGGGCGGCCTCGAGCGACTCCTCCCACCAGCGGTCCCGTCCGGCTGTCCAGGGCGTGTCGGGTCGTCCCAGGTTCGAGACCACGATCACGTTGGGGGCGACGCCCGCCGTCTCGATAGCCCGGTCAGCCGTCTCCTTCATACCGATGGGACTGCCCCGACGGGTGTATCCGTCCGCGGTCACCATCACCGCGGGTTGGGAGGCTTCGAGCCGGGAGGCGACCGCCTCGGTACCGAATCCGGAGAAGATCGGCACGTAGATAGCGCCGATCCGGGCGGTCGCCAGCATCGACACCACGGCTTCCGGAATCATGGGAAGGTAGACGGCCACCGTGTCGCCCTTGCCGGCGCCGGCCGCTGCCAGGGCGCCGGCGGCCCGCTCCACCGACTCCAGCAACTCGCCGAAGCTGTAGCTCCGCTGGGTTCCGTCCTCCTGTTCCGCCACCAGGGCGATCCGCTCGGGATCTCGGGCTACCCAGCGATCGACGCAAACCTCCGAGATGTTGATCTCCCCGCCCGAGAACCACCGGGGAAACTGGATCCCGTCGCTGGTGTCGACGAGGGTGTGATAGGGCTTCGAGAACGGGATGCCCAGGTAGCCGATGGCCGCCTCCCAGAACCACTCCGGATCGGCGATCGAGCGCCCGACCAGGTCCTGGTAGGTGTCGATCCCGTGGCGAGCCATGAAGTCGGCGGTGCGGGAGCGCGCCACCTCCGCAGTTGAGGCCTTCCAGACGATCGGTTGCCTGTCCATATAGGGTGATTCCTGTTCTAGTCCGGCGGTCTACTTTATCGGCGGGAGCGGTACGGGCCGGTTCGGTGTCTCAACCGGATTCCCCCTCCCCGTTAGTCTTCCGGCATGGAGTACGAGGCCGGGAGCCGGAAGCACGACGGCATGCCCCCGTGGATACCTCGGGTCATCGTGCTGGTGGTGCTGGCCTCTCTCGGCACTTACCTTCTGGTGTGGTCGGTCGTCCGGCTGAGGGGTTTTCTCCTGGCGTTGCTGCTCTCGCTATTCGCCTCCTTCGCGCTGGAGCCGGGTGTCGACTTCCTGGCCAGGCGGGGACTGCGCCGGGGTCTGGCCACCAGCGTGGTGTTCGCGGCGGCCTTCGTAGTCGGTCTGGTGTTCGCCGCGGTCACATTCCCGCCGATGGTGGTGGAGATCGCCTCCCTCATATCGAACGTCCCCGGCTGGTTGACCGACCTGACGGCTTTCCTGAACGAACGGTTCGGTCTCAACCTGAACCTCTCCAATGTGGCGGCCGGGATGATCGACCTCCAAGGATCGTTCCAGACCTACGCCGCGTCCGTGGCGACCGGCGTGCTGGGGGTGGGCGCGCAGGCTGTCAACCTGTTGCTGCAGCTCTTCACCATGGCGCTGTTCACCTTCTACCTGCTGGCGGACGGGCCCCGCTTCCGCAGGACGGTGCTGTCCCTGGTGCGTCCCGAGCGCCAGGCCGAGGTGAGCCGCATCTGGGAGATCGCGATCCGCAAGACCGGCGGCTACGTCTACTCCCGGGCCCTCCTGGCCCTGATCTCGGCGGTATTCACGTACGTCTTCCTCCTGATCGTGGGGGTTCCGTACGCCCTGGCGCTGGCGGTGTGGGTCGGGGTGGTCAGCCAGTTCATCCCGGCTGTGGGTACCTACCTGGCCGCGCTGGTCCCGGTGCTGGTGGCCCTGACCGTGCGGCCTATCACCGCGGTGGTGGTGATCATCGGGCTGGTGGTCTACCAGCAGATCGAGAACATCGTGCTCTCTCCCCGTATCACCGCCCGCACGATGTCGCTCCATCCCGCGGTGGCGTTCGGATCGGTGCTGGTCGGTACGTCACTCCTCGGCGTGGTCGGCGCGCTGGTGGCCCTTCCGGCAACCGCGATCATCCAGGCGTTCATCTCCACCTACGTCGAGCAGCACCACGTGGACGAGGAGCACCTTGGTGCGGCCTCTGAGCAGCCCGCGGGTGTCGATGAGCCGCCCGCCGGAGACGTGGCGGGTGACTGACGCCCGCGGTCAGGTAGGACTCTCCGATTCCTCGATTCGTCGTCGGATCGCTCGCGCCGTGACGATCGGAACCGGGAACACGGGGGCAAGGGCGAGCAGATCCTGGTCGCCCGTTACCAGTGCGTCGGCGTCGCCGAAAAGAGCCAGTTCCAGGAAGGGCTGATCGAAGGGATCGCGGCATTCCGGCACGCGAGGTGGTTCCGACACGGTGACTGGCTCGCACCATGGCAGATAGTCAGCCAGCAGATGTTCGATGTCATCGGCTCCCAATTCGAACTTCGGGTACGAGAGGACTCGGAGTAGCTCGCTGGTGGTGTCTCCGCTCGCCAGGGGAATCATCGTCTTGGACTGCCATGACACGCGTAACCATGACAGCGACCCTTCTGCGAAAAGCAGGGCCGACACCAAGACGTTGGTATCGAGAACCAGCCGGAGTGGCTTCATTCAGTCCGGCGCGCCCATGCCACTGCGTCGGCTACGTCGGTCTCGGACATGCCCAGTTCCGCGAGACGGTCCCGTACCGCGTCCGCTCGCGTGATGCGCACGGGGGTAAGCACGATACGGCCACGCTCTCTGTTGACATCAAAGTAGTCCACGTCTGGAAACGCCGAAATGACGGCCTTCGGTAGTGTCAACTGGTTCTTGGAAGTCAGTTTGGCGAGCATGTCGGGACTCCGAGAGTAAGGATACAAGGATAACCGGAACCATTCTAGCGAGTACTCGATATATTCGCTCGGTCTGATCGCCCAGGCATTGTGATCGCCGAACCGCTTGCGTACAGCCTGGCTGTGGCCGGCTCCAAGCACGCCGGACTCGTCTACCGTTCCTGGTAGCCGGAGAGGAGGGGCAGTGGCACAGTTCGATATCGATGCGATGCTGGAACGCTTCCGAAACCGGGCCGAAGCCGTGCGCCAGCGTCCCCTGCCCCCGGTGGCGGGCGAGGGCCGGAGGGCGTTCATCGAGCAGGCCGAGACGGACTACACCGACTTCGCCCTGGTCGGCGGGGCGGTCTGGTCGGTGGAGGAGGATCACCTGGTCCTGAGGATCCCGCTCGCAGGGGGGTAGCCGATGGACGTGAGCGCCTGGATCGAGTCGCTGCGCGCCGATGGCCGGCGCATGGCCAATGTGGCTGCCCGCCTGTCCCTGGATGATCCGGTGCCAACCTGTCCCGAGTGGAACGTGCGGCAGTTGTTGCGCCACACCGGCTGGGTGCACCGATGGGCGGGCACGATGGTCCGGGATGCCAGGCCGGAGCCTCCCGGCCGTGAGGAACTGCTACCCGGCGACTGGCCCCCCGACGGAGGGCTGGTGGACTGGTTCCGGGAGGGCCACGCCCGGCTCGTGTCGGCCCTGGAGTCCGCCCCCGAGGATCTCGACTGCTGGACCATCATGCAGATGCCCGACTCCAGGGCGTTCTGGGCGCGGCGCCAGGCCCACGAGACCGCCATCCATCGGGTTGACGCCGAAGTGGTCGCCGGCGCCGTCTCCGGATTCGATGTGGAACACGCCGCGGACGGGATCGACGAGTTGATGGTGTTCTTCATCTCGCGGCCCGACCGCGGTCCGAGAGCTCCCGAGGCTAAGACCCTCAGGGTGGTCGCCACCGACGCGGGCCGTCACTGGACGGTCTCCTTCGGACCGGCCGACTCGGCCGGCCGTCCCGGGGGAGAGGGTCCGGTGGATTGCACCGTGACGGGCCGGGCCTCCGACCTGTACCTGTACCTCTGGAACCGGATCGCGCCCGATGACATCCGGGTGGAAGGCCGGGGCGACGTGCTCGACTACTGGAGCGAGACCTCGTTCTGATGGGTCGGCGCGACCGGATCAGGCCGCGAAATTCACTTGGCGGCAATTACCGCGGTTGCTGCCGCGCGCCTGATTAACTTTGACCTGTGTTCCCGACATACCGCACCGGTAGACGATGCAGCAGTATCTGAGCCTGCTGCAAGAGGTCAGGTACGAGGGGACCCTGAAGGAGGACCGTACCGGCGTCGGCACCTACAGCCTCTTCGGACGCCAACTCCGCTTCGACCTCGACAGGGGTTTCCCCCTGCTCACCACGAAGAAGGTCCACCTGCGCTCGGTGGTCCATGAGCTGCTGTGGTTCCTGGCCGGCGATTCCAACGTCCGGTATCTGCAGGACAACGGGGTGTCCATCTGGGACGCGTGGGCCCACCCGGGTACCGGCGACCTGGGTCCTATCTACGGCGTGCAGTGGCGCAGCTGGACCGGCGCGGACGGCCGGACCATCGACCAGCTGTCCGACGTGGTGGACCGGATCCGTACCGACCCCGACTCCCGGCGGCTGGTCGTCTCGGCCTGGAACGTGTCCGACCTGCCGGAGATGGCGCTCCCTCCGTGCCACGTGCTGTTCCAGTTCTACGTGACCCACGGTCGCCTGAGCCTCCAGCTCTACCAGCGCAGCGCCGACATCTTTCTGGGAGTGCCCTTCAACATCGCCTCGTACGCGCTGCTCCTGATGATGGTGGCCAGGGTGACCGGCCTCCGTCCGGGAGAGTTCGTCCACACCTTCGGTGACGTTCATCTGTACAGGAACCATGTCGAGCAGGCCGATGCGCAGCTCCGGCGGCGGCCCAGGCCTCTCCCGTCGTTGGTCCTTCCCGAGCGGAACGACCTGTTCTCGTACCGCTACGAGGACATCCGGGTCATCGGCTACGACCCCCACCCGGCCATCCCGGCACCGGTGGCCGTCTGAGCATCGGCCCGCTCGCACCACCCGCCGCGGGCAGAGTCTGCAACCACGGTGGAGCTTGTAATCTGGGCCACGGATCGGTACCGGACCATCCGGACCGCAACCAGGAGCGTGAATGAAGATCGTCGTGGTAGGCCCGGGTCGGGCCGGTGGATCGCTGGCGGTGGCCGCTCGAACCGCCGGTCACGAGTTGGTGGGCCTCTTCGGCCGCCGGATCCGCCACCAGCCGCTGGCCGAGCACCTCGGAGTCCGGATACGGCTTATCGGAGAGCCGATGCCCGATGCCGATCTGCTGGTGGTGGCGGTCCGGGACGATGCCCTTCCCGAGGTGGCCGCGACCCTGTCTCCTCCGGCGGATCGGATACGCGGCGCCATCCATCTCTCGGGCCTCACATCGGTCCGGGTCCTGGACCCGCTCCGCGAGGCCGGCATGGTGACCGGCAGCTTCCACCCGCTGCAGACCTTGCCGGGCTGGGAGGCCGGATCGCGCGCCTTCCCAGGCGCGTTCGTCGGGATAACCGCCCCCGACGACTGGGCTACGGAGCTGGAGTCCTTCGCCCGGTCGCTCGGGTGCCGACCGTTCCGGGTGGCGGATGACCGCAAGCCGCTGTACCACGCGGCGGGAGGCGTGGCCGCCAACTACGTCTCGGCGGCGCTCTGCGTGGCGGAGTACATGTTCACGGAGGCCGGCGTGGATCCGGCAGCGGCCCGTCCCATGGTGGAGCAGGCGGTTGCCAACGCCTTCGACCTGGGCTTCCGGGAGTCGCTGACCGGTCCTATCTCGCGGGGCGATCTCGGGACGGTCCGGCGCCAGATCGAGGCGGTGGACCGCCACGCGCCGGACGCATCGGAAGCCTTCAGGGTCCTGACCAGGTTGACCGCCCGGCTGGCCGGGAGGGTCGAGGTGGAGGAGATACTCCGGAAGGCCGCCGAGGAAGGGAGGCCGTCCTGAGGGTGGTGACCACGATGGCGGAGGCCAGGGCGCAGGCCGGCGGCGTGGTTGGACTCGTGCCGACTATGGGCTTTCTGCATGAGGGCCACCTCTCGCTGATGGAGCGTTCCGTGGCCGAATGCGATCAGACCATGGCCACGCTCTACGTGAACCCGCTGCAGTTCGAGGACCCCGCCGACCTGGCCCGCTACCCGGCTGATCCGGACCGTGACCTGGCCCTTGCCGAGGCGCGCGGCGTGGACCTGATGGTGGTTCCCGGCCCCGAGGAGATGTTTCCGAGCCGGCCCCTGACCGGAGTGACGGTGGCCGGTATCGGGGAGCGGCTGGAAGGGGAGTTCCGTCCCGGTCACATGGCAGGGGTGGCCACCGTCGTGACCAGGCTGCTGGCCGGCCTGCAGCCCCAGCGGGCCTACTTCGGGCGGAAGGACGCCCAGCAGCTGGCTTTGATCACCCGCCTCGTCGAGGACCTGGGCTTCCCGGTAGAGGTGGTGGGCTGCCCGCTGGTGAGGGAGGTCGACGGCCTGGCCCTGTCGTCGCGCAACGTGCTGCTGGGCGCGCGCCGAGCCGAGGCCCTAACCCTGTCGCGAGGCCTGATGCTCGCGGCCGACCGGTTCGACCGGGGCGAGCGCAGGTCTACCGTGCTGGAAGCGGCCGTTCGGAGTGCGGTTGCCGAGGATGCGCTGGAGTACGCCCGCCTGTGCGAGGCTGCCACGATGACCCCGGCAACCACCGCAGAGGGCGAGACGGTTCTGGTGGCGGCGGCACGCTTCGGGCCGGTGCGGATCATCGATAACGTGTATCTGGTCGCCGACCGGCGCGACGCGCCGGCGGATCGCGGCGTAAGGCTGGAACATCCCAGCCTGCTCTACGGATCGGAGGGAACCATGACCGCGGGTGATCGGGGCGCGGAGCCACCGGGCGGGGAGGTCTGACCGTGTTCCTGGCAATCGACATCGGCAACACCCAGACGGTGATCGGCCTGTTCGACGGCTCCGAGATAGTCGTTCGGTGGCGCCTCTCGAGCGGACGGGAGAGGACCGAGGACGAGTTCACGATCCTGTTGCGCGGCTTGCTGGGCCCGACCGGCTACCGCGCCGATGACTTCGATGGGGCGGCCATGTCATCGGTGGTTCCGCCGGTGGCCAACGCATTGCGCTCGTCGCTGGAGAAGCTGGTCGGATCACGGGTCCTGGTGGTGGGGCCGGGGGTCAGGACCGGGATGGCCATCAAGATCGACAACCCCCGGGAGGTGGGCGCCGACCGGGTGGTCAACTCCGTGGCGGCGCGCGAGCGTTACGGCGCCCCCGCGGTAGTGGTGGACTTCGGGACCGCCACGACTTTCGACGTGGTGGATGCGGACGGCGCCTACATCGGGGGCGCCATATCTCCCGGACTCGAGGTCTCGATGGACGCGCTGGTGTCGGCCACGGCCGCCCTCCGGCGGGTGGACCTGGTGGAGCCCCGGTCCGTGGTGGGTCGGGGCACCGTGGAGGCGATCCAGAGCGGGCTGCTGTACGGCTATGCGGGCCTGGTCGATGGGATCCTGGCCCGGATCCTCGAAGAGATGGAGGGGGCAGGCGCCGGACGGGTGGCGACCGTGGCCACCGGCGGGATTGCCTCGGTCATCGCCCCGTTGTCGCGGTTGGTCAGCACCGTGGACCCCACCCTGACACTCGAGGGGCTCCGGCTCGTATGGGAGCGCAATCTCTGAGCCGGGGCGAGTAGCCTGCCCACCGATGGCAGGGTCCGAGACACCACCCGAGAGCGAGGTCCCCGAGGGGGCCGGTCTCGCTGAGCACCCACTCACCGCCCGGCGGCTCGAGAAGGTCACCCGGCTTCGTGCCGAAGGTGTCGAGCCGTACCCGCTGGGATACGACCGGGATGCGGCCGCCGCCGAGCTGCACGAGCGGTTCGGCAGCTTGGACGCAGACACCTGGACCGGGATAGAGGTCCGGGTGGCCGGACGCCTCATGAATTCCAGGCGCCTCGGGAGGCTGATCTTCGGGGTGCTCCAGGACCACTCGGGACAGATCCAGCTGTTCGCTGAGGCCGGGGGGCTCGGCGAGGACGGGTTGGCCCGCTTCGAGGATCTGGATCAGGGCGATTGGATCTGGGCCAGTGGAGAGGTGATGACCACCCGCCGCGGCGAGTTGAGCGTCCACCTGGCCGACCTCGCATTGCTGGCCAAGAGCATGCGGCCCCTTCCGGCCAAGTGGCACGGACTCAAGGACACCGAGGTCCGGTTCCGCCGCCGCGAGCTGGACCTCCTGGTCAATCCCGAGTCCCGGCGCATCGCCGAGGTCCGAGCCGGGGTGGTGTCCGAGTTGCGCCGCCAGTTCGAGGAACGCGGGTTCGTGGAGGTCGAGACGCCGGTGTTACAGGTCCAGGCGGGCGGGGCGCTGGCTCGCCCGTTCGAGACCTACCACAACGCGCTCGGGCTACCCATGTACCTGCGGATCGCCACCGAGCTGCACCTCAAGCGGCTGATCGTGGGCGGCATGGAGCGGGTGTTCGAGTTGGGCCGTGTCTTCCGCAACGAGGGGATCGACGCCCGGCACAACCCCGAGTTCACCACCCTCGAGGCCTACCAGGCCCTGGCCGACTACCGCGACATCATGCGCCTGATGGAGGAGGTGTTCCCGGCCGTGGCGGAGCGGGTGGTCGGCGCCACCGAAATCACGTACCGGGGCCGCCCGCTGGACCTTCGGCCTCCCTACCGGCGGGTATCCATGCTCGAGTTGGTGTCCCAGGCGCTGGGCGCCTCCGTAACGCCCGCCACTCCCGTTGCCGAGCTACGAGCCCTGGCCGAGGCGGCCGGGTTGCAGGCTGATCCGGACTGGGGATTCGGCAAACTGGTCGAGGAGGTGTTCGACGAGCGTGTCGAGCACGATCTGTGGGAGCCCACCTTCGTGATCGACCACCCCATTGACATCTCCCCGCTGGCCCGCCAGCACCGTTCGGTCGAGGGCCTGGTGGAGCGTTTCGAGCTCTACATCGCCGGCGCCGAACTCGTGGACGCGTTCACCGAACTCAACGATCCTCTCGACCAGCGGGCTCGCTTCGAGGCTCAGGCGGCAGCCCGCGCAGCCGGGGACGACACCGCCCACCCGGTGGACGAAGGCTTCCTACAGGCGCTGGAACTCGGCATGCCCCCCACCGGAGGTCTCGGCATCGGTGTTGATCGGCTGGTGATGCTGTTGACCGACCAGAGAAACCTCCGCGAGGTGGTCCTGTTCCCCCATCTGCGCCCCGAGGCCCCACCCGCATAGTGGCCAGTGGCCGACCCTGCGCTAAGGCAAGTTGCCCTGGCCCCCGAACCTAGCCTCTTGCTCCCAACAGTCCTGCGTTACACCCATTCACTGACCACTGACCACTGACCACTGACCACTGACCACTGACCACTGACC
>WTGW01000239.1 GCA_011523395.1 Acidimicrobiia bacterium
TCTGCGCCCCGGCCCAGTCGATCTCGCCGCCGGGCGGGCGGACCACCCGCTTCACCCCGGCCGCCGCCTCCGCCTCGATGTCCTGCATCATGGCGGGCTCGGCACCGAACGCATCGATGGCGTTGACGTCCAGGTGCGAGGCCAGGAACGGGACCATGGCCTTCTTGGGGCCGGTGAGGATGTTGACCACCCCTTTGGGGACGTCGGCGGTGGCCATCGCCTCGGCCAGCGTGATGGAGGGGGTGGGCCAACGCTCGGAGGCCAGCACGACCGCGGTGTTGCCGGACACGATGACCGGCGCGATGCGTGAGACCAGGCCGAGCAGCGGGGACGGCTCGGCGGCGATGACCCCCACCACGCCGGTGGGCTCGGGGGTGGAGATGTTGAAGAACGGTCCGGACACCGGGTTGAGGTTCCCCATCACCTGGGCGAACTTGTCGGCCCACCCGGCGTACCAGACCAGCCGGTCCACGGACTGGGCGACTTCGCGGCGGGCCTTGGCGGCGCTGACGCCGGAGAGTTTGATGGCCGCGCCGAAGGCCTCGGCCCGGTCCTCGACCATCTCGGCGATCCGGTAGAGGATCTGGCCCCGGTTGTAGCCGGTGCGGGAGGCCCAGGCGGGTTGGGCGCGGCGGGCGGCCCGGACCGCCATCCGCAGGTCCTTGCGGGTGCCGGCGGCCACCCGGGCGACCACCTCGCCCTTGTGGTCGAGGGCGGGGAACGACCGGCCCGACTCGGAGCGGGGGAAGTCCCCGTCGATGTAAAGCTTGTAGGTCTTGCGGACCGCCAGCCGGCTCACGACCCACCTCCTGGGAGGGTGCCGGGTCGTCCTGGGGGGCGGCTGGTTGGTTGGAAGAACGCGAGAAACGCCGCCGGCGGGCCGGGGGTGACCCCACAGGGCCCTCCCCCGCCACCACCACCATGGTCAGGGGCGTGAGCGGCCACGCCCGGCCTGATGCCGGGTGAGACGGCGGGTCGCTTCACGAAACCCCTTCTGTATGTTCCCTCCATCCCGGCCGGGCCGATCGGAGCTTGCGCAGCTGTCGGCCGGTGGCGGTGCTTGGCATGAACCAACCTATAGGGAGGGTGTGACACGTTCGCGTCCGGGTGACGGGAATTGACAAGGAAGGCGTCGATCGGCCTTGAAACTCCGACATCTCGGGCACGGGACGCCGGGAGGGTGTGGACGGTTTCGGGGACGGGTCGGCCCTCGATGCTCTGGCCTGGGTCTGGTTGTCGGGTAACGGGCCGGATGGACATTCTCAGTGCCCCTCCAGGTACGGGAGCAGGCCGTGGCGCCCGCCCTCCCGGCCGAACCCGGACTCCTGGTAGCCGCCGAAGGGCGAGGCCGGGTCGAACTTGTTGTAGGTGTTGGCCCACACCACCCCGGCGGCGAGCCGGTCGGCCATCCACAGGATGCGGGCGCCCTTGGTGGTCCAGACTCCGGCGGACAATCCGTAGGGCGTGTTGTTGGCCTTCTCCACCGCCTCGGCCGGGGTGCGGAAGGTCATGATCGACAGCACCGGGCCGAAGATCTCCTCCTGGGCGATGCGATGGCTCTGGGAGACGCCGGTGAACAGGGTGGGGGCGAACCAGAAGCCCCGATCGGGCAGCACGCACGGCGGCTGGTACATCTCGGCGCCCTCCGAGACGCCGATGTCAACGAGGTCGGTGATCCTGTCGAGCTGGGCCCGGCTGTTGATCGCCCCCACGTCGGTGTTCTTGTCGAGCGGGTCGCCCACCCGCAGGTGGGTGAGGCGGAGGCGCAGCTTGTCCATCAGGCTGTCGAAGATGGACTCCTGGACCAGGAGGCGGCTGCCGGCGCAGCACACGTGGCCCTGGTTGAAGAAGATGCCGTTGATGATCCCCTCGATGGCCTGGTCGAGGGGCGCATCGTCGAAGATGACGTGGGGCGCCTTGCCCCCCAGCTCGAGCGTGAGGCGCTTGCCGGTGCCGGCCAGGCGGCGCTGGATCTGCTTGCCGACGGCGGTGGAGCCGGTGAAGGCCACCTTGTCGACACCGGGATGGCCTATGACCTCGGCGCCGGTGGTTCCGTCGCCGGTGACGATGTTGAGGGTCCCGGGGGGGAGGCCGGCCTCGGCGGTCAGGCGGGCGAAGGCCAGGGCGCTCAGGGGGGTGGTCTCGGCCGGTTTGAGGACCACCGTGTTGCCGGTGGCCAGGGCCGGGGCCACCTTCCAGGCGATCATCAGCATCGGGAAGTTCCAGGGGATCACCTGGCCGACCACGCCCAGCGGGGCGGTGTCGAGGCCCGGGAAGGCGTATTCGAGCTTGTCGGCCCAGCCCGCGTAGTAGAAGAAGTGGGCGGCTGACAGGGGCAGGTCGATGTCTCGGGACTCCTTGATCGGCTTGCCCCCGTCCAGCGTCTCGAGCACGGCGAACTCCCGGGACCGCTCCTGGAGCATCCGGGCGATCCGGTAGAGGTACTTGGCCCGTTCGGCGCCCGGCATCCGGCCCCAGGCGCCCTCGTAGGCCTTGCGGGCCGACTTGACGGCTCGGTCGACGTCCTCGGGGCCTCCCTCGGCGACCCGGCTGAGGGTCTCCTCGGTGGCAGGGTTGATGGTGGGGAAGAAGCGGTTGGTCTTGGGCGCTTTGGGTTCGCCGTCGATCCAGAGGTCGTAGCTGGGGTCGACGGTGACGACATCGGTGGACTCGATGGAAGCCACGTAGTCGAGGCCGGTGGGGACGATCTCGGGGCTCTGGGCGGGCTCGGTCGTCGCGGAGGGGCTCATGGGCTCTTCGGCTGGGGTCATGGGCTCTTCGGAGGGGTTCATCTGGCGGATCAGTCCTTGGTGAAGTAGTCGGGCGACTGGTAGTGGCCGTCACGGAGCCAGCGGATCTGCATGAGCAGGTCGTTGACCAGGCTGGAGGCCCCGAAGCGGAAGCGGTCGGGGGTCAGCCAGTGGGGCCCCAGGGTCTCCGACAGCAGCACCAGGTAGCGGATGGCGACCTTGGCGGTGCTGATCCCTCCGGCCGGCTTCATCCCTACGGGCGTTCCGGTGGCGGCGTGGAAGTCGCGGATGGCCTCGAGCATCACCAGGGTCACGGGCAGGGTGGCAGCGGGGGAAACCTTGCCGGTGGACGTCTTGATGAAGTCGGCGCCGGCCGCCATCGCCAGCATCGAGGCTTTCCGCACGTTGTCAAAGGTGCTGAGCTCGCCGGTCTCGAGGATGACCTTGAGGTGGGCCGGCCCGCAGGCCTCCTTGACCGCCACGATCTCGTCATGCACCCTGAGGAAGTCGCCGGAGAGGAAGGCGCCCCGGTTGATCACCATGTCGATCTCGGTGGCGCCGGCGGCCACCGCCCAGGCGGTTTCGTGGGTCTTGACATCCAGCGGGGCCTGGCCGGACGGGAAATAGGTGGCCACCGAGGCCACGGCTACGCCGCTGCCGCTTCCGGCCAGGGCTTCAACGGCGTGGGGGACCATGTTGGGATAGACGCAGAGGGCGGCCACCGGGGGGATGGAGGGATCGGTGGGATCCGGGCGGACCGCCTTGGAGGCTAGCTGGACGACCTTGCCGGGGGTGTCCCGGCCCTCCAGGGTGGTGAGGTCGCACATCCGGATGGCCAGGTCGAGCGCTGCCAGCTTGGACTCGCGCTTCACCGATCGGGTGGACAGGGCGCCGGCTCGCTCCGCCACGCCCACCTCGTCCACGGAGGGGACCGCCCGGAGGAAGGAGTCGATCGTCCTCGGGGAAACGGAGGGACCGAGGATCGGGACGGGAGCGGTGGTGGCCGGAGCTGACATCGTGCCGGGAAGGGTACCCGAGCGTCGGAGGGCCGGTTCGTGGGGGCGTGTGGCGGTGGGGTTCGTGGGGTTGCGACCCGGGCGGTGGCGAGC
>WTGW01000195.1 GCA_011523395.1 Acidimicrobiia bacterium
TCGACCATCCCGACATCCAGACGCTCGGCGAGATACACCAGGTCGCGGGCGGTCGGGCGGCGCACATCGGCTCGGGACACGACGTAGTCGATCGCGCTGCGGTATCCGAACGACACGGCGCTTCGGTTCAGCAAGAAACTCTTGACCCATCGGAGTTGTTCGCCGCGGGCACGGCTGATCTGGGCCTCGGCTCGGACTAGGCCGGCCTCAGTCTTGGCGTCCTCCACCTCGGCGTGCCGGTAGCCGTCTCTCCGGAGCATGTGCTCGGCCCGGTCATACACGCGCTGCCGGTGCTGCTGGTAGGCCGACATGAACAGGCCATTCTCCGGCAAGGCCCACCCGGCCATCGGCGAAGCGCCGGGCCGGATCGTTTCTTCTTCGGGGTAGTCAAGCAAGTGTTCGTACATATGTTCGTATCATACCACACCTTTGTGACATAAACCATCTGATACACCTTTTAAATATCTACAAATCTGAGAACATTGTGGTCACGATCTCTGCCCATAGCTCGACAGCAGGCGGCAGGCTTCGATTCTCCCTCAGCGGGCCAGATCGATATCAACCCGGATCGAGCGGCCCAGACGGCGGACTCCTCCGATGCGCACGGCGTGTCCGTCCGTGAGGGTCTCCCACCGACCCCCGAACATGGGAGCACCGATCCCTCCGGCAAGTAGCGGGCCGTAGTAGAGGACAGCCCGGTCGATCAGACCGGCATCGAGGAAAGAGCGGAACAGGCCGGACCCTCCCTCCAGCATGACGGTCGTTATTCCGAGCGAGCCCAACCGGTCAAGGCCGTTAGCGAGGTCCACGCGGTCACCCGTCGGGTCGGGCGCCACGATCAGCCGCCCCGGTAGGTCCACCTCCCTCGGCGCCAGCACGACGGGATCGCGGCGGAACAGCTGCGCTCCGGCCGGAAGCGGACCCGATCCGGCCACGATCACGGGTACCGGTTGCTCCACCCTCTCACCGCTCTCCGCGGGCAGCCTGACCGTCAGCCGGGGGTTGTCGGCCCGGACGGTCCCGGCGCCGACCATCACGGCGTCAACCTGTGCCCTCAGCCGGTGGGCATCCCGGCGTGCCTCGGGCGAGCTGATCCACTGGGAGGTTCCGTCCGCGGCAGCCAGCTGCCCGTCGAGGGTCATGGCCGCCTTCATGATGACGGTAGGCCGCATACCGGAAGGGTAATGATCGGACAACCGGCCTACCGGAGAACGGTCACTATGTCCGGGCGCCGAAGATGGCCTTTTCGTGGTCGAGGAGGAGGCGCTTGCGGTTGAGGCCGCCGGCGTAGCCGTGGAGGCTGCCGTCGGCGGCGACGACCCGGTGGCAGGGTAGGACGATCGGGATGGGGTTGGCGCCCAGTGCTCGTCCCGTGGCGCGAGCTGCCTTGGGGTTTCCGGCCAGGGTGGCCACCTGCCCGTAGGTGCGGACCTCGCCCAGCGGGATGGCGGCGGTGGCGGCGAGCACCCGTTCCTGGAATGGCGTGATCAGGGAGTGATCGAGGCCGAGCGTGGGCTGCGGACGGCCTTCGAAGTAGGAGTCGAGCCAGGAACGCACCGGTCCGATCGCCGACGGCGTCCGGACGATGCTGGGGGACACCTTCGCCGCGACCGATTCCATGATCCGATCCAGATCATCCGTTTCGAACGCGAGGGCAAGGAGGCCTCGTGGAGTCACCAGGGCGGTCAGATCGCCGATGGGAGACTCCACCGCGCTGTAGGCCACCCGGACCGTTCCCTCCTCGACTGCGCGGCGGGCGAAACGGTCCACAGCACCCGTGTGATCGTGCGATGGCAGGTTCCTGATCCGGTCGGCAACTCTGCTCATGTGAATTCCTTTCGAAGGGAGGCCAGCCCGGCGCGGACGTTCTGGCGGGCGGCCGGCTCGCTGATGGACATGACCGAGGCTACATCCGCGTAGGGCAGGTCCCCCAGGTACCGCAAGGTGACCGCGGTGCGCTGCTTGGGGGGCAGGCGGGCCACCCGGTTCCAGAGGTCGGTGTCTCTTACGGTCTGGGGTGGTGAGGCGCGGTCCGGGGGAGAGGGAGATGGGATCTCCTTGGCGTACCTCCGCACGTGATCGATGCCCTTGCGATGGGCGATCGTGAACAGCCAGCCTTTCAGATTCCTGTCATGGCTCAGACCGTCGTAGGCCCGCAACGCCGCCAGGAGGGTCTCCTGCAGGCAGTCGTCGGCAGCCAGCGGGCCCACCATTCCGCACAGGAAGCGATACAGCGGCCTGGCGTGCTCGTCGACGAGGGTCTGGAATGGAGGCAGGTTCATCTACCTATTCAACGGTAGAGGTTCGCGATTCGTGAGATCGACTCGATCTGCGCTCCGGAGGATGCGGGAGTAAAATGAGAATGATTATCATTTTTATTTCTCCTACGGGCTGGAAGGAAACGTGGAATGTTGATGGTGCGATATCGCAGCATAGGTTTTGGACCTCTGGCACGGGCGTTGACTGTCGGCCTTCTCCTGTTCGGTGTGGCTTTGCTGGCTGCCTGCGGAGGTGACCCGGACACGCCGGCAACGGAAGCCCCACAGCCGACTGCTGCCGCGGAGAGCCCAACGGCTCCCGGGGAGGGTGCCACACCCTCCGGGCCACCTATCCAGGTGGTGGCAACCACCAACTTCGTGGCCGACTGGGTTCGAGAGGTAGGTGGAGAAAGGGTCGAGGTCTTCGGCCTGCTGCCAGCTGGTGGCGATCCGCACTCATTCCAGCCGGGAGCGCGCGACGTCGCCAGGGTGGCGGATGCGGATGTCGTGTTCACCGTCGGTCTCGAGCTCGAGGCCGCATGGCTGGAGGATCTCTTGCATAGCGCCAGTGCGGATGAGTCCCGGATAGTCGCGCTTGGTGACGTCGTCGATCCCCTGGAGTTCGCCGCGGCTGACATGCACGACGATCACGATGATCATGCCGATGAACAGAATGATCACGCCGATGAGCACGCGGATAACCGCCATGGCGAGATGATCATGGGGCGCCTGCTCGTTGCGGATGCGGTCGAAGCGCACCTGTCCGTCATCGATCTGTCGACCGATGACGTTGACAGCGGAGTCTTCGAGGTCGCCGCCCCAGGCGCCACCGTGTACCCCAGCCCCACCCACCGCTACGGCATCGTGCTCGCCCGCGGGCCGGAGGACGGCGACGACCGGATCCACGTCTTCGACGGCGGCGTGTTCCTCGTCCCGCACGGCGATCACTACGACCTGGTCACCGAACCCGTGTCACGCCACTCGCTCGAGATCGTCGAGGAGATGCCGGTCCACTACGTCAACAGCCACGGCTGGACCACGATCTTCGCCGACACCAACGGCCACGTGATCCTGATCAAAGAGCAGGATCTGACCGGCTCTACGGGTGACTATGAACCGATCGTGCTCGAGGCCGGGCCGCAACATGGCGCAGCCCTGGTGATCTCTGAGGGACACGTCGCCGTCTCGACTCCGCATCCTGAGTACCTGGAAAACCCCAACTTCTGGAATATCCTTCCGGAAGGCGTTGAGGTGCGTACGTTTGGCAACGAACTCGTCTTCGACGCAGGCGCCTGCCATCGCCTGCATGGCGAATCGCATAACGAGCACGGCGCCGTCTTCGGCTGCTGGGACGGGACGCTCTTCCTGCACGCGCACGACGGCGATTACGAGCGTGAGCTCATCCCCTATCCGGCGGAGGCCGGCGCGTATGGAGAATTCGCGATCGGCCAGTACTTCGGCCACCATCACAGCGAGAACTTCTTCGGCCAATCGACCCTCTTCCCCGGCGGAGAGTGTTGTGTCCAGGGCGGCGTCTGGCTGGTGGACGTGGCCTACGGCGAAATGCGCGAGGTGTTCCCAGAGCCCAGTGCTGCGGCTGCGTTCTCGAGCGACGGCGAAACCTTCTACATGCTCGCGGCAGACGGCGTTCTGCGCGGGTTCGACGCCCACGACGGCGAGCTGATCGAATCCATGCAGTTGGTCGACCCGTTCGAGATGGTGTTCGGGAGTCCCTCGCCCGCCATGATCGCCCTCGGCGACATGATGTACGTCGCCGACCCGAACAGCGGTCATGTCCTCGGGGTCCATCTCACGCACATGGAGATCGAAGACGAATGGCACGTCGGCGGTGCGCCGTCGAGCCTGGCGTTCGTAGGGATCGCCAACTCGGGCGGCGCGCCCGATGAAGGCCACGACGCGCACGAGGACGAGCACGGGCACGAAGATGAAGACGGGCACGAGGAGGACGAGCACGGCCACGCCCACCATCACGGCGCTTTTGACCCGCATTTCTGGTTCGACCCGATCCGGGTCAAGATCGCGGTCAACGAGATAGCGGCTCGGCTTGCGGCCATCGACCCCGAGAACGCGGACACCTACCGTCAGAACGCCTCGGAATATGGGAAGAAGCTCGACGAGCTTCACGCCTGGACCCAGGAGCAGGTCAATGCGGTGGCGCCGGAGCGCAGACTCCTGGTCACGTCGCATGACAGCCTCTCGTACTTCGCAGAGCTCTACGGGTTCGAGATAGTCGGGCTGGTCATACCGTCCCTGGCGACTGATGTGGAACCCTCAGCGGAGCACATTGCGGGACTGGTCGAGGTGATACGGGAACACAACGTGCCGGCACTGTTCGGCGAGACGACAGTCAGCGACAAGTTGGCGCAAGCCGTGGCAAGGGAAACCGGCGCGACGGTGGTCCAGCTCTACTCGGGGTCCCTCGGGGAGGAAGGCAGCGGCGCTGACACGTACCTCGGCATGGTGCGAACCAACGTGGAACGCATTGTTGAGGCATTGAAGTGATCACCGCCCCGACCTCACACGGGGCGAGCATGTCCCTTCAGGGCGTGTCGGTCGAGGTCGGTGGGCACCTGGCGCTGACTGACATCAGCTTCGACGTGGATGGGGGGACGCTGATGGGCGTCGTAGGGCCCAATGGAGCCGGCAAGAGCACCCTCTTCAACGCTATCGCCGGTCTCCTCCCGGTTCGCCAGGGCAAGGTGACCCTTCACCGCGCCGGACAGGAAAGTGGAGGGTTGGCATACGTGCCTCAACGAGAAAGCGTCAACTGGCGACTGCCTGTGACCGTGATGGACGTTGTGATGATGGGCCGCTGCTGCAGGCTGGGATGGTTCCGGCGGCCCGGGAAGAGAGATCGAGAGATCGTCAAAGCCTGCCTGGGCCGTGTGGGCCTGTGGGATCATCGATCCGCTCTGATGACGGAACTCTCCGGAGGGCAGAAGCAGAGGGTGTTCGTCGGCAGGGCGCTGGCCCAGGAGGCAAGCGTGCTCCTGCTGGATGAGGCCTTCAGCGGGGTTGACGCCGCCGCGCAGGAAGCCCTGGTCGGGGTCCTCCAGACCCTGCGGGACGAAGGGCGAATCGTCCTCTTAGCGACTCACGACCTGACCAACCTGGCTGGTCGCTTCGATCAGATCCTGTGTCTGAACCGCCACGTATGCGCCTGCGGCCCTCCCGACCAGGTGTTCACGTCGGAGGTCATGGAGCAGATGTACGGCGCCCACGGGGTGCGGCTCGCCACCGACGGGGGGCGCTAGGAGGGTGCCGATGAAGGTCCGGTCGGCCCGCTGCTCGGAGACGAGACGCCAGGTCACGACGTCGCGGTCAACCCATCCCCGTCTTCTAAAGCACCGTCCTGACCACTCGACGTGATTGACTTCGTATTCGCACCACTTGAGCACGGCTTCATGGTGAGGG
Organism: Acidimicrobiia bacterium; assembly: GCA_011523395.1. Taxonomy (GTDB): domain Bacteria; phylum Actinomycetota; class Acidimicrobiia; order Spongiisociales; family Spongiisociaceae; genus Spongiisocius. The sequence continues at coordinate 5,694 of WTGW01000195.1, forward strand.
CCCTTATCGGCTCGGTCCTCGTGGGCGTGATGTGTCCGCTGGTCGGCGCGTACGCCGTTCCCAGGAACCTCGCCTTCATCGGCGACGCTCTCGCCCACGCCGTGCTCCCGGGAATAGTTCTCGGGTACATAGTCGGCATCAACCCGGCGATAGCCGCAGTCCCGACCGGGGTCGCCGTCGCCCTGCTGGTCAGGACCGTGAGCCGGCGTGCGGGCCTCAGCTCGGATACTTCCATAGGCATTCTGTTCGCGACCATGTTTGCGCTGGGACTAGTGATGCTGGCGAGGTCAACGACGATCAAGGTCAATATAGAAGACCTGCTTCTCGGCCAGATCCTGGCAATAACCCCCACCGGCATCTATGTGTCCCTCGGGATTACGGTGGTGGTGATCCTGGGGCTCTTCACCTTCCACCATTGGCTGCTCTTTGCGAGCTTCGACCCCCTGGGAGCGCAGGTAAACAGCACACGAGCCAACGTTGCCGACTACGCCTTTCTGGTCATGCTCGCCCTCGTAGTGGTGATAGGGATTCAGGCGGCGGGCATTGTTCTCGTCTTGGCAATGCTGGTGACACCCGCCGCCACGGCGTACCTGTTGGCGAGGCGTTTTGTCTCGGTCATGATGACGGCCGCGGCCTTGGGGGCCGTAGCCGCTGTCGCCGGCCTCTATATCTCTTACTACTTCAACCTGTCGGCCGGTCCCGCCATGACGCTGGTGGCAAGCGGGATCTTCGTAGTGGTGGTCTCATTGAGACGAAGAGCCCCAGCTTGAGAGGGGTCCCTACCGGTCGTCGGGCCCGACCTCGTAGACCACGTTCTGGCGGGTGGCATCTACGTCGGTGGAGTCGAGGTGCTCGTAGATCACCACCCCGGCACCACCACAGTCCCCGAATTCATCGCAACTCAGAGCCCCTGTAATGCCTTGGAACCCTGACAGGTTGTCGAGGTACTCGCGCATCCCGGCCCGGTCGACCACGAGGGCCCCGTTATCCGACCTCACGTAGGAGGCAGCGCTGATCGCGTCCAGGAGCAGGACCGTGGCGTCGTAGGCATGGCCCCAGAATGTCCCGGTGGGTGATCCACCGGCGGTCTCCTCGAACCGGGCCCTGAGGCTGGGCGCGCTCTGGCCGGTGGTCTGGTTGGTGTTGTTCCCGAAGCGTGTGTCGGGGCCCGATACGTAGGTGCCCTCGCCCTGGGGCAGGCTAAGGAAGTTGTCGTTGAGCAATCCGTCCGCGGTTGAGAACACCATGTCCGAGAACTCCGGCATCTCAGCGGCCTGCTCCACCAGGTACCGGCCGGTCGGCCAGAAGATCGGGAAGAACAGGGCATCGGGGGTTCCTGCGGCTATCTCGGTGAGGACGGGTACCAGGTCCTCGTCCTCTCGGTCAACCTCCCAGGTGCCGGTTATGGCGCCTCCGTGTTCTACGAACGCGTCGGAGAAGGCCGTGGCGAGACCCAGGGTGTAGGGACCGCCGTCGTGGACCACCGCGGCGCTCCTCACTCCCATTCCGGATAGGAAGTGGGCCACGGACTCGCCCTGGATCAGGTCGTTGTGAGCCGTCCGGTAGTAGCCGGCGAAGTGGCTTCCACCCTCGTTGCCGGCCAGGTCCGACGTCAGGGACGGCGCCGTGTTGGACGGCGAGATCAGGACCATGCCTGCCCTGGTGATGAGGGGCGACGCATGGGCGGCCGCCGCCGAGCAGTTCGTTCCGACCACACCGACCACATCGCCCTCCGCTACCACCATCGACCCGGTGATCATGCCGCCTTCGGGCGAGCACATGTCGTCGAGTCCGACTCCGAGGTTCACGGCGAACCCGTGGATGCGACCGTAGTCCTCCACGGCGAACACGATGGCCCGCTCCGCCGAGTTGCCGAACAGCGTGAGGTCTCCACCGTTGGTGTAGACGGAGCGGATCTGGATCGATTCACCCGCGGCGACCTCCACAGTGCCCAGGGAACCGTCGCCGAGACTGTCCCTCGGCTCATCGGCGCAGGCCGCGGCCAGCAACCCGAAGGCCGATAGGGCAACCAGTAGCAGCCGCCAGGAAACGCCGGGCTTAGGAGTCAGGGTATTGATAATCGTTCTCATAGGGCCATGCTATGAAGCGAGACGACCAAGGCGGTGTCTTTGCTCGGCCGCTGCGGGCGGGCTCGGCCCAGGCAGGTTGGCCGGTAGCGGAACCGGAATCCCCTAGGCGAGCGAGGCTTCGAACTTCGCGACCGCCTCGTCCACTTCGTCGGAGCTGATGATCAGGGGCGGGGTGAAGCGCACGGTGTCCTCCGTCACGTTGTTGACCAGCAACCCGTTGGACAGGGCCGCGGCGTTGACGTCGGCCGCTCTCGGGGAGTCGAGCACGGCGCCGAGCATCAGCCCCCGACCCCGGACAGCGCTGACCCCCGGGATCTCACTAAGGAGAGAGACGAACTGCCGGCTCCGCTGGCGGCAGTTGGTGAGAAGGTCGCGCTGCTCGATCTCCTCGAGCACGGCCAGCGCCGCCGTGGTGACCACGGGGCCGCCGCCGAAGGTGGTGCCGTGATCCCCGTAGTCGAACGCCGCCGCCCGCTCCGTCGACAGGCAGGCGCCGATCGGCAGGCCGTTGGCCAGCGCTTTGGCGAGGGTGGCTATATCGGGTTCGATCCCAAGGTGCTGCCATGAGAACCACGATCCGGTGCGTCCCATACCGGCCTGGATGTCATCGAGGATGAGCAGCACGTCCCGTTCGTCACAGAGTTCCCGCAGCGCCCGGAGGTAGTCCGACCGGAGTGGACGGATTCCTCCCTCGCCCTGCGTCGTCTCGACCATCACCGCCGCGGTCTGCGGTCCGACCACGCCGGATATGGCTTCGATGTCGTTGGCCGGTACCTGCACGAACCCCGGGGGAAGGGGCTGGAAGACGGCCTGCTTCTTGGGCTGGCCGGTGGCGGCCAGGGCACCGAGGGTCCGTCCGTGGAACGAGTCCAGCAAGGACACGATCTCGTGGCAGTCGGGACCTCGGGTCTTCTGGCCCCACCGCCGGGCCAGCTTGATGGCGGTCTCGTTGGCAGTGGCCCCGCAGTTGGCGAAGAACACCCGGTCCAGTCCGGAGAGGGCCGTGAGCCTCTCTGCCAACTCGACCTGTGGGACCATGTAGTAGAGGTTGGACACGTGGACCAGCCGGGTCATCTGGCGCGCCACCGCCGCGGCGACCGCGGCATTCGCATGCCCGACGGATGCCACCGCTATGCCGGCCAGGCAGTCGAGGTAGTCGTTGCCGTCCTCGTCGTACAGGCGGCAGCCGTCGCCGCGCACGAACGTCACCGGGGATCGGCCGTAGGTCTGGATGATCGAGGCAGCCTCCCGCTCGGGGATGGTCAGGGAGTTGGTCACCATTTCTTGTCTCGTGTGATCATGGTTCCGATTCCTTCCGGAGTGAAGACTTCCAGGAGCACGGCGTGCTGGATCCGGCCGTCGAGTATGTGGGCTTGGGGAACGCCGTTCTTCAGCGCCTCGAGACACGACTGGAGTTTCGGGAGCATCCCCGCCGAGACACTACCGCTTCCCAACAATTCCCGTAGTTCGTTGATGAAGATGGCATCGATCAGGCTGCTCTCGTCATCGAGGTCGCGATACAGCCCCTCCACATCGGTCAAGTAGATGAGCTTGCGGGCCTCGAGCGCGGCGGCCAGCGCACCGGCCGCGGTGTCGGCGTTGATGTTGTAATCGTTCCCGTCCGCCCCGCTAGCCAGGGGCGCCACCACCGGCACCACGCCCCGGTCGAGCAGACCCTCGATCCGGTCGGTGCGCACGTCCACGACCTCGCCCACGAAGCCCAGGTCGGGGTGGAGCTGGCGAGCGACCAGCAGTTCGCTGCCGAACTCGGTGAATCCGCTCGCCGCGGCGCCGTGGTCCTCCAGTAGCCGGACGATGTCGGGGTTTATCTCACCTGCCAGCGTTGCCCGGACGACGCCCAGCGTCTTCTCGTCGGTGACCCGCAGGCCGTCCACCCAGCGAGGCTCTATCCCCGCCCGAGCCATTGCCCTGGAGATGTGAGGGCCTCCGCCGTGGACAACCACGGGCCGGAGGCCGAGCAGCCCCAGCAGGGTGATGTCACGGGCGAAGCTGGACCGCAGCGCATCGTCCACCATCGCTGAACCGCCGTACTTGATCACCACGGTCTTGCCGGCGAACGCCTGGATATAGGGCATGGCCTCCGTCAGGACCCTGGCCTTGGCCATCGCGCTGGCGATGCGCGACCGGTGCGGAGTGGGGGCGGTGTGGCCGGTGGTCACGGCAACCACCCGACGGTGGTCAGGCCAGCCGTCTCGGGGAGCCCAAGAGCGAGGTTGGCGCACTGTATCGCCTGCCCGGCGGCGCCCTTCCCGAGGTTGTCGATCGCAACGGTGATGATGGCGCGTCCGGTGGGCTGGTCCTCTGCTGCGTAGACGAGGGCGCGGTTGGAGCCCACCACCCACCGGGTCTGGGGTGGCGTGTCGAGCACGTCCACGAAACTGGAGTCGTGATAGGCGTCCCGGAGGGTCGAGTCGACCTCCCCGGCCCGGGTGAGCGTTGCCGAGCATGTGGAGAGGATGCCCCGCTGCATGGGTACCAGATGGGGGGTGAACTGCACGGGCACGGGGACACCGGCGACGGCCTCCAATCCCATCTCGATCTCGGGCCGGTGGCGATGGGTCGTCACCCCGTACGCCTTGACGCTTTCGTCCACCGCTCCGAAAAGGAGCCCGGCCTTCAGCCCGCGTCCTGCTCCGGTAACCCCGGACATGGAGTCCACCACTATGGGGCCATCGATGAGACCGGCAGACAGGAGCGGGGCCAGGCCGAGCAGGGCCGAGGTCGGGTAGCAACCCGGGACTGCCACACGGGTGCTACCGGGGAGGGCGCCGCCGAACAGCTCGGGTAGCCCGTACAGCCAGGCGGGCAGCTCGGCGGGAAGGGGGTGGGGGCTCCCGTAGGCGGCCTCGTATCGCTCGGGCGTGTCCATCCGGTAGTCGCTTCCCAGGTCGAACACCGCCACCCCGGCCTCGGCCAGAAGATGCGCCGGTTCCCATGACGAGCCGTGCGGGAGGCCGAGGAAGGCGACGTCGATCCCAGCCGGGAGGTCGGAGCGGATCGGCTCCAACCGGCGGTCGCCGCCGCCCAGGTGCGGATGGACTTCACCCAGCCGGGATCCGGCCCGGCTGTGCGCGCCGAGGCAGGCGATCTCCATCTCCGGGTGGTCGTCCACCAGCCGGATGAGTTCGCCCCCGGCGTACCCGGAGGCGCCTAGTACCGAAACCTGCAGCGTCATGGCTGCATGACTATACACACTTGATGCATAAGAATACAGCCGGGAGGGCGGAGGCGGTCAGACCCGGTTGACGGCGGCTGGAACCGGCTCGCCCATCAGCCCCGCCACCACCGCCTCGGCGACATGCAGACCGGCCTTGTCCTGGGCCTCGGCCGTGGATGCCCCCAGGTGGGGGGTGAGCACCACTTGGGGTAGGTCGACCAGCGGCCCGCCGACCAGGGGTTCGGTTGCGAAGACGTCCAGCGCGGCGCCGGCTACCCGTCCCGAGCGGATAGCCGCCGCCAGAGCATCCTCATCGATGATCCCACCCCGGGAGGCATTGACGATCCGTACTTCGGGCTTGACCTTGGTGAAGGCGTCCGCGTCGAGCAGGTTCTCGGTTTCCGGCGTCCTCGGGAGGTGGAGGGAGATGAAGTCCGAGTCCGCCAGCAGCGAGTCCAGGTCCCTGAGCTCCCCTCCCGCCTGCCGGGCCTGGTCGGCGGTGATGTAGGGATCGTAGGCCAGCACGCTCATCCCGAACGCCAGAGCCCGCTGCGCCACCAGCGTGCCGATCCGGCCCATACCCACCAGGCCGAGGACCTTGCCGTGGAGCTCTACCCCCCGGAAGGCTGCCCGGTCCCACCTGCCGGCCCGGATGGTGGCGTCGGCCCGGGCGATGTTGCGGGCCTGGGCGAGCATCAACCCGAAGGCGTGCTCAGCGGCCGAGATGCTGTTGGCCAGTGGAGCGTTGGCCACCAGGATGCCGCGGCGGGTGGTCTCGTCGAGATCGATGTTGTCCACGCCCACGCCGGCCCGGCCGACCACCCGCAGCCGCGGGGCGGCGTCCATTAGCTCCCGGTCCACCCTGGTGCCGCTGCGGACCACCAGCCCCTCCGCACCCGAGAGGAGGTCCATGAGGCGGGACCTGGACTCCCCGGACGCCTCCACCACTTCGCAGGTGTCCCGTAGGTACTCCGCGCAACTTGCCGCCAGCACCTCGGCGATCACCACTACGGGTCGGCTTCCTGCGGGCACTTTCTCCACTCCCCTGCTCGCTGGTCGCGATTGTGCCCAACCAGCCTACGATCCACAACCCGGCTCCATGCCAGAGGCGAGGCGCCGTGTTCGCCTTCCCGGAGGTCGGGCACCACCCGCTGGTGGCGCTGGTGTCCGGTGCCGTAGACTGACCGGCGTGGCACCGGCGCGCGACCCCGAGGATGCTGAGGCACGGATGGCGCGGGCACCCGTCGGCGCGGTCGGGCGCCGCCTGAGGATGGTCTCTTAGATGCCCGCGGCGATCCTGGTTGCTCTCAAGTTCATCTTCGTGGCCCTCGTCTACCTGCTGGTCTGGAGGGTGGCCACCGCGGTGGCCGAGCATGTCGGCGCCAAGCCCTGGAGGGTCCTGGGCGGCCCCGGCACCGGGTTGACCGTGGTCAGGAGCGATACCCAGACCGGATTGGAATTCGATGTCCGGCGCCCGATCGTGCTCGGCAGCGGCAGCGAGGCGGATGTACGAATCGACGACGCCTATGCCTCGGATCTCCATGCCCGGTTGGATCCCGAGGAGGAGTCGCTCACCCTGGCGGACCTGGGTAGCACCAGCGGTACCTACGTAAACGGAAAGCGGGTGACCGCGGTCGTGGCGCTGAGCCGGGGTGACTCCATCCAGATCGGCAAGACCGTCCTGGAGGTGAGGTGAGGTTCGTCTGGGCTTCCGGAAGCGACACCGGCCACAGGCGTCCCAAGAACGAGGACTCGATCCACCCCGAGCATGACGGCAGGACGTCCGGTGAGTTGTTGGTGGCGGTCGCGGATGGGCTGGGGGGCCATCGCGGTGGGGAAGTGGCCAGTAGCGTGGCCATCGAGGCGGCGGTCGGGGCCCCCGGGACTCCCGAAGAGCGGGTGCGGGTGGCCAACAATGCCATCCTGGAAGAAGTTCTAGAGAAACCCCGACTAGCCGGAATGGGGACCACGCTCACGCTCGCCGAACTACGTCCCGACGGCGTGGTCACCCTGGCGCACGTCGGGGATAGCCGGGCCTACTGGTGGCATGCCGGACGCTTCAAGCAGCTAACGGTCGACCACACCTTCGTTCAGGAGGAGGTCGACGCCGGACGGCTGGAGCCGGCACAGGCCCGTAGCCATCCCGAACGGTCCGTCCTCACGAGGGCGCTGGGATTCGGCCACGGTCTGGAGGTTGACGGAGCTCGACTGAAGGTCTCGGTGGGTGATCGTCTGCTGTTGTGCTCGGACGGTCTTACGTCGATGGTCAGAGATGATCGAATTGCCCGCATCCTGGAGAGCGGGGCGCCCTCCGAGATGGTGTGGGCGCTGATCGAAGCCGCCAACCGGTCAGGAGGGTTGGACAACGTGTCCGTAATAGTGGTGGCGATCACAGAGGACGAAGCGAGCGGGGATTGAACGCGACACCCTGTCCGCTTCCGATGGCTCTACGTGAATGGTGCGGGCGTCCGGACGGCCCGACTCGATGAGCCGGTCGGCGGAGCTCGTATTCGTCTGCGGTTCAGGTGGCCTGGCAGCCTTCGGAGTCCTGCTCGTCAACCTGGCCCGGGAGGAGATACGGGCCATGCCGGCATTGGCGGCTTTCCTGGTGCTGTCCGTGGCGTTCGGACTGCTACTCGTGGCGATCAGAGCGTGGGCGCCGGACGCCACCCCCCTCCTGATTCCCACCGCATCCGTCCTGGCGGCGGTGGGCTTCATCACTATCTATCGGCTGGACGAGAACCTGGCCAGCCTTCATGGCTGGTGGCTCCTGCTCAGCGCCACGATGTCCGGCCTCTGGCTCTACGCCGTCTCCGAGAAGGGTCTGGGTCAGAGGGGCGGTGGCTGGTGGCCTCTCCTGGCCCTCGCGGCCGGGTTGGTGGTGGTCCCCTCTCTGGGCGCGGACGGTGGCACGATCTGGTGGGCGTGGAGTCCGGGTCCGGCGGTCGTTCTCAACCCCGGCGAGATCGTCAAGTTGGTGGTGGTGGTCCTCTTCGCCATCCTCCTGTCCGAGAGGCAGGCATTCTTCGCCGCAGGAGGCCGGTATACAGCGCCGCTCCACCCGGCTCGGGTCACGACGACCTGGCAGTCGCTCCTCCTGCTGGGTCTCGTCCTGATCGGCCTTGCCATCCGGGATTCCGGAACGGCCATGATCGTGGTGGGGATGTTCTGCGTGATGGCCTACATGGCAACCAACCGGTCCGCCTACTTGGTCGGCGGGCTCGGCGCCGGAGTCATCTGGCTGGTGGCCGGTCCCTGGCTGTCGGAGGGCCTCCAGACCCGGATAGCAGTGTGGACGGATCCATGGACCCAACCGGAGGGTCCGGGGAACCGGCTCGCCGAGGGCCTGTTCGGGCTGGCGGCGGGGAGCCTCTCGGGTACCGGCTTCGGTCTTGGTGAACCCGACCTGATACCGGAGGCGACCACCAGCCTGGCGCTCGCGGCCGTCGGCGAGGAGTTGGGCCTGGCCGGGACCGTAGTGGTGCTAGCCGCGTACGCCCTGATGGTGGTTACCGGGTTCGGCATCGCGTTGCGGGCCGGCGAGGTTTTCCACAAACTCCTCGCGGGTGGCCTGTCGCTGCTCCTTGGTGGCCAGACCGCGCTCTCCGTGGCGGGCGCGGTGGGGCTCCTGCCCGGCACCGCCGCGCCGATCCCCTTCCTGTCGTACGGGTTGTCGTTGACGATGGCCGGCTTCCTCATTCTCGCTGTTCTGGCCCGCGTCAGTCACGAGGAGCGGGTGTGAACGGGCCGATCCGCCGAGTGGTCTTGGTTCTCGGTGTCGTCTTCCTCGTTCTCGTGGTGGACCTCACCTACTGGCAAGCCATCGCGGCCGACCGGCTTCGCCAGAACCCCCGGAACCCGCGGGTGGAGCTCACCCGGTCGGGCCAGGAGCGCGGCGAGATACTCTCCGCGGACGCGGTGGTGCTGGCCAGATCGGTGCCCGATCCTCTCGATCCGGGCGCATACCGGCGCGAATACCTGTACGGGTCGGTATATGCCCACGTAGTCGGCTTTTCGTCGGCGCTGTTCGGTGATCGAGGTGTGGAAGCCGCTCACGCCTCGCTCCTCCGGTCGCGCCGTGACCTGACAACCTCGGGGATCCTCAACGCGCTGCTCGGTGACGACCTGCGACCCCGTTCGATCCAGCTGACGCTGTACCACGAGCTCCAGGCAGCCGCCGCCCGAGCCCTCGGCGATCGGCGGGGCGCGGTGGTGGCCCTCGATCCTGCCACCGGTCGCGTGCTGGCCATGGCGAGTGCGCCGTCCTTCAATCCCAACTCCCTGGTCGGGACGAACGCCGCGGTGGTGTGGGACGCCCTGACGGAGAGCACCGGCGGTCCCCTCGACAATCGCGCCATCGCCGGGTCATTGTCGAAACTGCTGACCTCCGAGGGAACGATCACCCTGGACGAGATGGACCCGCTTTCGGCGCTGGGCATTGCCACGCGGGTGGCCGGCGCGGGCCAGGACGGGTTGATGATGCGCCCGTACATAACCGCCGGGGTGTTCGACGCCGACTCCAACCAGGTCTCGCAGACGGATCCGGAGCCCATGGCCGACACCTTCGGATACGAAGCCGCCCTGTCACTCTATGGAGAGAGCCGGCCGCTGGTGGTCGGCGGCGCTTCACAGGGCCGCCCGGTGCAGGCTGTCGGCAGCTCGGGAGTTGCGGAGGCCGGCGCGGGCGAGCCGGCCGGGTGGTTCTTCGGGGTCTGGCCCGCGACCCGCCCCACCATCGTGGTGGCGGTGGTCGTCTATCCCGACGGGCCCGGTGGCGGCGGGTCGGGCAGGGCGGCGGCGGCTTCCGTCGGTCGAGCGGTGCTGGCCACCTGGATCGGCATGATCCCCACCGGCGCCTCAGACGAGTAGCTGTCAGTGGGCAGTGGGCAGTGGATGGTCTAACCGGAGTGAGACGGACAACCCAACAGGGTTGAGGGCCTAACGGAACTTGATTGACTCCCGGTCGCTCACTGGCCACTGGCAACCGGCCCCTGGCCACTGAGCTGACAAACAAACGCTAAGGGACTCGCCCGTGGCAAACTACCTGGTATGAAAGTGGTCGGCCACCATCCCGAGCCTCTTGTGCGCGGTCTAGCGGTACCTTCCTGAATGGTTGCTCCGAACTCGCTGGGTCGTTACGAGTTGACCGCGCAGATCGCGCGGGGCGGCATGTCGGATGTGTTCGAGGCTCGGGATC
>WTGW01000086.1 GCA_011523395.1 Acidimicrobiia bacterium
CGATCGTGTCGCTGGCGGGCCTGCGGATCGGGCAGATCGTGGGCTATGCGCTGGTGGTCGAGACCATTTTCGGCTGGCCCGGCCTGGGGCAGGTGCTGGTCAACGCGGTGCTGAGACGTGATTATCCGGTGGCACAGTTCTTCTCGCTGGTGCTGATCACCGTCGTCCTTCTGTCCAACTGGCTGGCCGATGTCGGGTACACGGTCGTCAACCCCCGCCTGCGGAGAGGCTGAGATGGCAACCATGACCGATCAAGGCGGCCGGCCATCCGGTGGCGACCAGCCGGTAAGCGCCCCGTTGCTCTCGATAGAAGGGCTCCGCACCATGGTCAGCTCCCGGAGGGACTCCTTCGACGTGGTGCGCGGCCTGTCGCTCGACATCTACCCCAACGAGGTGCTGTGCCTGGTGGGCGAGAGCGGCTGCGGTAAGAGCATCACCGCCCTGTCCATCATGCGCCTTCTCCCCAACCCGCCGGTGCGGGTCCGGGAAGGGAAGATCCGGTTTCGTGGCGAGGATCTGCTGAGGTTGAGCGGCAAGCGGATGCGCAGCATCCGGGCCGATTCGATCTCGATGATCTTCCAGGATCCGCTCACCTCCCTCGACCCGGTGTTCACGGTGGGAGACGTGATCGTGGAGGTGATCAGGGCCCATCGGGACGTGAGCAAGGACGAAGCCCGCCAACTGGCCGGTGACGCTCTGACCAAGGTGGGCCTGCCCGATCCGATCTCCCGGCTCGACTCGTACCCGCACCAGCTCTCGGGAGGCATGCGGCAGCGGGTGATGATCGCCATGGCCCTCGTGCTGGACCCCGACATCCTGATCGCCGACGAGCCGACCACCGCGCTCGATGTGACCGTCCAGGCCCAGATCCTCGACCAGCTCGTGACGGAGCAGCGGGAACGCAACATGGCCATGCTCCTCATCACCCACGACCTGGCGGTGGTGGCCGCGGTGGCCGACCGGGTGGCCGTCATGTACGCAGGCGAGATCGTGGAGCAAGCCCCCGTGGACGAGCTGTTCGAGGACCCGCGCCACCCCTACACCCAGGGCCTGCTCCGTGCTCTGCCGAAGGTGAGCGCCACGCGTCGGCGCCTGGACCCGATCCCGGGCCTGGTGCCGTCCCTCCAGATGATGCCGCCCGGGTGCTCCTTCGCCCCGCGCTGTCCCCATGCCCTGGATCGTTGCTGGAACGAACAGCCGGAGCTGGCCACCGACCCGGGCGGGCGGGTTTTTCGGTGCTTCAACCCGCAACCGTTCACCGGTTGATGCCGGCGACGCCGGTCCCGGTCGCCATCCGGCTTCCTGACGGGCTGGTTCTCCGCGGCCACGAGTGGCCGGTGGACGGCCCGGCGGTCGTGTTCCTCCATGACCACGGCGACGACCTCGATGCCTGGGGTCCGCTCACGGCAAAGGTGGCCTCCCACGGGTTCCGGGTGATCAGCGTGGAGCTGAGAGGCCACGGACTGTCGGATGGAGATGCCGATCCCGGCCTGCTGGGACAAGATCTCCCTGCCCTGCTGGGTGAGACGGCCGCCTCGTTCGGCCCCGTGGCGCTGGTCGCCTACGGTCGGGCCACCGAAGCGTTGCTGTTCGTAGACAAGGATCAGGGCGCGCCCGTCCAGGTGATGATCAGTCCGCTGCCGGATGCGCCTCGAGACATCGACTGGCGCACCACCCGCTCCGCCATGCGCCTGGTGCTCAAGGGCGCTCTCAACGAGGATGTCGAGCACCAGGTCGGCTTCATCTACCCCAGGATGAGAGGCCCCAAGCTCCAGGTGAGCGGGGCCAGCGAAGCCACCGGGCCGCCATTGCTGGAGGACCAGCCCCAACTCCTCGAGCACATGGTGACCTTCCTCCGCCGTTACCTCACCGGCCATCACCTCGCCTGGATAGCCGACCACGCCGACCAGATCGAAGAGGCCCGGGAAGAACGCCTGGCCGCAGAAGCCGGCACCGAGTCCTAGACCGAGGAGAGCTGCCGGGCGACGGAACTTGTGGGCTTTGCCACCCGTTGAGGACTTTGCGGCCAGACTTCTTCTGATCGTTCAACGATCCAGTCGGCCAACCTCTCGATCCCTGCGCCGACTTCGGCCAAAGAGCCGCTGAGACCCAGCGCCCTAACGTGCCGGGTGGTCACTCGGTCGAAGCCTCTCGTCGCCTGAGTTCGACCCTGCGGATCTTGCCGGAGATGGTCTTCGGCAACTCCTCCACGAACTCGACTTGACGGGGATACTTGTAGGGAGCCGTCGACTTCTTGCAGTGCTGCTGGATCTCGCTCGCCAGGTCCGGCGATGCCACCCGGCCGGGCGCGAGAACTACGAACGCCTTGACGACCTCGCCTCGTTCAGGGTCCGGCACTCCGATCACAGCGGTCTCGGCGACCGAGGGGTGTTCCATCACCACCGACTCGACTTCGAAAGGTCCGATCCGGTATCCGGCGGAGATGATGACATCGTCGGTTCTCGAACCGAACCAGAAGTATCCGTCCTCATCGACGTGGGCCCGGTCGCCGCTGTAGTACCAGTCGCCCTGAAACACCTCAGCGGTGCGCTCCGGGTCCTTCCAGTACTCGGAGAAGAGGCCGACGGGTCGCTGGGGCTTCACCCTGATCGCAATCTGCCCCTCGATTCCCGGCTCCACCGGCACCCCGCCATCGTCGACGACCGCAACCTCGTAGCCGGGACTCGGCTTGCCCATCGACCCGGGCTTCTTGGGCAGGCTGGGATAGTTGGCGACCGTGATGCATGTCTCGGTCTGTCCGTAGCCGTCATGGATCTCGAGACCGGTTGCTTGCTTCCACACCTCGAAGGTCTCGGATTCCAGAGGCTCGCCCGCCGCCATCGCGTGCCTCATCCGTGACAGGTCGAATCGCGATAGGTCCATCTGGACGAACTGTCGATAGATGGTGGGGGGAGCGCAGAACGTCGTCACCCCGTAACTCTCAGCGATGTGCAGGATCTGGTCGAAGTCCGGCTTTCCCCTGCCGTCCCATACGAGAACAGCCGCCCCACGTCTCCACTGACCGAAGAGCTTCCCGTAGGCCGCCTTCGCCCAGCCAAGATCTGAGATCGTCCAGTGCAGATCATTGGGCCTGAGGTCCATCCAGAACCGCGCCGTGACCTCATGGCCGATCCCATAGGAGGCGTGCGTGTGCAGCACCATCTTCGGTTGGCCCGTCGTGCCCGATGTGAAGTAGATCAACAGCGGGTCGGCTGCGGCGGTCGGCGCCGAGTCAGGCTCCGCCGTACTGGCTCGCTCCATTCCGTCCTCGAGCGAGATCCAGTCACCGTATGCCCCGTCGGCGACGATCCGCTGCCTCAGCGCCGGGAAGGTGGACTGCACCTCGTCGACCTTGGCCGCGCCCTCAGGATCGGTCACCGCCACTGTGGCCGCGGAACTCTCGATCCGGTATCGAATGTCCTTGGGCGTGAGCTGCACGGTTCCGGGCATCGGGACGGCCCCCAGCTTGAAGGCGCCGAGCATCACGTCGTACCACTCCGGGATGCGGGGCAACATCAGGAAGATTCTGTCCCCCTTCGTCACCCCGAGGGCGGAAAGGAAGTTCGCGGCCCGGTTCGATCGCTCGGACAGGTCGCCGAAACTCAACCGCCGGGGATTTCCCCCCTGAGGATCCAGCGCCAGCAGGGCGAGGTCTGACGGACGCGCCCGTGCCCGCTCGTCGACCACGTCCCTCGCATAGTTGAACTCGGCCGGCACCTCGAGCCGGAACGTCCGGCGGGCCTCCTCGTAGTCGGCCATGTTCGTCCGGGCATCGCTCACGGTCCTCTCCTTCCCGAAGCAGCCGCGGCTACGCCACCGTGATGCCGGCGGATGCCCTGATGGATCCACCCCAGCGCCGCACTGTCCTGGAAGCGGGCAACCGTCGGGAGCGGCGGCGCCTGGCAAGAAGTCAGGATACCGCCGCGTGCCCGGGTCCGGTGTGCTAGCCATGCGCACCCTTCCCTTGTGTCGCCGTGCGGGGAGACCCCCAGTCGGCTCGGGGCGGCTTGTAACGTATGGGCCGGTCGGAGGACAGCGGCATACGGAGGTTCGACACCATGGCGGTAGTAGACGCCCACCTGCATCTTTTCAAGCCGGCTAGCGAGCAGTACCCGCGGGACGTCTTCGAGGAGATGACCCCGGTCGAGCGGGAGGAATCGGCGGAGGAGTTCCTGGCGGCCATGGACGGGGCCGGGGTGGACCACGCGGTGATCGTTCCGCTGTCGGTCCACGATCACTACCTGGCGGAGATCCTGGTCGAGTTCCCCGGCCGCTTCGCCGGAGTGGGGGTCTACGACGCGGATGCGGAGGACGGCGGTGGCCAGGTGGCCCGGCGAGCGGAGCAGGCGGGCATCCAGGGGCTTCGCTTCTACGGCTTCGGCGGTGAAGAGGGCCAGGCGCCCGACTCGTTGGCGGTGTTCCCCGCCCTGGAGGCGATGCGCGACCTGGACATGAAGGTGTGGTTCTACGGCGACCCGGTCCAGGTGGGCCTACTCGACGGGGTGATGCAGGCGCTTCCCGGTCTCAAGGTGGTGCTCAACCACCTGGGTTTCTGTCCCGACATCTGGATGGAGATAGCCATCGACGAGGACCGCCGTCCCCGCTTCGATATCCCGCTTCCGCCGGATTCCCTGAGCCTGATCGAGGAGATGGCCGCCAAGCATCCGGAGGACCTCTACGTGCACCTGTCGGGCCAGTACGCCTTCACCCAGACCCCCTATCCGCACCCGGACCTCCAGGAGGTGGTGGACCGCGTGTATGCCGCGTTCGGCGCCGGCCGGATGCTCAACGCTTCCGACTGGCCGTGGATCAAGGAGAACCCCGGCTACTCCGAGGTGCTGTCCCTGGTGGATCACTACCTGCCCGCCATCCCGCCCGAGGACCGGGCTGCCATCCGCGGCGGCACGGCGATGTCGCTGTTCGACTTCTAGTTGAGTAGCTGCGATTAGCTAGAAGCGCTGGGAGCCGGCCTTAGGGCTCGCTCCAACAGGGTGGCCATCTGGCCCTTGGTGGTAGGAGCGCTGGGACAGTAGCGGGCTGGGAAGATCATGCAGCCGCGCGTGATGCCTACTTCGGCAACGGCATTGATCGCGTCCGCGTGGACGCTCCCGGCGGTATCGGTGAAGCCGCTCGGGCGACCTGTACCGAGATCGAAGGCCCGGGTGAGGAACGTCGCCATCTCGCCCCGGGTAACCACGCCGTAGGGGCAGAAGCGGGCGGGCGCCGTTTTGCAGCCTTGCGTGACTCCCAACTCGGCCAAGCGCTCGACGTAGGGAGTCCACCAGCGATCGGCGCCGGCGTCGACGAACCGGGATTCCGTGACGGGATCGGGGTCCGCGCCGTCCAGGGCCCTCACCAGCCACACCGCCATCATCCAGCGCTTGATGGGCTGGCGCGGGCAGAACAGGTCGGGACCGCACTCGGTGCCGTCGAGGATGCCCTTGTCCCGCAGGGCGTCGATGTCCTGCCGGTGCGTCCCGTCCGGAACGTCGTCGAAGCCCGGTTCGTCGACGCCGAGATCGCCCAGTTCGGGGTCCCTGCAGCCGCCGGGCCCCCCGGCGGAGAGCTTCCTGGAGGTGCTGAACATGGGGTTGAATCCCGAGCCCGGGTCGCTGGTGGTGAGGTACCGCTCGATTCCGTCCGCGATGGCCACCGCCTCAACCCTCTGCACCTCCGGATCGGCCAGCAGCCGGGCCTCGGCCGGCGTCGAGAGGTAGGCGGCTTCCGTGATGACCGTCGCGATACCGGGGGTGTACTGCAGGATGCCGTACAGGTCGTCCTGAACCTCGACGCGGAGCACGGAGGAGGCGCCCTGGAACACGGTCTTGCGCCAGGCGACGTCGTACTGCGAGAAGGCCCCCTGCAGCTCCTCGAAGAGGATGCCGGCCAGCCGCTTCGAGTTGGCGCCCTCGATCTGGTGGTAGGTCTCGGTACCGGGGAGTTCGGAGCGGGCGGTGGCCCCGCCGTTGTGATGGAGGGATATGAACACGTCGGGCTTCAGGGCTCGGGCGATCTCGGCCCGCACCACGATGGGGATGCGGACGTCGGTCGTCCGGGTCATGATCGCGTTGAAACCCCGTTCGCGCAGTTCCTCGATCAGCAGTTCCGAGACGTCCAGGTTCAGGGCCTTCTCGGTCAGCCCGTTGCTGCCCACGGCGCCGTATTCCGAACCTCCATGGCCGGGGTCGATCACCACTTCCACGTGCGAGATGTACGTGCCTCCGGTCACCGTCGCTTCGTTCCAGCAGGTGGTGGTGACCACGTATCCGTCATCCCTGATCTCCCTGACCGGGAGCACCAGCCCGTCGTCGCTGATCACGACACCGTCGCCGGGAGGGCCAGGGGGGTAGTACTGGGCGCCGGCCGGCAACAGGGCTACGGTCGAGAGGAGGAGCGTGGCAGCCAGGATGGCCAGTCCCCGGCGGCGCCAGCCGGTCGTCATCATCCGGGTATGGCCTGGGAACCGGTGGGGCGCCGTTCTATCGGCCTTCGGCCACCAACTCGGGGTTGTAGGGCTCGATCATGATGCATTCCCCCGGGCACTCCTCGGCGGACTCGATCACGTCCTCGATCAGGCTGTCAGGCACTCGCGCCACCCCGCGGGCGCCCTCGGGGCCGTGACCGTCACCGTTCTCATCGTCGAAGACCAGGGTCGAGCCGAAGTGCCTGGCCTCTTCCTTCACCACCCACAGGCCGTCGTCGCGACCCTCGAACACGTCGGGAGCTATTTCCTCGCAGATGCCGTCCCCGGTGCACAGATCCTGGTCGATCCACACCATCATCTTGTAGTCGGCCATCGCGTCTGACTCCTTCGGCTTCCGCGCAGTTCAATTATGGCCATTGGCAGGCACGATCCGCAATCGGGCGCGCCCGGCCACGAGTCGCGGCTCGCTTGTCCACAAGCGTACCACCGCAAATGCCGAATGGGATCGCCGGATCGCGGCGTCACGGGGATCCATGCACTCCGGTCGGCGCGTCTACGCTGTCCGCACGCTCGGCGACTCCAACAGGATGTGCCATGGTCCAGCCCGATCGGATACGACTCGTGATGACGGGTGGCCCGTCCCGCTTGCCCCGGTTGTAGGTGCCTTTCTTGCTTACCGCTCGTCACCGTGCGGTGCTGGTCCGGATCCCCGGCCTGGCCCTCGGGCTGGCCATGTTCGGCGCCGGCATAGGCCTCAACATCCGGGCGAACCTCGGCCTGTCCCCGTGGGACGCCTTCCATCAGGGCATCGCCCTGCGGACTCCTCTGTCGGTGGGGCTGGTGACCATCGGGGTCAGCGTCGTCGTCTTGCTGGGATGGATCCCCTTGCGGCAGCGTCCCGGTCTCGGCACCCTTCTCAACGCCACGCTGGTGGGGGTCATGATCGACCTCACGCTGTTCGTGGTGGGGGAGACGGAGACCCTCTGGTTGCGCGTCCTGTACCTGGTCGGCGGTATCGGGATGGTGGCCATCGGATCGGGTCTGTACATAGGGTCGCGCCTCGGACCCGGGCCCAGGGACGGGATCATGACCGGCCTGGCCGCTCGGGGCATGTCCATACGGTTGGCCCGCACCCTTATCGAGGGGACGGTGCTCATCGCCGGATGGTTGCTGGGTGGGGCGGTCGGCATTGGTACCGTCATCTATACCGTGACCATCGGGCCGCTCCTGCAGATCACCCTCCGCCGGGCCGATAAGGGGCCGCTGTGAGCGGGACCGGGCAGGAGCATCCACCGGACGGCTCGGGTCCGGACGGCGCCGTTCCAGGTATCCGCCGGGAGCGGGTTACCGAGTGGATGGTGAGGAACATCGAGAGCGCCGTCCGGCCGTTCCGGTTCGCGCCCATACCGGGCGGCAACTCCAACCTCACCTACCGGGTCAGGGGAGCGGACGGCGCGGAGTATGCGCTCAGAAGGCCTCCGTTGGGCCATGTCCTGGCCACGGCTCACGATGTGGCCCGCGAGTTCCGGATCATCTCAGCCTTGGGCGGGACTGGCGTACCGGTGCCTCCGGCCCTCGGCCTATGCAGCGATCCGGCTGTCAACGACGCCCCGTTCTACGTGATGGGATTCGTCGCCGGCGCGGTGCCCCACGACCGGACGGCGGGCTCGTCCATGACACCGACCGAGCGGAGGTCTCTCGGAGAGGATGCCGTGACGGTGCTGGCGGGTCTCCACTCCTTGGACCCTGATGACATCGGGCTTGGCGACCTCGGTCGCCGGGAGGAGTACGTACAGCGCCAGTTGCGCCGCTGGTCGCGCCAGTGGGAGTCCTCCAAGCAGCGGGACCTTCCGGTCATGGACCGGGTCCGGACCCTGCTGGGGGACCGGATCCCCACCCAGCAACGAACCGGTGTCGTGCACGGTGACTATCGGTTCGGCAACCTGATCGTCAAGAACGGGAAGATCGGGGCCGTGGTCGACTGGGAGCTCTGCACCCTGGGCGACCCTCTGACCGATCTCGGGTACCTGGCCAACGACTGGATCGATCCCGGCGGGCCGGAGCTCTGGCGGTCCTCGGTGGTCCAGGACGGCGGTTTCCCGTCCATGGAGGAGATGGTGGCCCGTTACGCGGCCCTCACGGGGGCGGACGTATCGGAGCTTCCGTACTACCGGGCGATGCAGGCATGGCGCCTGGCGGCCATCCTGGAAGGGGTCTACGCCCGTTACAGGCATGGTGTGATGCCCAACATCTCGGGCGTGGACCTCCCGTCCCTGGCCGGATCGGTGGAGCGGTTGGCAGGTTTCGCCCTCGCGGCCCTGGAAGGCGGCGCGCACCCGTCTCCCTGAGGGCTCCGCGGTAGCTGCCGGCCGCAGCCGGTTGGGCGCCACTACCAACTACGCTGGCCGCCGTGCGCTTCCGGCTGTTCGGGTTCCCCGTCCACATCCATTTCACCTTCCTGCTCGTCCTGGTGATCCTGTTCGACACCGGACTCGGCCCGGTCGCGACGACCCTGTGGGCGGTCGCCATCCTTCTCTCGGTGGTACTGCACGAACTGGGCCACGCGGCAACGGTGCGGCGCCTCGGCGGCCACGTCGAGGGCATCACCATCTACGCGCTGGGCGGGGCGACGTACTGGAGGGAGCGGGACATCCCCCTCGGGGGCTGGAGGCTGTTCACCATTGCCGCATCCGGCTCCGCAGTGGGCCTCTTCGCCGGCCTGGGCCTGTACTGGTATGCCCAGCTGGGCGGCCTGGGCCGGTTCGGGCAGCTGGCGATCGAGAGTCCGTGGCGCATCCACCTGGCGGCCGCCGACCGGTACGGGGAGTACCTGGTGTTCTTCGTGGGGGCCTTCATCTGGGTGTCCGTGGTCTGGGGGCTGGTCAACTGGCTACCGATCGGCGGGCTGGACGGGTCGAAGATGCTCCGCGCCGTGCTGATCAGGATGCTGGGCCCGAGCGGCGATCTCCACTCCCGGATCATCGGCATGATCGTGGGCGTGGCGGCGGCGGTCTGGGCCTGGCAAAGAGGTCTGGTGGTGGCGGCCGTCCTGGCAGTGGTCTTCGCCGGGGCGGACCTGATGGCGTACCGGCGCCCGATCATCCGCCCGCCCTCACCCTGATCGCGCCCCGTTCCCGGAGGCACGTCCTCCGGCTCGAGCGGGCGTCCTGCCGGCGTCCTCGGCGATAGGTCCGATCCGGGTCCGGGCCCGACGAGGTGGGCCGCAATGAGGCAGGAAAGTTGTAGTTGAGTGGCGGTCGCGTTCGAATTATTGATGTACGGGATGTCTAGCGGTTCTATACAATGGCATGATCGATCATGATCTGACCAGTGATCTCAGCCCAGAGTGAGAAAAATTTCGGGGAGACAGAGATTTTCTACCCCTGTTTGGCAGCTCATTCCCGGTCTTAGCTCCGATACGCTGCCTCCGGTAGCGATATCTATCCCGCATCGGAGCACATCAAGGCATGAATCACCTGGTAGAGAAGATGCTATTCATCGTATTCGTAGCTGGGGTGCTGGCAGCGGTGCTCATGATCACGGCACCGGGCCGGACACCGCAGCGATCAGCCGCCCCGTCGGCCACCGCGCCCCCTCCCGCAGGAGGGCAGGAGACCGGGAGGGCGTCGCCCGAGTGGGTGGTGCCCTCGGAATCGAGCCCGACCGATGCAGAGGTGGATGGAGAGGATCGAACCGGCGGCGCAGATCATGATCACGGTGGCGGCGAAGGCCATGACCACAGTCACGACCCGGAGCCGTCCGCCCTGCTGACGGTCACCACGTTCCGGTATCCGCCCGCCGAGTCCGGTGTGGAGGTCGAGAGGGGGTCCACCCCGAGTGCCACCGCCACCTCGGACGGATTCGCAACCGCGGAGCCGGCCCGTGGGTTCCAGGCGACGGAGGCCGGGCACTGCCCTCCGATCGAGGAGCTGTGGATCGCGGACAGCTATCCGGTCGAGGATCCGTGCACGCTGGCGGAGGTCCGCCGGGCGGTGTACCTGGCATACACGGGCACGGACGACCAGCGCCGTTCGGCCATCAGGAACGGTCCTCTGCTCGATGAGGTCTTCGTCGCGCTGGACGACTTCGGCCGGACCCATGGCGCCGTTCTCTACCACCCGGAGCAGCGCGGGCGATCCAGCGTGGTATTCGAGGAGATCTCGTGGCGGGGCGGTCCGGACGCCGACCGGGGGGTGATAGCGGTCCGCTACCGGCTCGACCATCCCGACTATCCGCCCACCGATCTGGTCCTGGACACCCTCGTCCAGGTGGACGGGGAGTGGAAGGTCTCGTACAGGAGGTCCTACTGCGTGAAGGTGCTGGTGATCATGGAGCACATAGGAAGCGATGTCCGCTGTCCCCGTGACCCGACCCCCGAGGTCAACGAGGACGAGGCCCCGGGCTCTACGGGTAGGTACTGATGGCTCGGCTACGCAAGCACATCCGGGACCTCCCGACGCTTGCCAGATCGGCGCCCACCGCGGTGGGCTGGCTAGCGCTCATCGGGCTGCTCGCCGCGGCCGCACTGTGGGCTTCGGAGCCGGGCGGGGCCCATCCTCCCGAGACTTCATGGCAGCCGGGCCGGACCGTGGCGACCTGGGACTGGGAGCAGCACTGGAACTACTGGAACAAGCTGGAATGCCAGGAGTCCATCCTCGAGACGGGCACCGGCGAGATCACATGCGGGCGATGGAAGTCGGTCGGCAAACTGTGGAGAGCCTGCGGCCCCAGGATCAGCCCCCCGCAGCCGCGCATCAACAGCTGCGGCATCGGACGGGGCGGGCACGCCCCGCACGGGGACGGCGTCACGGTCAAGTACCGGTACCTGAACAGGCACCAGGACCGGAACGGTCCCAGGTACTACGTATGTGCCGGGAACAGGAGCCTTCCGGCCAACACCGGCCCCGGCAACTGCGGGACGTGGGTGACGGTGACCCATGCCCACTGCGCCGAGGATCCGAGCGCCCATCCGCCCGACTGCCCCACCGCCACAAGCGAGGAGGAGACCACGCGCATCTCCGTCACCGACACCACCCGCGGCACGACCGCGACCAGCAGAGCGGCCACGACCACCACCAGGAGGCGAACCACCACCACCAGGCGGCCGACCGTGACTACCGGGCGGCCGACCGTGACCACCAGGCCGGCCACGCCCACCACCGTCAGGCCCCCTCCTCCACCTGCGTGCACGGTGGCCGGCGCTGTCACCTCCTTCCATGACACCATCGACGCCATGGCCGCGCCGTCGCTCGGGTTCCGGCCGGTCCGGAACGGCTACGTGAGGGTGCCTGTTGAGGCGAGCTACCAAGGAGATCCGTCCCGGACCTATACCGAGCAGATCGAAGGCGAGCAAGTGTCCATCCGGGTCTGGGTAAGCCGGATGTCCTGGGAAGTGACCGGCCTCGGGAAGCCCGACGGGACGGAACTCGGCAGCAGGACTTTCCAGCGCCACGCTCCCGGCTACCAAGACGCCGCCTCGTTGAATGATCCGGTCGAGGTCCGGTTCGGGGGCACCGAAGCGGTGTACCTGAGGTCCTCGCTGCGGGCGGGTTACCTGAGCGGGTACCCGGTGGGTCTGAAGGTGGTGTGGAGCGGCGAGTGCCAGGAGTCCGGTACTTCCGGATGGACCAGCCTCGGAACACGGAGCCAGGACGCCGACTTCTCATACAAGGTCTTCGCCATCCGCAGCCGCCCCAGCGGCTGAGGGCTGTGCCGACATGGACGCCGCAAACGCTCGCGCTCGACGAGGGGTCGAACCGGTCGGGGGGTACCCGGCGCGGTGACCGGTAAGCTTGGCGTGAGCGAGGCTGCGGCTCGGCTGGAGTCAAGGGTGCTGTTGCGCGGAGAACCGCGGCTCGCAAGCGTGGAGGAACCTGTGGAAGCGGCGATGGAGATCATTTTCGAGGTGACGGAGGCGCCGGAGGGCGGCTTCGATGCTCGAGCTCTGGGCCACAGCATCTTCACGCAGGGTGAAGACTGGGCCGATCTCAAGGCGATGGTCACCGACGCCGTCCGCTGCCACTTCGGAGACGCGGACGAGTTCGCTGACCACTGACCACTGACCACTGACCACTGACCACTAACCACTGACCACTGACCACTGGCTCCTGGCTATCGTCGGTCGCTATGAGCGACGTGGCGGAGCGGGCCAGGGCCTGGATCCTGGGCGACCCCGATCACCGCACCAGAGCCGAGTTGAGCACCCTGCTCGACTCCGGAGACCGGACCGAGCTGGCGGATCGGATGGACGGGACGCTCGCCTTCGGCACCGCCGGCCTACGCGGGATCGTGGAGGCCGGGTCCAACCGGATGAACCGGGCCACGGTCATCCGGGCCACGCGAGGGCTGGCCGACTACCTCCTGGCTCGCTACGGGGAAGCGCCGGCCGCTCCGGTGGTGGTGGGCCGTGATGCCCGGCCGTCCAGTTCCGACTTCATGCGCGACACGGTCGGCGTGTTGAGAGCGGCCGGTCTGGCGGTCAGGTTCTGGGAGGAGGAGGTTCCGACTCCTCTGGTGGCGTATGCGGTCCGGGTCCTGGGCGCCTCCGCCGGCGTGATGATCACCGCCAGCCACAACCCGCCCCGGGACAACGGCTACAAGGTCTATGACGCCAACGGCGCCCAGATCATCCCCCCGGTCGACGCCGGCATCTCCGCAGCCATCGACCGGGTGGGAGCGGCGGTCGATGTTCCCCTGACTGAGGCACCGCTCGAGGAAGCCGAGGGGACGGGTCCCGTATCGCCCGATGTGTGGGACGGGTACCGGAAGGAGCTCGCCCGGCTGCGGTCGGCCGCGACGGTCGATCCCGGCCTGCGGATCGTCTACACCCCGATGCACGGGGTGGGTTGGCGGTACGTGCGCGAGCTGCTGGCCGGAGCCGGCTACCGGGATGTTCATGCCGTGGACGAGCAGGCCCGACCTGACGGGAACTTCCCGACCCTGCCGTTTCCCAATCCCGAGGAACCGGGCGCCATGGACCTGGCGCTGGCCCTGGCGGGACGGGTCGATGCCGATCTGGTGCTGGCCAACGATCCTGACGCCGATCGGTTGGGAGTGGCCGTCGCCGGCGGAAACGGATGGGTCGGACTCACCGGCAACCAGGTGGGGGTGCTGCTGGCCGACTACGTTCTCTCGCGCCGACCGGCCGGCGGGGACCCCCGCGGCAGGCAGCCTCTCGTTGTCAGCACCATCGTCAGCTCGCCCATGGCCGGACTGGTGGCGGCCGCCCGAGGGGCCCGATTCGAGACCACCCTCACCGGCTTCAAGTGGATCATGAACGCGGCGCTCGACATCGAGGCCGAGGGCCGGGGCGCTCTGGCCTTTGGATTCGAGGAGGCCCTGGGCCATGCGGTGGGGGGCTTGGTGTACGACAAGGACGGCATGTCGGCCGCCCTGTTCATGGCCGATCTGGCATCCGAGTGCCGGAAAAGGGGCGAGACGGTGCTCGACCGGCTGGAAGCACTGTATCGCCGGCACGGGTTGTGGGTCTCGGTCCAGCGCAGCGTCAGGAGGCCGGGGTCGGCCGGAGCGAGCGAGATCGCCGGTGCCATGCGACGGCTGGCGCAAGACCCCCCGGATCGCCTGGGAGGAGTGGACGTGGTCGGGATGACCGACTACCGGAAGGGCGCCGGCGGGCGGCCCCGGTGGCTCGGAGCAGCGTCCCTGATCGAACTCCGCCTCCAGGATCGAACCCGGGTGCTCGTACGGCCGAGCGGCACCGAACCCAAGCTTAAAATGTACGTGGATTCCACCCACCCGGTTA
Organism: Acidimicrobiia bacterium; assembly: GCA_011523395.1. Lineage (GTDB taxonomy): Bacteria > Actinomycetota > Acidimicrobiia > Spongiisociales > Spongiisociaceae > Spongiisocius. Next base: position 14,187 of record WTGW01000086.1, read on the forward strand.
CCGGATCCGATGACCCGTCCGGAATCGAATGCGACCTGGAGTCGCATGCCGGAGCGGTGGCGTCCGACCTGGCCGGCCATATCGGCCTTTAGAAGATAGGCCAAACACCTTTTGGGAGGAACGCGATGACGGCGGTAACCGAGCTTTTCCAGGGTCCGAGGACCCAACTGCGGATCGGGGGCGACTGGACAGAGGGTGATGGAGAGCTGGACGTCATCGATCCCGCCACCGAACAGGTGCTGGCGGCCGTCTCGACCGCGGGCATAGGAGAGGCGCGCCTGGCGGTCGACGCCGCCGCCGAGGCAGCGCCCGGATGGGCGGCCACCGCTCCGCGCCGGCGTTCGGACATCCTCCGCCGGGCCTACGACCTGATGCTCGAACGGGAGGAACAGCTGGCCGAGCTGATCATCCTCGAGAACGGGAAGTCCTATGCCGACGCCATCGGGGAGGTTCGGTACGGCGCTGAGTTCTTCCGGTGGTTCTCGGAGGAGGCGGTCCGGATCATGGGCGAGATACGTACCGCTCCGCGGGGCGACAAGCGGATCGTCGTGCTGCCCGAACCGGTCGGGGTCTCCCTCATGGTCACTCCGTGGAACTTCCCGTCGGCGATGGCGACCCGCAAGATGGCCCCCGCTCTGGCGGCCGGTTGCACCACCATCCTCAAGCCCGCCTCCGACACCCCGCTCTCGGCCCTGGCGGTGGCGGACATCCTGGCGGAAGCCGGCGCCCCTCCCGGGACCGTCAACGTGGTGACGGCGCGGGGCTCCTCCGGAGTGGTGGACGTCATGCTCGAAGACCCGAGGGTGAGGAAGCTGTCCTTCACCGGTTCCACCGAGGTAGGTCGGATCCTGATGGAGAAGGCCGGGCGCCGCATCCTCCGGACCAGCATGGAGCTGGGTGGCAATGCCCCCTTCGTGGTCTTTGACGACGCCGACATCGAGGCCGCCGTAGAGGGGGCAATGGTGGCCAAGATGCGCGTCGCCGGCGAGACCTGCGTGGCCGCCAACCGCTTCTACGTGCAGTCGGGCGTGGCGCAACAGTTCACTGACCGCTTGACCGAGGCGATGTCGAGCCTCCGGATGGGGCCGGGCATCAACCGGTCCAACGACGTCGGCCCGATGATCAACACCTCGGCCGTGGAGAAGATCGAACGCCTGGTATCGGGCGCGGTCGACGATCGGGCCACGGTCCGTACCGGCGGCGTCGCGCCGGACGGTCCGGGTTACTTCTACGAGCCCACCGTGCTGTCGGAGGTTGCTCCCGACGCAGCGATCCTTGGCCATGAGATCTTCGGTCCGGTGGCGCCGGTGGTGTCCTTCGACTCCGAGGAGGAGGTCATCGAGGCTGCCAACAACACCATCCACGGTCTGATCTCCTACGTGTATACCGGAGACATGAATCGGGCCTTCCGGGTGGGTGAGGCGATCGAGTCGGGAATGGTGGGGCTCAATCGAGGCATCATCTCGGACGAGGCCGCTCCGTTCGGCGGCGTGAAGGAGTCAGGGGTGGGCCGCGAGGGCAGCCACCACGGCATGGAGGAGTTCCTGGAGCTGAAGTACCTGGCCTGGTAGTGGGCAGTGGCCAGTGGCCAGTTCCCAGTGCGCGACTAGGGGAGGTCATCGGCTTCAGCTAGGCCCTTCAGTCCTGTGGGTTGCCCTCACCGTCCCTCGGTTACAAGATTCACTGCCCACTGCCCACTGCCCACTGCCCACTGCCCACTGCCCACTGCCCACTGCCCCTTGGAATCCATCGTCTAGGGGTCATCGGCCGCGGTTCGGAGAATCCGTGGCCGTTCGAGTCGGG
>WTGW01000210.1 GCA_011523395.1 Acidimicrobiia bacterium
TTGGTAGCGCGCTTCGTTCGGGACGAAGAGGTCGTGGGTTCAAATCCCGCCTGCCCGACCGGCCATCAGTTGGCGTTCAACTCTCCCGGTCCAGCGGACCCTGGTCGTAGCATGTCCACCCGCCGCGAGTTGCGCATTCCGGGATCTGCTCCCTGCCGTTCCGCTTAGTGAAGCCTTACGCGCTTTTCTTTACTTACGCCGGGCTGTTGTAAAGAAGCCTTTAATCCATGTCCCTGCTAATAAAGTTTGAGCCGGATTTCTTTACCAAGACCGGGAGTTGGTTAAACCGCCTTTAGATAGGCCGTCTACTCGACGGCTCAGGCCGGCAACTTGGACGCTGCCGCGTACTCGAATGCGGCGAGGGCGCTCGACACGTGGCCGATCTCCCGCGCCGCGATCAGGGCCGCCTCTTCGCTGATCGGCAGGGCATCGGGGGCCTTGACGTGGACCTCGGCCACCCGCTCAAGCAGCAGGAACCAGCCGATCGCCTCCTCGACCGAGCCGCCCACCGTGACCGGCCCGTGACTGCGCAGCAGCACCGCCTTGGCCTCACCCAGGGTGGCCGCGATCTTCTTGCCGGTGTCGAAGTCCGAGACCTGGACCTCCTCGCCCTCGTACACCTCGTGGTCCTCGAAGAAGGCGGTGGCCTCCTGGCAGATCATCCGGAAGCCCTCCGCGTTGGCCGCCCACGGCGTGGCGTACGGGGTGTGGGTGTGGGCCACGGCCACTGCGTCGGGACGGGCCTCGTGGATGGGAGCATGGATGTAGTAGGCGGTCATGTTGATCGAGCCGCCGCCCTCCACCCGCCCATCCGGACCGACCAGCACCAGGTCGTCGAGGGTGGTGCGGTGGAACGGGACCCCGTAGCGGATCAGCCACATGGCGTCGGTGCGTTCCGGGTCCCGAGCCGTGATGTGGCCGTCTCCCAGCGATCCCCATCCGAACGCGCCGAACAGGCGGTAAGACGTGACCAGCATCCGCTTCCGGTGGGCGCGCAGTTCCTCGACCGAGGCGAAGGCGGGCTCGGCGCGGGCCTCCCCTCCGTCGGAAGCGATGCCTGATCGCCAAACGGGGTAGGAGCCGGCCATCGCCCACAGATTACCCGAGGGCCACGGTTTAGATCAGAAGTTCGGCGATCTCCACCGCATTGAGCGCCGCCCCCTTGCGCAGGTTGTCGCCCACCACCCACAGGCTGATGCCCCCGGGCGTGCCGATGGTGGGACGGATGCGACACGCCAGCACCGGGTCCTGGCCCGCCGAGTCCAGCGGGGTGGCCACCCGCTCATCGCTCCACAGCTCGACACCGGGTGCGTCCGCGAGCACCAGCCGGGCGGTCTCGGGGTCGACCGGGGTGTCGAACCACATCGAGGCGGAGATGCCGTGGCCCACCATGACCGGCACCCGCACGCAGGTCGGCTCCACCTCGATGCTGTCCCGCTCGAGGATCTTGCGGCTCTCGTTCACCAGCTTCCACTCTTCATCGGTGTGGCCTGCATCGGTGAGCGTCCCGGCCATCGGCAGGACGTTGAAGGCGATGGGCCGCTGGAACGGGTCCGTCTCGCCCTCGTCCCATCCTCCCTGCACCAGCGCCTCACGGCGGTTGCCGAGCTCGCGCGTCTGTTGCCAGAGGGTGTCCATGCCGGTCATCCCGGCCCCCGAGACCGACTGGTAGGACATGGCCACCATGCGGGCCAGCCCGGCGTGGTGGTGGAGCGGTCCGGCGGCCATCATGAGCGTCATGGTGGTGCAGTTCGGGTTGGCGATGATGCCGTCGTTGTCGGCCGCAGCGTGGTCGTTGACGCCCGCTACCACCAGCGGAACCTCGGGCGCCATGCGGAAGGCGGAGGAGTTGTCGATGACGATCGCTCCCCGGTCCACGAAGGACTGAGCGAACTCCCTGCTCCTTCCCGCACCGGCGGAGAAGAGGGCGATGTCGATCCCCGAGGGATCGGCCGAGGACAGGTCCTCCACCATGACGTCGCCCCAGCGGGTGGCGACCACCAGGCCGGCCGACCGAGCCGACGCCATGAGACGCAACTCCGCGAGCGGGAAGTCCCGTTCCTCGAGGATATCGATCATGGTGCGGCCCACCGCTCCGGTGGCGCCGACCACGGCCACGCGCGAATCAGGCATCGGCGCCCACCTCCGCCGTGATCACGGGCGGGTCGAACTCGGCGTGGAGGGCCCGCACCGCGTCCTCCACCGAGTCTCGGTTCACCACGCACGAGATCCGGATCGGGGAGGTGGAGATCATCTCGATGTTGATGCCGGCGTCGCCAAGGGCGCGGAACACCCGTGCCGCCACCCCGTGGGTGGATCTCATTCCCGCTCCCACCAGCGACACCTTGCCCACGTTGGCATCCACGGAGGAGCCCGTGGCCTCCAGCTCCACGACCAGCTCGGAGGTGGCCCGGCGGGCGATCTCGATATGGGCTTCGGGGACGGTGAAGCTGAGGTCGGTGCATCCGTCCGCGCCCACGTTCTGGACGATCATGTCGACGTTCACCCGCGCGCTCGCCAGCTTCTCGAAGATGGCCGCCGCGACGCCGGGCCGGTCGGGCACTCCCCAGAGAGTCACCTTCGCCTCCGATGTGTCATGAGCGATGCCGCTGATAATTGCTTCTTCCATCACCTTCTCCTTGACCCAGGTCCCCTCGTCCTGCACGAACGACGACCGCACGTGGATCGGGATCTTGAACTTTCTCCCCACCTCCACCGAGCGCGCCATCAGCACCCCGGCGCCCCCGGCGGCCAACTCGAGCATCTCGTCGAAGGAGACCTCGGCGAGCTTGCGAGCGTCGGGCACCACCCGGGGATCGGCCGTGTACACCCCGTCCACATCGGTGTAGATCTCGCACACCGCCGCGGAGTGGGCCGAGGCCAGCGCCACCGCGGTGGCGTCGGAACCGCCCCGCCCCAGGGTGGTCACCTCCCTGGAGTCGGGGTTCACCCCCTGGAAGCCGGCCACGATCACCACCTGCCCGGCGGCGAGACCGTCCCCCACCCGGTTCCCTCGTATCGCCGTGATCTTCGCCTCACCGTGTTCCGAGTCGGTGAGTATCCCGGCTTGGGCACCGGTGAGGCTCAGCGCGGGGATGTCCTTGTCGTGGAGGGCCATGGCGAGCAACGCCATGGAGATGCGCTCGCCCGCCGTCAGGAGCATGTCCATCTCCCGGGCCGGTGGCCTGGCGCTCACCTGACGGGCGAGGGCGATCAGGTCGTCGGTCTGGCGGCCCATCGCCGAGACCACCACGACCACGTCGTTACCGGAGCGCTTGGTGCGAGCCACCCGGTGGGCGACGCGCTCGATGCGCTCGGAGTCGGCTAGTGACGTACCGCCGTACTTTTGGACGACCAGAGACATGGCAAGCAGTTCCAGGGAAAGGCGCGGGTGGATCGCATTCTATTGCTCCGATCCGCGCCGGCGTGCCGTGGCGCTTCGGAGACTCTTACAATAGCCCCCATGGGGAGCGAGAAGAGAGCCCGGCAGAAGCAGAACCGCCAAGCCCGCCTCGAGGAGGAGCGCCGCTTGGCCCAGCGGGCCAAATGGCGGCGCCGCATCATCACCGGGCTGGTCCTGGCCGCCCTGCTGGTGGTGATCTTCGTGATCGGGAACCTGCTGACCGGCGGCGGCGACGCCGGCGGAGCGACCACCACCATCCCGATCGTCACCGACACCACCACTGCGACCGGCGGCGGATAGGGACCCGGCCCAAAGGCAACCCGTTGCCAAACCCCTGACGGACCCCGAGACGCCGAGAACGCGAAAAACGAGAACGCGAAAAACGCCGAGACACGCCCCACCCGGCGGGCCCATCCC
>WTGW01000176.1 GCA_011523395.1 Acidimicrobiia bacterium
CCCTCCGTCATCCGCCCCGACCTGGGCAACAGCACCATGGACGCCGCCTTCGCCGGCCCCCTGGGCGCCGCACTGGCCGCCTTCGTCGTCGCCCTCGCCTACCTGGTGGCGGTCCGGGTCCGCATCGCCCACCTCGAGGCGGTGGTGGCCCGGTCAGCCACCACTTCGCAGCCGGTCGGTGCGTCGGTCGGGCCACCTAGCCTCGGAGGCCCGGATGGCGGGTAGCTGGGTGCTGTTCGGCTACCTGGTCGCCTACGGGGCCCTGGTGGTCTACGCCGGTCACCAGGCCCACCGCATCAGGCGGGCACGCCGGCTGCTGCCCCCGGAGACATGAACCGCCGCCACGTCCTGATCCCGGCCGGGGTGCTCCTGGCGATCGTGGTCGGCTTCCTGGTGTGGGGAGGCATCACGGACAACGTCGTCTACTACCTGACACCCTCGGAGGCGGTCGACCAGCGGGCCGACCAGGAACCCGGCTACCGGTTCCGTCTGGGAGGACTGGTCGAGGCGGACTGGCTCGAGGGTACCGATGACGGGGTCCGGTTCATGGTCGGGGACGGCGCCGTCTCGATAGCCGTCGAGCACGCCGGCACCGTGCCCCAACTGTTCCGCCCCGGGATCGGAGTGGTCGTCGAGGGGGCCTGGGAGGGAGACATGTTCCGGTCGGACACCCTGCTGATCAACCATGACGAGCAGTACCGGGCCGTGGACGGCGAGGGAACCTACCAGGTACCGACCGCCGGGTCATGATCGCCTGGCTGGGACTCGGCTCGATCCTGGTCGCCCTCGGAGCGGCCCTGGTGGTGGCGTGGAGGGGGCTTCCCGCCCTGGCGGGTCGGGGCTCCGTCCCGATGGAGCGGATGAGGGGTCCCGTGCTGTGGCTCCTCGGCGGAGCGGCGGCGGCCATGCTGGTGCTGGAGATCGGCCTCCTGGCCGGCGACTTCTCCATCGCCTACATCGCCAACAACCACCGGGCCGGAACCCCGTTGATCTTCACCATCGCGGCCGGATGGGCCGCGCTCGAGGGTTCGATCGTCCTGTGGGGGCTGGTGCTGGCGGCCTTCACCGGAGCGGTCTTCCGAGCCCTGTACCGGCGCGACCACCCGCTGGCCGGAGGAACCCTGTCGGTGCTGGGGATGATGGCCGCCTTCTGGTTCGGTCTGATGGCCACGGTCGCCAACCCCTTCGCGGTCTGCATCGCCGCGGCCGACACCGCCGGGTGCGCCCTGTCGGGTTGGGCGCCCTGGTCGGCCGTGGACCTTCCCGGCGCCGGCCGGGGGGCGAATCCGCTCCTCCAGAACCACATCCTGATGGCGGTCCATCCGCCCGTCCTGTACGTGGGGTATGTCGGGTTCTCGGTGCCGTTCGCGGTAGGGATCGCCTCGCTGGCCGCCGCCGACCACCAAGAGACCTGGCTCCGCACCACCCGTACCTGGACGCTGACCGCCTGGGGGTTCCTGACCACCGGCATCGTGCTGGGCGCCTGGTGGAGCTACGAGGTGCTGGGCTGGGGCGGGTACTGGGCCTGGGATCCGGTCGAGAACGCCTCCTTCATCCCGTGGTTGCTGGCCACCGCCTTCATCCACTCGTCAGTGGTCCAGATGCGGCGGGGCGTTCTCCAGTCCTGGAACTACGTGCTCGTGATCGGCGCCTTCGCAGCCACCATCCTCGGGACCTTCCTGACCCGCTCGGGCGTGATCGCCTCGGTGCACAGCTTCACCCAGTCGTCCATCGGCCCCGTCCTGCTGGCGTTCCTGGCGGTGGTCCTGGCCGGGTCCCTGGCCCTGTTCGCCGCCCGCATCCACCTGGTGGGCAGCGCTCCCCGTCTCGACTCGCTCGCCAGCCGTGAGGGCGCCTTCCTCCTCAACAACCTGCTCCTGGCGGTGTTCGCCTTCGTGGTCCTGTCGGGCACCCTGTTCCCGCTGGCCGTGGAAGCCTTCCAGGGAAACACCGTGGGCGTGGGCCGGCCGTTCTTCGACCGGTGGGCGGTGCCGCTCTCCTACTGCCTGATCCTGGCCATGGGCATCGGCCCCATCACGCCGTTCCGGGTGGCGCGCGCCCGGGTTTTGTGGGAGCGGGTACGCACGCCGATGCGGATCGCCCTGGGACTGGCGGCCCTGCTGGTGCTCCTGGTGAGCCGCAACCGGCACGTGATCGTGGTGGTGCTGCTGGCGGCGTTCGTGGTCTCGACCATCGCCAGGCACCTTGTCATGCTGGTCCGCAGGCGCGCCACCGCAACGGGCCAGGGATCGATCGCCGCGGCGGGGACCCTGATGAGGCGTGATCCCGGCTACTGGGGCGGGCAGATCTCCCATGTCGGCGTGGCGATCCTGGCGGTGGGGATCGCGGTCTCGGCCAACCTCGCCAGCTCGGGGTCCATCGCCCTGAGCCCCGGCGAGACCGCTCCGTTCGCCGGCTACGAGATCTCCTACCGGACCCCGTTCTCGCGCGCCGAGCCGAACCGGGATGTCCTAGGCGTCCGCCTGGACGTGTCGCGAAACGGCCAGGCGGTGACCGTGATGTCCCCGAGCCTCAACAGCTACGGCAACGGCGTCCCCCCGGTGGTCACCCCCGCGGTGTACTCGACGCCCCGGGGAGACCTGTACGTCTCGCTCACCCGGCTCGACAGCTCGGGGATGGTGGCCGATGTGTGGAGCTACCCGCTCCAGTGGATGGTGTGGCTGGGCGGGCTGGTGACGGCGGCCGGAGCAGGCTTCTCGCTCTCGGCCGTGGCGGGACGGAGACGGCAGGCGGCGGGGGCCGGTCGTGGCTGACCGCCGCGCCATCCTCGCCAGCGCCGCCACCCTGATCCTGGCCGGGATCGTCGGGTGGGGCCTGGTGGTCGGCGAGCCAAGCGAACGTGATCGGGTGGAGGCGCTCGGCGCCCGAATCCGGTGCCCGGTCTGCCAGGGGGAGTCGGTAGCAGACTCACCCACCCCGTATGCCAACGACATCCTGGGGTTCGTGGAGGAAAAGGTGGGCGAGGGTTGGAGCGACGAGCAGATACTGGACTACCTGGAGGCCAGGTTCGAGGGCATCCGGCTGGATCCCCGCTTCTCGGGCACCACGGTGCTGCTCTGGGTACTGCCGGCCGGCGTGGCCGCGGCCGGCGCCTGGCTGGCCTTCCGGCGGCTGATCCGGCGACCGGATCCTGCCGATGGGTGAAGGGCCGCCGGTGAGCCGCCTCCGGGCCGTGGTCGAGGCGGACATCCGGGACGTACGCCGGCAACTGGACGAGGGGGAACTCGACGCCGCCACCGCCCGGCAGCTGATCGAGAGGTACCGGCGGGAGCTGGAGTCCGTCGAGGCCGGGACGGAGGCCGGAGCCCCCGAGCCGGCGCCGCCAGCGCGGTCCGGGCGCCGCCTGACGGGGACGTTGCTCCTGATCGGCGCCGTGATCGTGGTGTCGGTGACCGCCTACCTGGCGATCCGGCCGCGAGAAGGCGGGTTCGTGACCGGCAGCGTGGAAACGCCGGTGGACCTCTCCGAGGTGACCAACGACCAGATGGAAGCCGTCATCGCCGCCAACCCCGACGTGCCGGAGATCGCCGCCATGCGGCTCAGCCTGGCCGACCGGTACTTCGAGGCCGGGGAGTTCTCGAACGCCCTCCCCCACTACCTGGGCGCACTGGAGGGTGACCTCGACCGCACCCGCCGTTCCCGCGCCCTGGCGAGGATCGGTTGGATGACCTTCGAGTCCGGCGATGCCGGGATCGCCCGGTCCTACCTGGACGAAGCCCTGGCGGTCGATGATGGCTACGCGGAAGCGCATCTGTTCCTCGGGTTGCTGTTGCTGGCCGAGGGGGACGCAATCGGCGCGCTGGAACACCTGGAACCCTTGCTGGAGGAGGAGAACCTCCCCGAGGGGATCCGGGAGGCGATCGAGCTAACGATCGCCGAAGCCAGGCGGCTGGCGGAGGTCGGCGGATGAGTTCCCGGGGGCGCTACCTGCTGGTAGCCGGGCTGGTGGCCGTCGGCCTGGCGGTGGCCGTCTTCGCCGCCCGGTTCGGGGACGGCGCCGACCGGAGCGCCTCACCGGTCGTCGGCGCGCCGGTTCCCGACCTCACCCTCCCCTACCTGGACGGCAACGGTTCGTTGAACCTGGCAGATCTGAGCGCCTCACACGACGTGGTGGTGGTCAACTTCTTCGCCTCCTGGTGCCTGCAATGCCGCAACGAGCACGCCGATCTGATCTCGACCGCCGACGCCTACCACGACCGATCGGTCCGGTTCCTGGGAGTCGCCTTCCAGGACGATCCCGCCCGCGCCACCGCTTTCCTGGACGAGTTGGGCCGGGGTGGCGCCACCCGGTACCTGTCCGATCCGGGCTCCCGCGCGGCCATCGAGTTCGGCATCTTCGGCGTCCCCGAGACCGTCTTCATCTCCGGCGGCGTCATCGTCGGTAAGTTCCTCGGCGAGTCCGACGCCCTCACCCTCACCGGAGCACTGGAGCAACTCCTATCCGGCCAGGCAATCGAGTCGAGGCAGGTGGGCGAGTTCCGCCAATCCCCACCAGACCGGGCATAGCCCACGGGTACTTGTAGGTCGATCTCTCCCCGGGGATTCATGCCACTGTGTCTCTCTTGAGCGAGCCTGGGTAACGACCATGCCTGGGTAGGCTTGGGAGCCGATGGAGTCCCGATTCCGTGTCCGTTGCCTTGGGTTCCTGGGGGCTTCGGTGGCCATCATCGCCCTAGCGAGTTGTGGCGACGACTCGCCGCAGGAGCCAACTCCCACAACCGCGAGCATCACGACGACTAGTCCGACCAGCACGACCACGACTTCTAGCACCACAACCGCTCCGGGCAGCACGACGACAGCGCCATCCGAGACCACGAGAGCTACCGCCGACTTCGATGTCAGCGTGGATGCGGACACCGAATGGGGAGAGGTGTTCGACGCTCTCACCACCACCGAGCAGGAGTGCGTCCGAGACTCGTTCGAGGGCGACCTACTGGAATCGGTGCTGGCCCGACCGGTGATGTCGGAGTCGGACACCCCGGAGGCGTGGGAGGTCTCGATGTTCTCCTGCCTCGCCCCCCAAACTGCCCGCGCCGTGTTCCTCGCCTTGCTGGTCGCAGGGATGGAAGAGGATGGGTTGTTCCTGATTGACGCGGATGCGAGGGTCTGCCTGAACGAGTGGGTGGCCGGGATCGATGTGGTTGCCACCATGGTGGCCCTGTCGGCTGATGACGCCGAGGCGGCAGGGGAAGTCACCACCGCGTTCATGAGGTGCAATCCGGATCTGTTCACATCACTGATGCTCGAGGAGACCGGACTGACCCTCGACGACCTCAGCGAGGAAGAAGCAACCTGCCTCCGGGAATGGGCAGCCGACACCGACTGGGCAACGCTCCTCGCCGGAGACGACCTCGCGCTTCTCGGCGACTTCCTCCCCGACCTGATCGCATGCGCCCCCGACATGTTCATCTCATCCATGATCGAGGACACCGGACTGACCCTCGAAGACCTCAGCGAGGAAGAAGCAACCTGCCTCCGGGAATGGGCAGCCGACACCGACTGGGCAACGCTCCTCGCCGGAGACGACTTCGCGGTCCTCGTGGACTTCCTCCCCGACCTGTTCTCATGCGCCCCCGACATGTTCATTGCCTCCATACTCGAGGACACCGGTCTGACCCTCGAAGACCTCAGCGAGGAAGAGGCAACCTGCCTCCGGGAATGGGTGACCGACTTCGACTGGGCAACCCTCTTCACTGGCTTCGCCGACGACTCCTTGTATCTGTTCGAGCTGCTGGAGTGCGTGCCCGACCTATCGTGGTCGGATCCCGGTGACCTGCCTTGGGGCCAGGTGATCGAGGAGGCAACACCCATCGGGATCGGTGTGGCATTCCAGGGCGAGTTGGACCTCGAAGGCGCCGGCGACTACTTCACCTTCGAGGCCGAACAAGGCGACTTCTACCAACTGGACGTGACCCTCGGCACTCTCGAAGACTCCGTACTGGACCTATATGACGCCGACGGCACCTGGCTGGACAGCAACGACGACTATGGCGAAACAACCGCGTCGCGGCTCGTGTGGGACGCACCCGGCACAGGCACCTACTACGTCCAAGTGACCAGCTTTGGCACCGGCACCGGCACCTACACGCTCACGATCTCAGGCATCACGGACGACCATGCGAATTCGGCAGCCAACGCAGTACGGGTCGATGTCGGACTGGCCGCCCGAGGCGCGATCGACTACGAAGGCGACGGCGACTATTTCGCCTTCGCGGCTGAAGAAGGCGAGCTCTACCAACTGGACGTGACACTCGGAACACTCGAAGACTCTGTGCTTGACATCTTCGACACCTACGGCATCTGGCTGGACGGCAACGACGACTCCGCCGAGTCCTCAGCCTCCCGGCTCTACTGGACCGCACCCGGCACAGGCACCTACTACGTACGGGTGACCGGCTTCGACGTCGGCACCGGCACCTACACCCTCACCATCGCCCTTTCGGACATCGTGGACGATCACCCCGATTCGACCGCCGACGCAACACCCGTGGAGATCGGAGTGGACACCCATGGCGCCATTGACTACGAAGGCGACAGGGACTACTTCGCCTTCGAAGCGACGGCCGGCGAGTACTACCAGCTGGACGTGACCCTCGGAACTCTCGATGACTCCATACTCGAACTGTTCGACGCCGACGGGATCTGGCTGGACGCTAACGACGACTCCGCCGAGTCCACAGCCTCCCGGCTCATCTGGCTCGCACCCGGCACAGGCACCTACTACGTCCAGGTAGCCAGCTTCCGCACCGGCACCGGCACCGGCACCTACACCCTCACCATCGCCATCTCAGACATCGTGGACGACCACCCGAATTCGGCAGAAAACGCAACACCCGTCGAGATCGGTGTGTCCGCACCGGGCGAATTGGAGTACGAAGACGACAGTGACTTCTTCGCCTTCGAAGCGACGGCCAGCGAGTACTACGAACTCGACGTAACCCTCGGAACCCTTCAAGACTCCGTACTGGACCTATACGACGCCGACGGCACCTGGCTGGACAGCAACGACGACTACGGCGACTCGACAGCGTCCCGGCTCATATGGTTGGCGCCGAGCACAGGCACCTACTACGTCGAAGTAACCGGCTTCGTAACCAGCTTCGGCTCGGGCACCGGCACCTACACCCTCACCATCGCCACCGCCCTGTAACTACGACAGGGCGTCCGTGATGGCTTGGCGGAGCTCCTGCTCGGGGATGGAACCGAACCAGCGGTTGACCTCTACGCCGCCCACCGCGAACACCCCCACCGGCTGATAGGTCACCTCGAAGTCGGCGAACACCGAATCGTCCAGCAGCCAGCGGGTGGCCCCCGAGGTGAGGAAACCGCGGGCGGCGGAGGCGGTCTTCTCGTACGTCGAAGCCCAGGCGATCGCGATCACATCCACCTGGCCGGCGAACTCGGCGGCCACAGAATCGACGACGGGCAACTCCCGTCGGCATGTCGGTCACCACTCCGCCCAGAACAGGTAGAGGACGGGCTTGGTGGCTTCGGTCGTGACGAACGTAGTCCCGTCGTCCAGTTCCAGGGTTAGGGCCGGGATGGGAGGGCCCTCGGGAACGGCGGCTGGTGCGGTGACCGCAGTCGTCTCCGGAGCAGCGGTGGGTTCCGGGGCGACGGTAGTTTCCGTAACTGCAGTCGTCTCCGGAGTGGCGGCAGGCTCCGTCGCCACGGTCGTCTCGGGGGCGGCCGCGGTCGTGGGGGACTCGGCGGGCGAGTCCGCTGCGGTGGAGCTGGGAGCTTCGGCTACGGCTGTTGTGGCTGCCGGAGTGGTGACCGCCGAGGTGGTGGCCGGCTCCGCCGGCTCCGGTGTGGCCTGCTCGCCCGAGCCGCCTCCACATCCCCCTACGGCGATCACGGCGGCCAGGACGGCGACCGCCACTCGATTGCGGTGTCTCATGACCCCGGATGATAAGCATCGAACTGATGTAAACGTGTGCCATCCGGATGGAGATCTCCGGAGAACGTGCGGGCTCAGTCCCCGGCCAGCTCCCGGCTCCGGGCCACCACCCTGTCGAGAACGTCGCCGGCCGCGCCGCTGTCGATCGACTCGGCCGCCACGGAAACCCCTTCGGCCAGGTCGTCCGTACGGCCGGATGCGGCTATGGCGGCTGCCGCGTTCAGCAGGGAGACATCCCGGCAGGGACCGGGCTCTCCTTCCAGGACTCGGCGGGTGATGCCCGCGTTCACCTCGGCCGTTCCCCCCAGGAGGTCGGAAACGGGCGCCGGTCCCAGACCCACGTCTCGGGGCGACACCTCGGTTCTGGACACCCGGCCTCCGTCAAGCTGCCAGACCACGGAAGGACCGCTCAGGGTGAGCTCGTCCAAACCGTCCGAGCCGTGGAACACGAGGGCTCGCTCCGAGCCCCGGAGGCTCAGCACCCGGACCATGCGCTCCGCCATGCGCCCATCCGCCACACCTAGCGCGTACTTCCGCACCCCGGCCGGATTGCTCAGCGGACCCAGGAAGTTGAAGACCGTGGGAATGCCGAGCTCCTGGCGGACCGGTCCGGCGAAGCGCATTGCCGGGTGGTAGACCGGCGCCAGGAAGAAGGCGTAGCCCGCATCCATGAACAACCGGCGGTTCCTATCGGGTGGCAGGTCGATGACCACGCCGAGGGCTTCCAGCACGTCTGCCGAGCCGCACTTGGACGACATCGATCGGTTGCCGTGCTTGGCGATCGGTATGCCGGCGCCGGCCGCTACGAAGGAGGCGGTGGTGGAGATGTTGAAGGTACCGGAGCGATCGCCTCCTGTTCCCACTATGTCCACGGGATCGGCGTCGCCCAGGTCGACCCGGACCGCCGCCTCCACCATGCCGTCGACCAGGCCGCCCATCTCCTCTACCGTCTCTCCCTTGATGCGGAGCGCCACGATCAGGCCGGCGATCTGGGCAGGAGAGGCAAGGCCGCCCATCACCTGGCACATGGCCTGGCGGGCCTGGGCGCGACTCAGGTCGCCACCCTGGGAGATGGTTCCCAGCACCTCCGGCCAGGAGAATTCCGTCATGGCGCGAAGCTTATCAGTGGTCCGTCCTCCCTCAACGGGCGAGATCCGCATGACACCCTAAGTTCCGGCGGAACGGTTGACCCGAACGCGGAAGGTACGGGGCCGGGAGAAGGTAACCGACCCCGTACCTCAAAAGGCCTGAGGAGGAAGGCCTTTCTCAGGAAGCCTCGGTGTTGATGAAACGGTCCACGTAGACCGCCACCGCACCGCCTACCAGCGGTCCCACGATGTAGGCCCAGGCGTCGGTGAAGTCCGCCGCGACGATGGCGGGGCCCAGGCTCCGCACCGGGTTGACGGAGGCCCCCGTGATCGGAACCAGCGCCAGGTGGATCACCACCAGCGTCAAACCGATGACGACGGGCGCGGCGGCATTCTCGCCAGAGGTGACGCGCAGGATCACTATCACCAGGAAGGCGGTGAACAGTGCTTCCAGAGCGAGAACCCAGATCGGACCGATGTTCGCACCGTCCCCTACCACGGTCCTGCCGACCGCCGAAGCGCCCAGCACGGCGGCCACCAGGCCCGAAGCCAGAACCGCGCCGGCGAGTTGGGCCACGATGTATCCGACCGCGTCGGCGGCGGTGATCTGACCCCGGATAAGCTGGGCCACCGTGACGGCAGGGTTGTAGTGACCGCCCGACACCGAGCCGAACATGTACAGCGCTATCAGAAGGGCCAGACCGAACCCGAAGGCGATGGCAGCGATGCTTCCGCCCGAGCTGAGGATCGCCATGGAACCGACGCCGATCAGCACGAACGCCCCCAGCAACTCCGCTAGGTACCTGTTGAGTGAACCAGTCAAGACGGACCTCCCCTGTTCGAGAGTGGGCTACTTGTCGGAGGTTAGACCTGCCACCATGCCCCGGCGTTTCATTGAGGCGGCGGACCCGGCCCGGTCCGGGTTGCAGCGCTGTCTCCCGGCAGGCCTGGTGGTCGGAGAGCGACCGGGGTCATGAAGTCCATCAACCTGGTGGCGGTGGGGCTCGGGGCGGTAGCAGGCCTGCTCTCGATGGTCTTCGCCGGGCTGATCGGCCTGGCTGTCCTGTGGCTCGGCGCCCGTTTCGGGATAGACACCGGCGAGACGGTCACCTGGGCCGTGCTGGCCCTGGCCTTGTTCGGGGGCGAGCATGTGGCGGGATACGTGGCCGGGCGCCTGGTTCCACCCTTCTTCGCCCGAATGCACGGCGCGGTCGCTGCCCTGGCGGTATACGCGGTGGTGGCCTCCTACAGCCTGGTGGCCGGCAGTCCTGCAGGCCCGCTGACCCTGGCAGGGTTCGCACTGGTCGCCGCCATCATCGGCCACGTCGCCGGAGCGTTCGGGGCCAGGTCCCGCCCTGATCAGTAAAACAACATAATCAAGCAACTAGCTAGCCGACCATCATGACCGCGGCAGTTGCTGTCCGACTAAGCCCACGGGTGTATATGGCGTTCCGTAACGCCGGGCGACCGCCCGGAGCGTGTAGTCACTCAAGATCGCCATCCCCGCGTATAGGAGCGTGATGAGCAGTCCCGGGGCCCGATCGATAGTAAAGTCCGCGAAGATCGCCAGATTCGTGAGTCCTGGTTGCTGTCCGAGTGTTCCGACCAAAAGCTCGGTAAGCACGCTCAGGCCCCAAGCCGCTGCCACGGCCAAACGTAAACCCGCGATGAGATGTGGGAGCATCGCTGGGACCACGGTCGTGAGGCGCTCCCGGGCTTGCGATGCACCGGTTGCTGCATCGGCTCGAGTGTGGCCCTCCGAGACGAGACCGACCGCGTCCGACAAGTGGACGGTGAGGATGATCAGTGCACCGAACGCGACTGCACCAACCTGGGAAGCCGGGCCTAACCCGAACCACACCGGAGCCAGAGCGGCTGCGACATAAAGCGGAGTCGGGCGCACGATCTCCAGGGAAAACGCCAGCAGGTCCCGCGCCGACCGGCTTCCGACGAGTACGACCATTACTAGGACGCTGCAGGCAATGCCGATCAGCAGGCCGAACAGGACGCCCCGAACAGTCGTCCAAGCGGCCGCGAGCAAAGCCGTGACGAATGGTTCATCCGCAAAGCCGTACCCACCCTCTCCGGTGAGAAGCTCGACGAGGTCCCATGGTTGGGGCAAGAGAGTCGCATAGGCATGGCTGCCGCCGGCGACCCACATCCACACGATGAGAAGAGCAACGAGCAGACCGAGGCGGTGCAGCGTGATCCGGCCATCGACCGCCACGCGTGGCCTGGCCGGTGCAGCAGCCGACTCTTCAACCTCTCCGCTCGTCGCAACCTCGTAGGTAGGGGTCGGGAGTGCTGACCGGCCGGAGCGATGCTCTCTCCATCCGGTGACAATTCGGCCCAATGCTCGCAGCACCAGGTCCGCGCCAATAGTGAGGGCCGCGAACACCACCAAGACCGCCATGAGCACGGCAGTAGCTTCACTTCGGTTGTCGAGCCGCGCGCTGGTCACGAGGGGGCCCAGCCCGGATGCTTGTATAGCCACTGACAGGCCCAACGCCGTCGCGACGGCCAGCCGGGCTGTGTCCAGGGACAGGCCAATCATGTCCGGAGGGACAGCAGCTCGATCCCCGCGGGACGGTAGACCTCCCCTGGCGAGGGCGTGCAGCGACACCGTGGGATCCGAACGCCGGAACACTGCGACGGTTCAGATCGCGACAATCGGTAACACCCCGACGGTGACTACAGCGACCCCCGGTCTCGTCGTGGTAAACCCGTCCACCAAAACAAAGAACGGAGCAAGAAAAACATAGAGGGCGAGGGGGGGAATGAGCCGCAGGACATCGACGTAGAACAGGAACCGCTCCCGCGCCCAACGGCTGTAGCCGAACACCAGCCCGACCACGATACCTGGCACGCCTCCCAGCAAGAGCCCCCACCACGCTCTAGCGAGGACCTCTCCGCACAGCGTCGGGACCTCTTCTCGGATGGACCACAACGCGTCGAGGATCTCCTGGGGCGCAGGCAAGATAGCTGGTCGCACCAAGCCGACGCTGGAGACAACGGTCCACAGGGCCAAGACCGCCACCGGAACGACCAACGCCCTCGCAACCCGGCTCTCCCGGATCATCGAGCCCATGACACTCCAACCTTCAACCTCAGCCCCTCCCGGATCCTCCTCAGGCCATCGCAGTCGAGCCGGATCCGGCCTCAGGCTAACTTCGTCCCGCGGGCGGTACTCCGGGCAATCCACCAAGGGTTGCACCGCAGGACCAACCAGTCGCCCAACCACCGTAACGCGTCGTTCCAAGTGGAGGCTTTAGCTAGCAATTAGACCCAATCTCCATGGTGGGGGTCTGTGCGGGTGGAGGAGTAGGAGCCTTGAGCTCCGACCTGGGCTATGACTATTGGTTGCTCCGTTCGGGTCTGGGCGCCAAATGCATCCGCCGGGTCATGCGCGCCGCCTTCGAAGCCGGGCTTGAAGTGCCCTGATAGCGCCGGTGTGTAGGGGGACATCAGGAATCAGGGCTAGCAGGGGTGCGGCGAGCCCGCCGGTAAGCCGGATTCTGTACCCGCCTATGACGGGCGACGGCCATCCATCTGGGGTCTGCGTTGCCGCCAGACCTCGGTGCGGTCCACCCGAAGCTTGACCGGCGGACCACCGACGCCTCTGCTTGACCTTGCTCCGGGAGGGGTTTACCAGCCACCCCGGTTTCCCGGGATGCTGGTGGTCTCTTACACCACCGTTTCACCCTTGCCTGTGCCCCCGAGAGGGCCATCGGCGGTCTGATCTCTGTGGCACTTTCCGTCGGGTCGCCCCGCCTGGGCGTTACCCAGCTCCCTGTCCTGTGGAGTCCGGACTTTCCTCGATTGCCTTGGGCAACCGCGGCCGTCTGGCGGACTCGCCGCACAGGACAGGATAGTGACGGTCGATCTGCAACGGCCCTACGCGGGCGAGCACGCGAGCGGCCGGTAACCTGGACAACCGCATGTGTGGGCGGTACGTCATCAACGCCGAGCCTGACGACCTGGCCGGCTACTTCGGTGTGGATCACGTGTTGACCGAGCGTCTCGAACCCAGCTACAACGTGGCTCCTACCGATCCCGTGTACGCCGTGGCCGAGCACAGGGGATCCAGGCAGCTCGGGTCCTTCCGCTGGGGCCTGATACCCCACTGGGCCGCCGACCGGAAGGGCCCGCTCAACATCAACGCCCGGGCCGAGACCGTGGCCACAAAGCCGGCCTTCCGGGACTCGCTGCGCCGCCGACGGTGCCTCCTGCCGGCCACCGGGTTCTTCGAATGGGGCCATACGGAGGTCGGGAAGCATCCCTACTTCGTGAGGATGGCCGACGACGCCCCGATGGCGTTTGCGGGTATCTGGGCGGCCTGGAAGGATCCGGAAGGCGGGGAGTGGATCCGGAGCGCCGCCATCATCACGACCGTGGCCAATGAAGGCCTTTCCCCGATTCATACCCGCATGCCGGTGATCCTGGAACCTGACGATTGGGATCTCTGGCTGGACCGGGACATCCGTTCTGCCGGGGCCGTCGAGCCGCTCCTGGGTCCCCTCGCCGACTCCAAGCTGACCTGGTACCCGGTGTCCCGCCAGGTCAACAGCGTGCGGAACAACCTCCCCACCAACATCACCCCCCTGCCCCGTCTCGAATTGCTCGACTCTTAGGCGACCGGAGTATCCCCAGGCCCGACGATCGCCAATTGGCCGAGAACTACGGCTCCCGGCATCACCAGCCCTGCCCGGAACCTCAGGATCAGGGCGTCATAGACGGTGCGGTAAACCTCAGGTTCGAGAGCCACCGTGAACCTCAGGATCAGGGCGTCATACATGGCGTCCTGTGCATCAAGTTCGAAACCCACACCGAACCTGAGGCTCACAGCGTCATATATGACGTCCTGTGCATCAAGAACCGAGAATCCGGGCAAAACTCGCGAAAAACCGGTGCTCCGCACCGGGCCCTCCCCCGCCGCCACCTGTCCTGTTTGGGAGCGTGGTCGGCCATGCCCGGCTGGCTGCCGGGTATCGGCGGTTCGCTCGATGAGCTGTCATGTTCCCTCGGGCCGGCCGTTCCGATCGGTCCCACATCATCGGCCGGTGTAGGTGCTTGGCGATAGGCAACGTATATGGGAGGTGTGACAATTCCAGGCCGTATTGGTGAGAACGCGAAAAATCTCGCTGTGGCCCCCTGCTCCGAGGACTGCCCGAACACTTCGGGGGAGCCGTGTCGCGCCGGTCACTCCCGCACCTGTGCCTCGGCTGCACAGTCACCCGGATTCCGGTAACCGGAACCTCACTCGTGACCCACACGCGGAGAAATCGTTTACCGATGCACGCGGGAGCGATCTAGATTCAGTCGTGCACATGACCCGCATACTCCTGGTGCGCCACGCCCCCACGCCGGAAACCGGTGACCGCCTGACCGGGCGGGCCCCGGGCGTCACCCTGGATCGCAAGGGTCGCGAGGCCGCCCAGGCCGCCGCCGAGGCGCTGGCCGGGCTGGACATCGAGGCGGTTTACAGTTCACCCATCGAACGAACCATGGAAACAGCGGTCCTGGTCGCCCGGCCGCACGAGATGGACCCCGTCGTCGAACCCGGCCTGACAGAGATGGACTTCGGCAGCTGGACCGGGCAGACCCTCGACTCGCTGCGGCGTCTGGAGGCTTGGCAATCGGTCCAGATGACGCCTTCCCGGTTCCGGTTCCCAGACGGTGAGTCCTTCGCGGAGGCCCAGCACCGGTCGGTCGGAAGCGTGGAGCGGATCGCCGGGATGCACGAAGGGAAGACGGTGGTGGCGGTAAGCCACGCCGACATCATCAAGCTGGTGATCGCCCACTACCTCGGCCAGGCCCTCGACCTGTTCCAGCGGCTGAGGATCTCGACCGCGTCGATCTCCGAGCTCAGCATCGAAGCAGGCCAGCCTCCGGCCGTGGTCTCCATCAACGCAACCGGGGTGGTCGTGTGAGCAGCCCATCCTCCCGGCAGTTCGGACCGGTGGACCTCTTCCTTGTCGGGGCAATCGGCCCGCCGGGGCAGAGGGCCTTCTACCTGTTCGTCCAGACGCAGCACGAGAGAGCCTGGTTCCTGTTCGAGAAGACCCAGGCGGCGGTGCTCGGCGAGCAGGGCCTGGAGCTGATCTCGAACATGGGATGGGATGACGACGTGCCGGTGGATGATCTGGTGGCCCAGGGCGCCGACCTGCCCGAGCCGACCCTCGAAACCGACGTGCTGTTCCGGGTGATGTCCATCGCCATGCGAATCGAGGGGGACGAGGAGATGACCCTGCTGCTGGAGGGTCAGGCCGACGATGAGAAGGCCACCTTTGCGATCACGCCGCAGCAACTCAGGGCGGGTGCGGTGATGGCGCTGCGTGCGGTCCACTCCGGACGGGCTCAATGCCCGGAATGCCTGTTACCCGAGGACCCCGAGGGGCACAACTGCCCATCGGGTAACGGCCACCGACTGCCCGGGTGACCGGCCCGGCCGGCGACGCCTGGGACATCGCCGAGATCATCGGCCGGTTCCAGAACGCCTCCAACGCAACCTTGCTGGCGGTGACCGGTACGGGCAGGATGGTGGTCTACAAGCCCGAACAGGGACAGCGCCCGCTCTACGACTTCGACTGCCTCACCCTCCCGGCCCGCGAGGTGCTGACCTTCGAGCTCGCCAGCGCGGCCGGGCTGGACTGCGTTCCCGAAACGGTGCCGATCAGCGGGCCGTTCGGACCGGGCTCGGCCCAGACGTTCGTGGAGGTGGACGAGGACTTCGATCCGGCGCCCCTGATCAACGAGGCCGACCCGACCCTCTGGCCGATCATCACCCTGGACCTGGTGATCAACAACGCCGACCGCAAGGCCGGGCACGTGATCGCCGACCGCTCGGGACGGATCTGGTGCATCGACCACGGCCTGACGCTCCACGCCGAGCCCAAACTCCGCACGGTCATGTGGGGATTCTCCGGCCAGGCCCTGCCCCACACGATGGTGGATTGCGTCAGGAGGCTCGATCAGGCCATCGGCAATCGGCTGCACGCCCGCACGGAGGAGCTCCTCGGCAGCGAGGAAGCCGACGCGCTGGCCGCCCGGGTGGAGGCGCTGCTCGACGACCCGACCCACCCCTACCCGCCTACCGACCGGCATCCCCTCCCATGGCCTCTCTGGTGAGCCGGAGGATTGATCACGACGTTGCGCCGAGTCCGTCTATCCTGTCCCGGCAATGGCGTCGCCTGCAGACAACGGCCGGAGCCGCTGGGGCTCCTTTCTGGCCACCGTCATCTTCCTCGGGATCATGGTGGCGTTCTATCTGTGGCCCAATCCGGCCTGAACGACTCTTAGACACCCTACGGAGATGATCCGATGAAGCGCTTCGCCTATTTCTGCGGCCATGAGCAATGGCACCCCGAGGAGTTGGTCCGCCACGCGGTCCTCGCCGAGCGAGCCGGATTCGACATGGTGGTCGTCTCGGAACACTTCCATCCTTGGGTCGATGATGTGTCGGCCTCCGGATTCGCCTTCTCGACCCTGGGCGCCATGGCGGAGGCCACCGAGCGCATCGAGCTAGCCACCGGGGTTACCACCCCCCTGTGGAGGTACCATCCCGCCATCGTCGCCCAGGCTGCCGCCACCCTCGATCGGTTGAGCGGCGGGAGGTTCAACCTCGGGGTGGGAACCGGCGAGAACATCAACGAGGGCCCGCTCGGCTACCACTTTCCCAAGTACGCGGAGCGCGCCGCCCGGATGTCGGAGGCGCTCGAGATCATGAGCCGCCTGCTGCAGGGGGAGAAACTCTCCTACAACGGCGACTACTACACGACCGACCGGGCCAGGCTGTACTCCCCGCCGGTATCCCGGGTACCGATCCTCGTGGCGGCGGGCGGCCCCAAGACGGCCGGTCTGGCGGGTCGCAAGGCGGACGGGATCATCGTCTCGGTTAAGGATCCCGCGGCCGCGCTGGAGCGGGTCATCGGCCCGGCCCGGGAAGCGGCGGCCGAGGCGGGACGGCCCCGCCCGACGCTGCTCACCTCACGCTGGTCGATCATGGCCGACAGCGACGACGAGGCTTGGGAAGCGCTCTACTCGTGGCGCGGGCTCCGGGCGCCGGGACGTCTCCAGGCCGTGGATCCGATGACGCTGCGGAAACGGGCCGACGATCTACCGCGCGAGGAGATACTCGGGCGTTACGCAAGGGCGACCAGCGCCGAGGACATCGTCAACCTGTACCTGCCGCTGGTGGGCTCGATCGACGCCGACATCGTCACCATCCAGATGGCCTCGGTCGACCAGGAGGGTCTCATCGACCTCCTGGGCCGGGAGGTACTCCCCGCACTCCGCGACGCCGCCGGGTGAGACCCGGAGGGGCGACACTGAACCGCTCTCGCTCACTACGAAACTCCCGGTCCCCGGAGTGCGTCCGCCTCAGTCGGGATGAGATGTGGCCGGGCGATGTTCCTCTCGCAGAGTGCCAGTAGGTCGAACACTTCGTCGGCCTCCCACAGGAGTAGGCCATGAGCCTTCGGTGCCTTTCTCGCCCTTAGAACGCCACTGGCCTCAAGGAAGGCCAGAGCGCCACGGGTCCGGCGTTCGGACGCACCGGCCAGTTCACATGCCCGGTCGACCGTCATGACCGGGTTGGCCGCTATCACGTCCAAAAGTGACCGTACGGTCTTCGAACGTGTCCGGTCGGCCACCTGACTCTGCCACCGTGCCTGGATGGACCGGAGAAGGCGGTGGTAGTGGACCACCGTCTCGCACGAGTTGATGGCGGCGTCAGAGAACACTTCCACCAACGCCTCCGCCGCCCGGCTTCGCGCCGGATCGTCCGCCTCGCATTCGATCGCGAAGCCTTGCAGGGCCTCGATGTAGTCCTCCTTCCGGGCTGACAGATAGAGGCTGATGGGTGGCGCGAACCTGTCGGTGAGCCCCCGCCTGGCCAGCACGGCGTGGACCAGGGCGCGCCCGATCCTTCCGTTGCCGTCGGCGAAGGGATGGATGACCTCGAATTGGCCGTGTGCCAGGGCGGCTTGGATGATCGGTGATTGGTAGTGGCCATTGCAATACGCGACCAGATCGTCCATCAGGCTCGCAACGTGTTCGGGCGGCGGTGGTACGAAACGGGCCCGGTACGGTCCGTCGTGGTGGCCTATCCAGTTCTGGTCGGTACGGATACGCCCGCTCGCATCTCCCGAACCACCTCCGCGGAACAGCATCACATGGGCCTCGAGCAGGTCTTCGAGTCCGATGTACCCGGAACTCTCGAGGAAGGCGACGGCCCGCCGAGTGGCATCCAGGTTGGTAATGACCCTGGCGGCCCGCCCATAGTGGTGGATGCCGCGCCGGAGTTGTACGGCGCGTGCCCGGGCAACCTTCCTAAGGTCGCTGTCAAGCTGCTCTATCCGCGACGATCCGAGCGACTCACCCCAGAGGAACAGCCGCGCTGAGGCACTCCCGGCGAACTGGTGGTTGGCCCGGGCCAGGTGCCGCACTGCCCAGTCGGCCCGCCTCATAACATCCTCTCCGAAGACCGGATGCCATCCGGCAAGCGGATCCGGCAAGAATGCCCGGTACGGGAGGCACTCCCGCCGTAGGGTGAGGCTGTCCGGAACCCTCTCCCAAACCTTCCGCACATACCGCGCCACGATGCTCCTTCCGTTCAGGAAACGGCAACCGACAGATGTACCCTCGATTGTATGACAGTTAGAATATAAAGTGTCCATCAAATACAACGAGAATCTCCATGTGGCGGGAAGTCGGTTGCTTCGGGTTGCCGGCATCGGTTATCGGTAGCTCCACGGCAACGACAAGCGGTCAGTCCGGGATCGCGGCGGGCCACTGGTCCTTCAGCAGCCGGGAAAGGGCCCGGTCGGCCAGGATCCTGCCTCCCGTCTGGCATCCGGCGCAGTAGTTCGTCTCGTTTGATGCGTACACGATCCGCCGCACCGGACTCCCGCACACGGGACAGGGTTGCCGGTACTTGCCATGGACGGCCATTTCGGGCCGGAAGGCCGTGACCCGGTCGGGGAACCCGTCACCGACCTCGCCCCGCATCCGGTCCACCCATTCGGTCAGGGTGGTGACGGTCGCCTCACGGAGTCGCTCCAGAGCGGGATCGTCGAGCCGGCTGGTCAGGGTCACCGGCGAGAGCCCCGCCCGGTGGAGTATCTCGTCCGAGTACGCGTTGCCGATGCCCGAGAGGATGCGGGGATCGGTCAGGGCCCGCTTGAGCGTCCGGTTCTCCCGTCTGAGCGCTTCGGAGAAGGCGGCCGGTCCTGCTTCGAGCGGCTCGAGGCCGCCGCGGTCGTGCTCGGCAAGGCCCTCCGCGCCCCGATGCACGTGCAAGGAAGCCCGCTTCTTGGAACCCTGCTCGGTGAGTACCAGCGTTCCGTTCGGGAAGTCGAACGCGGCGTGACCGACCTTCCTGGGTACGGCTGCGCCGCGATCCCTCCATCTGAACCGGCCCGTAATCATCAGGTGGAACACCATGAAGAGGTCCTCCTCCAGCTCCAGGACCAGGCGCTTCCCCATGCGGCGGAACCCGACCACCCGCCTGCCCTCCACTTCGGAGAGCGGCGGATCGAAGGTACGGAGGAGTGAGATCGACACCACCCTGGCCCGTTCCAGGACCCGCCCTCCTACGAACCGCTCGAGGGCCTCCAGATAGACGACCACATCGGGTAGTTCCGGCATGCTGCCGAGCCTACAGCGGCCGGTGGTTGATGGACAGTGCCCGGCCCCAGGTCAGTGACGTGGGGCCGGGCGCTCTCCTCGAAGGCTAGATACCGTCGGTGAAGGCGTCCTCGAAGGAGGCGAACCGCCGCCCCCCGTTTCCTGCCGAGCCTGATCCCCGGCGGTTGCCGCCGCCCTGGCTGCGACCACCCTGACCGCGACCACCCTGGCTGCGACCACCCTGGCCACGACCCCGGTTGCCGCCGCGGCCTGAAGGGCGGCCGCCACCGCGACCTTGGCGAGGTCCACGACCCCGGTTGGGGCCCCTTCCGCCGCCGCCCCGTCCGGGTCCCCGGTCACCGCGATCGCGCGGCTGGCCCGGTGCCCCGACCTTGGCGCCGGGCTTCGGCTCCAGATCGGCCGTCACCTTGAGCGAGACCTTGCCGTTGCGGTCGATGGAGTCGACCACCACCGTGAGGGGATCGCCCTCGGACAGGTAGTCGCCCACCCGGCGCACGTGGCGGGTGCTGTCGAACTTGGAGATATGGAGGAGGCCGTCCTTACCCGGAAGGATGTTCACGAATGCCCCGAAGTCGGTGATGCTCACCACCTTGCCGTCGTAATGCTTGTCGACCTCGGGCGTGGGTGGGAAGGCGATCTCGTTGACCCGGTTCAAGGCGTCAGCGAGGGACGTGCCGTCGCTGGAGGACACCAGGACCGTGCCGTCATCCTGAACCTCGATCGAGGCGCCGGTCTCCGCCTCCAGTTCACGGATGATCTTCCCCTTGGGACCGATGATGTCACCGATCTTGTCCACCGGGATCTGGACGGTCTCCAGCCGGGGTGCGTGCTCCTTCATCTCCTCGCGGGGCCCGTCTATCGCCTGTTCCATCACGTCCAGTATTTCGAGCCTGGCCTGCCTGGCCTGGATGAGCGCTCCGGCCAGCACCTCCGCCGGCAGACCGTCGATCTTCATGTCCAGCTGGAGGGCGGTGATGACATCCGCGGTTCCCGCCACCTTGAAGTCCATGTCGCCGAGGGCGTCCTCCGCCCCGAGGATGTCGGTGAGGGTCACGTAGTTCTCGCCGTCCGCGATCAAGCCCATGGCGATCCCGGCCACCGGACCGGCGATCTTGACGCCCGCATCCATGAGCGAGAGCGACGAGGCGCAGACCGACGCCATGGAGGAGGAGCCGTTGGACGAGAGAACCTCCGACACCAGGCGGAGCGTGTACTGGAACCCGTCATCAGCGGGGAGCACGGGCCGGAGGGCCTTCTCCCCCAGGGCGCCGTGCCCGATCTCCCGGCGCTTGGGTCCCCTCATGAACCCGGCTTCGCCGGTGCAGTAGGGCGGGAAGTTGTAGTGATGCATGTACCGCTTGGCTTCCTCGTTGCTGATGGTGTCGAGCATCTGCTCCATGCGCGGCATGCCCAGGGTCACGACGTTCAGCACCTGCGTCTCCCCGCGGGTGAACAGGGCGGACCCGTGGGCCCGGCTCAACACGCTGACCTCGGCGGACAGCGACCGGATATCGGTTGCGCCCCGGCCGTCCATGCGGACGCCCTCTTCGATGATCCGCCGGCGCATCGCCTTCTTGGTGGCGGCGCGCAACGCGGCACGGACCTGCCTGGCAGTGTCGGTGTCATCCTCGTCCACGCCGTACTCGGAGGCCACCCGCTCGGCAAGTTCCGCCCCTGCGGACTCACGCTCGGCCTTGTCCGCGATCCTGACCACCTCGGCGATCCCTCCGGCGGCAAGTTCCGACACACGCTCGTACACCTCGTCGGTGTACTCGATGACCGACGGCCACTCCCCGACTTCCTTGCCGGCGAGTCCTTGCAGCTCGTCCTGGAGATCGAGCAGCTGCCCGATGTAGGACTTGGCCTCCTCGAGGCCGGCGCCAACCGCCTCCTCGTCCGGCGGGGTACGGCCCTCGTCGATCAGGGCCAGGGCGCCATCGGTGGCGCCGGCCTCGACCATCACGATGTCCACCGATCCCGAGTCGTTGCGCTTGCCGACCACTACCAGGTCGAACACGCACTCCTCCAGCTCGCTGAACGTGGGGAACGGCACCCAGCCGTGCTCCCCCAGACCTATCCGGACCCCGCCCAGCGGGCCCTCGAAGGGGAGGTCGCTGATGGTCAGGGCCGCCGATGCGCCGTTGAGAGCCAGCACGTCGTAGGCGGTCTCACCGTCAACCTGGAGGACGGTGGCCACCACATGGGTGTCATTGCGGTACCCGTCACGGAAGGACGGGCGCAGCGGCCGGTCGATGAGCCGGGCGCTCAACGTGGCCTTCTCGGTGGCCCGACCCTCCCGGCGGAAGAAGGACCCGGGGATCTTGCCCACCGCGTACATCCGCTCCTCGACATCGATGGTGAGGGGGAAGAAACTCACCCCTTCCCTCGGCTTGTCGCTGGCAGTGGCGGCTACCAGCACGTCCGTCTCCCCCATGGAGACGCGAACCGCCCCGTTTGCTTGACCGGCGAGCTTGCCGGTGGAAATCACGACCTCTTTGTCACCAATATGGCCGCGAACGACTTGTTCAGACACATACTCTCCTTGAGTTGTACGCCCAGGCACCGAACGCTCGGAGAGCAGCGAAGCCAATTACCAGTGGTCATACCTCCGGACGCTTCGTAGCTGCGCCGCGTCATGAAGGAATGGCGACTGACAACTGATCTACGCCGTTTCTCCGGGCGCTACCAGCCTGCTTGTGTTTCGGTTGGCCTACGGGACTTTCCCGATCAGCCATCATCATCGATGAGCGCCATAAGGGCGCTTCGAATCATCCCACTTCTTCCTTGGCCACCGGATTGAGCGAGCGCTGCCGGTGGCCGGTCCGTTCTTGATACGGAACGACCGTCTCCGCGGAGTGCTATCGACGCAATCCGAGCTTGGCGATCACCCGACGATACCGCTCGGCATCGTTCTTCCGAAGGTAGTCCAGCAACCGCTTCCGCTTACCCACCATCATCAAAAGGCCTCGGCGGCTGTGATGGTCATGCTTGTGCTCGCGCAGGTGCTCGGTCAGGTGCCGGATTCGCTGGGAGAGCAACGCAACCTGGACCTCAGGAGATCCGGTGTCGCTGTCGTGAGCGCCGAAATCGGCAATTATTTCCTGGGTCGCTCTCATCTCTCTCACTCGATCAGCACATCCCAAACCGGCATGTATAGAAGTGGGAACCGGGTGGAGTGTAGCACCCTCCCGGCGACCCGTGCGCGACAGCCCGCCAGCCCTGATTATTCTGTTCCCAGCGCACCAACGCGAATCACGCCACTTCAACCACATCATTCGCCAGCCGCCGCCCTTCACCCGGCGGTTGACCCACACCTGGCCGGAAGATGGGGCCGTAGAAAGGCTATAACCCCCGATCAGGACCACGGAACAACAATTTCCGCCACCCGGACAAACCCCCACCATGAATAATCGGGGCTAACAGCCGCGGGTCACCGCCCGTACCTCTCGCGGAGCTCGGCCTGCGTCGGTCGGGGCGGCGGGCGCTTGTCGATCCCGAGCACCAGGCGGTAGAAGGTGATCATGGCCCAACGCTGGAATTGCAGGACCGCCAGCAGGATGCGCAAGTAGGTGAGTTCGAACACGGCCAGATAGGCCCGAATGAGTTGCCCGTTGCGGTCTCGATCGTCCACTTGAAACCATCCAATCATGTCGCTTACCGGTGTGCTCCGTCCCCAAATCGCCCCGTGACGTCCATCGTGGACCCGTATCTGCCGGAGTTCAACCCCTATGTTTCTCACTCTCCGGGGCGGGGGCTCAGGCTCTAGGCGATGAACCACCCATGAGGCGACGCGCCCCGGCAAGATCCGCCGTGGTGATCCGGGGCGGGGCATGGCCTCCCGGCGGCGCGGGGCGGAGGCGGTCGATGAAGGTCAGAGCCAGGCGGTCACCCGGGACCCGGCCGGTCCTCCGATCCGGCAGGCGGACCCGGAGCGGCCGGCCGCTACCGCCGATCGAGCAGGCGCCGGGACCGGCCGAGCCGACCGTCACGGCGTACACACCCGATCCGGGCACCGCCATCGACCAGTCCACTTCCACGGCCACGGTCGAGGCATCCCCTCCCTCCGTTACCACGCGCCGGCCGGGCACTTCATGGTGCCGTCCGAGCAACCCGGCGGCGGCGGCCACCTCGCCCGCCGCGATGTGGCGACGGATCGCGGAAGACGAGATCGGCCCTTGCTCGCCGTCCCGTAGCCGGATGGCGTCGACCCCGAAGCCATGGGTCCGGCCCGATGCCACCAGGTCGTCCACGTCCCCTGCTCTCCCCGCTCCGTAGCGGAAGCCCTCCCCCACCACGACAGCCCGGGCGTTGAACCCGCCCGAGACCACCCGGCGGATGAACTCCTCGGGTTCGAGATGGCGCACTTCCGCGAAGGGGAGCACCCCCACCTGGCCCACACCAACCGACTCCAGCAGCTCGAGCCGGCGGGACAGCGTCACCAGCATGGCCGGCCCGTCGATCGGGTCGAAGAACCGGCGGGGATGGACATCGAAGGTGACCACGACCGTCTCGAGTCCCCCCATCACGGCAGCCCTCTCGGACAGGGCCTCCAGCAGGGTTCGGTGACCACGATGGACACCGTCGAACACGCCGATGGTCACAGCCGTCCCCCGATCCGGGCCCGGTCCCCAGGCGAGCGGATCGCCCCTCCAGATCTTCATCGGACGCGACTCACGCCAGCACCACCTCCGGAACCAGCCGGTCATCGCCGGCACGGTAGATGGCTAGCAGCCGACCGTCCGCGATCACCCGAACGTGCCCGTCCAGGTCTCGAGGGGAAGGCAGTCGCTGCCCGCTGGACACCCGGACGGCCTCATCGTGGTCCACGCTCACGGACGGCAGATGCGACAGAGCGACGGCCGGTTCCAGCACCGCTTCGGCCAGCCGACCCTCGGCGCCGAGGCGGACCAACCGGTCGACCGTCCACGCTTCCTCCACCCGGAGGCTGCCGCTGGCCACCCTGCGGAGGGAACTCAGATGGGCGCGCCCGCCGAGGGCCCTGGCCAGGTCGTCGGCCAGCACCCGGACGTAGAGACCGCTCCCTCCCACCACCCGGAGGCGGACCTCCGGGAACGGCCCCGCCGCGAACCCCTCGAGGTCCAGCCGGTGCACCCTCACCCTCCGGGCCGGCCGTTCTACCTCCTCGCCGCGCCTGGCCAGCTCATGCAGGCGCGTGCCGCCCACCTTCACCGCCGACACCATCGGCGGTGTCTGGAGGATCTCCCCCCTGAAGCGATCCATGGCACCGACGACATCCTCACGATCGATGCTCATCGCCGCCCGCTCCGTCTCCTCGCCGTCGGCGTCCAGGCTGTCGGTGGCCACGCCGAATCGGGCCGTGGCCTCGTACTCCTTGGGCAGGTCGGTGACGAAGCGCAGCAACCGGGTGGCCCTCCCGATGCCGAGGACGAGCAGGCCGGTGGCCATGGGATCGAGGGTGCCTGCGTGCCCGATGCGGCGCATGCCGAGGATCCGGCGGCACTTGGCCACCACGTCATGGGATGTCCACCCGCCGGCCTTGTCGACCAGCACGAATCCGGACCCGGAACTCACCCGGCCAGCCGTTTCCTGACCATTTCGACCGCTTCGTCCCGGGTGCCGGAGAACGAGCATCCGGCGGCGCGGTGGTGACCGCCACCACCCATCGTCTCCGCTATGGCCGCTACATCCACGTGGCGGCGGGATCTCAGGCTCAGCTTCCACTCCCCGCCGGGCTGCTCTTTGAGCAACAGCGCCACCTCGGCCTCCCGAGCCACCCGGATGTCGTCGATCAGGGCGTCGGCGTCCTCCATACCGATTCCGTGGCGCCCGAGATCGTCCTGGGTGACGTAGGACCACACGAGGGCGTGAGCCGGCTCCAGCGTGGCCCGGGACAGGACCGCTCCGGCCACGCCGAGGTACCCGAACGCCATCGACTCGTAGACGGACTGCCCGATCACCTCCGGGCGCGCCCCGGCTTCCACCAGCTCCGCCGCCGCCCGGAGGACCTCGGGATTCGTGTTGCCGTACTGGAAGCGACCGGTGTCGGTGACCAGGCCCAGCAGCAGGGCCGTGGCCGCTGCCGGCGAGACATCCCATCCGATCAGCCTGATCAGGCGGTAGCAGAGCAGCGCGGCCGCCGGAGCATCCGGGTCGCAAACCCTAATGTCTCCGAATCCGGGACCCGCCACGTGATGATCGATCATCACCACCGTCCCGGCCGCCTCGACCACCGGGGCCAGTTCCGGGCCGAGCCGGTCGGGGTCATTGCAGTCGAAGGCCACCAGCACGTCGGGCGTACCCACCTCGGCGGGATCCACCACCGGACGGGTATCCAGGAAGTCGAATTGCCGTCCCAGGACGAAGCGCTCCCCGAAGCAGACTCGTACCGAGCCGCCCGCGGCGCGGGCCGCCAGAGCCAGGCCCAGGGCTGATCCCAGGGCATCGCCATCCGGCTTGACATGGCCCGTGGTGACCAGCGTACGGGCCTCCCGGACGGCGCGGGCCGCGTCCCTGAGGCCACGGCTCACCCCCGCCATCACCGGCTCCCGCCTTGCCCGTCCATGTTCCTCAGTATCTCCTCTATCCGCCGGGCATGCGCCACGGCCGGATCGGGCACGAACCTCAACTCGGGGAGGTACTTCATCCGCACCTGCGGACCGACCGCGGCGCGGATCCGGGAGGCCGCCGCCGCCAGCGCCTCGGCGGTCCGGGCCTCGGTCTCTTCGTCGCCCAGAACGGTGTAGTAGACCTCGGCCTTGCGGAGATCCGGGGACGCGGACACCCCGGTCACCGTCAGGAACCCGATGCGGGGATCCTTGAGGTTCTGGCACTCCTCCGCGATGACCTCCCTGAGGATCTCGTTGACCCGGCGCAGCCTCAGACCCATCCTGTCCCCTCCATCATGGCGGATCCTCCAGGTAGGAAACCCCGACCGAGAGGACTTCGGCCTCCTCCCACCGATCGAAGAAGCGGCACACCGAATGGACCGCCATCTCCAATTGCGTGGCATGTGACGAGACGATGCCCACCGCGACCGCGGTCCGCTGCCACTGGTCATGGTGATCGACCTCGGCAAACGCCACGGGGAAGGCCCGGCGCAGTTTGGCGGACAGCCGAGCGATCCGTTGCCGCTTGGCCTTCAGCGAATGAACATCCCGCAAACGCAGATCAACCCGGAGCGCCGCTGCGTGCATGCTCGCCATGGGGAACTCACGTCAGCACGATCATGTGGCCGCGATCTCATCGATGCGGTAGGTCTCGATGACGTCGCCCTCCTTGACGTCCCGGAATCGTTCGAGCCCGACACCGCACTCGTATCCGGCCACCACCTCGCGCACATCCTCCTTGAACCGGCGCAGTGACGCCACCCGACCGTCGTAGACCACGCTCCCGCCCCGGACCACCCGGGCCTTCGCGTCTCTCACGATGTTGCCCTCGGTCACGTAGCAACCGGCCACCGCACCCAGGCGCGGCACGCGGAAGGTGGCCCGGACCTCGGCCACGCCGACCAGGGTCTCCTCCCGCGTCGGCGCCAACCGGCCGACCAGCATCTGCTCCATCTCGTCGAGGAGCTCGTAGATGATCGAGTAGGTGAGCACTTCGATGCCCGCCGCCGCGGCCGCGCGCCTCGCGTTGGGATCGGGACGGACGTTGAAGCCGACCACCACCGAGCCGGTCGCGTCGGCGAGGGTGATGTCGTTCTCGTTGATGCCGCCCACGGCGGCATGCACCACGTTGACCCGGCCGCCCTCGCGGGCGATCCGGCCGACCGCCTCCCGGATCGCCTCCACCGAACCATCGGCGTCGGCCTTGATGATCAGGAGGAGTTCGGTCTGCTCCTGGGACCGCAAACGCTCCAGCAACTGCCCGAGGCGCTCGCGGGCGGTGGGCACGACGAGCGTCCTGGCCCGGACCGCATCCACCTGCTCGGCGGCCATGGACCGGGCTATGCGGTCGTTCTTGACCACCTCGAACATGTCGCCTGCCGCCGGGACCGATGCCCATCCGGACACCAGCACCGGAGTGGACGGAGTCGCGGCGGAGACGCGGCGGCCCTTGTGATCGATGATGGACCGTGCCCGACCGCTCACCGTCCCCGCTACCAGGGAATTCCCCCTCTTCAGGGTTCCCCGTTGCACGATCACCGTACCGACCGGACCCAACCCTCGATCGAGGTGGCTCTCGATCACCACTCCCGACGCCGGGGCCTTCGGGTTGGCCTGGAACTCCGACACCTGGGCGACCAGGTCGACCATCTCCAGGAGGTTGTCCATTCCGTCCCCGGACGTTGCGGACACCTCGACCGAGACGACGTCGCCACCCAGTTCTTCCGTGACTATCCCGTGCTCGGTCAGCATGGCCCGTACCCTCACCGGGTCGGCATTCTCGAGGTCCATCTTGTTGATGGCCACGATCATCGGCACGTCCGCCGCCATGGTGTGGCTGATCGCCTCGATGGTCTGTGGCATGACGCCGTCGTCCGCCGCCACCACCAGCACCACGATGTCGGTCACCTCGGCGCCCCGGGCCCGCATGGCCGTGAAGGCGGCATGGCCGGGCGTGTCGATGAAGGTGATCGGACGGCCATCGACCGTGGCCTGGTAGGCCCCGATGTGCTGGGTGATCCCGCCGGCTTCTCCGGACACGACATTGGTGTTACGGATGAAGTCCAGCAACGTGGTCTTGCCGTGATCGACATGCCCCATCACCGTGACCACGGGCGGGCGACCGACCAGGGAGGAGGGATCGTCGTCGAACACCCTCTTCGGCTTCACCAGCGGCTTGTCGGCCTCCTCCGGCTCCGCGTCCTTCTCGACTTCCACCATGATCCCGAAGTGCTCCGCCAGGGGCTCGATGGCCTCGGGTGGAACGGGCGCCGCGGCAGCCGCCATCAGCCCCATGGACAGCAGCTGCTTGACCAGCTCGCCCACGGGCTGGCGCATGGCTCTCGCCATCTCGAGCACCGACACCCCGGCGGGCACCACGATGACCTCGACTTCGGGCTCGGTGTACTCGGGTTCGGGAGCGGGGGTGTCATCGGCCTGGTCGGGCGCCTGTTCGGAAGCGTCGGCGACATCTTCCTCGGGCTCCTCCGGCAGGAGCATGGAGCGAAGGGCCTCGGCATCGCCCGGGTCCAACCCGGAGGAGGCGGTGGTGACCGGCAGTCCCAGGTCCTGCGCCGTGGCCAGAACGTCACGGGAGGTGAGGCCCAACTCCTTGGCCAGTTCGTAGATGCGCTTGGTCACCATGGCTGCCTACGCCCCCGATGTTCCCTCACGAGGGTGCGGCCCTTACCGGCCACCGGCGGTGACCGGACCGCGTCCCCGCTCGCGAGTATGGCGCGGGGATCTGGAGTCGCTCTGTATGTCGATGCGGTAGCCGGTGAGCCGGGTGGCCAACCGCGCGTTCTGACCTTCCCGGCCTATGGCCAGCGAGAGCTGGTGCTCGCTCACGATCACCACGGCCGACTTCTCCTCCTCATCGACCTGCACGTCACGCACCTTGGCCGGGCCGAGGGCTTCGCCGATGAATTGGGCCGTGTCCTCGCGCCACTGCACCACGTCCACCTTCTCGCCCCGCAGCTCGTTTACAACGTTGCGTACCCGGGAGCCACGGGCGCCTACACAAGCGCCTTTCGGATCTACGTTCGGATCGTTGGACACCACCGCGATCTTGGTTCGATGGCCGGCTTCCCGGGCTATCGAACGGATCGTCACCGTGCCGTCCAGCAACTCCGGCACCGCCAGCTCGAGCAACCGGCGAACCAGGTCGGGATGGGAGCGCGACACCACGATCTGCGGACCCTTGGTCTCCCGCCGGACCTCGATGATCAAGGCCTTCGCCCGGGCGCCTCGCTCCAGCCGTTCGTAGGGAATCCTCTCGGAGCCGGGCATCATCGCCTCGGCGTTTCCCAGGTCGAGGATCGTGTACCGGTTGTCATGCTGCTGCACCATGCCGGTGACCAGGTCGCCCTCCCGGCCCTCGTAGGCGTCGAACACCTGCTCGCGCTTGGCTTCCCGGAGCTGCTGGGCGATCACCTGCTTGGCGGTGCTGGCAGCTATCCGACCGAAGTCCGTGGAGTTGTCCTCCCACTCCTCGATCACGTTTCCGTCGTCATCGAGCTCCTGGGCGTAGACGATGATCTCGCCGGAGTCCGGTTCGATGGTCACGCGGGCCTCCTCGGCCGCTCCCGGGGTCCGCTTGTAGGCCGACACCAGGGCGTTGGCCAGGGCAGCGAGAATCGTGTCGACAGGAATGCCTCGCTCCCGCTCCAGCATCTCGAGAGCCTCCATGACCCGGTAGTCAATCTTCATCCCGTTACCCCGACTTCCTGGTCGCCCTGCCTTGCCTGTTCCACTCGAACCGCGTGCGCGCCGACCGGATCTGTCCGTACCCGATCAGCCTCGACTCACCGTCGACCCGCACGGAACAACCATCCGAATCGGCAGCTTCCAGCACGCCCCGATGGTGCCGGTGACCAGCCACGTCGACGTCGGTCTTGATGACCACGTCCCGGCCGATCGACTTGTGGAAGTGGCGGGGAAGGTGAAGGGCGCGCTCGAGCCCCGGCGAGGACACCTCCAGCGAATAGGAGCCCTCGAAAGGATCAAGGCGGTCGAGCTGGCGTGACAGGGAGCGGGACGCGGCCGCCAACTGGTCGACCCCCACCCCGCCGTCGCGATCGACGATCACCCGGACTATCCGCGGACCCCTGCCGGCCACCTGGAGATAGTCAAGCTCCAGGCCCTGGCCGGCCAGGTGCTGCTCGAACAGGTCGCCAAGCTGTTTCTCAATACTCATGGGCCCCGGCTCCGAGCCACCGGCCGTAACGGAAGAGAGCGCGACCAGCCGCTTCGGCGTGGAGGCATGGCGGGCTCCCGGCGCGGCGGAATGCGCCGGCCAGCCGGTTTCTACAATAAAAAAAGCGGGCTGGGCGCCCACCTTGTAGCACAAAGTCACGTCCTTCGAGTGTCTAGCCGAGAATCATAGCATTCGTCCCACCCAAAGAGACCTCAGCGGGAGCGCTAGGACACCAGCGCGGCGAGCCGCTCCACCACCTGATCGAGGGGTAGGGATTCGGTCAACGAGCCGTCGCGGGCGACCAGTTCGGCCTCTCCGGCCTCGATGCCCCGGGGGCCTATCGTCAGCCGGTAGGGGATCCCGACCAGCTCGGCATCGGCGAACTTGACCCCGGGACGCTCGTTGCGGTCGTCCAGCAGGACCTCGATCCCGGCGCTGTCCAGGTCGCGGTAGACGGTCTCTCCCGCCTCGGCGACTACCGGGTTGTCGGGTCGCAGGAGCGTGATCACGACCATGAACGGCGCCACGGCGGGGGGCCAGATGATTCCCCTGCCGTCGTGGCTCACCTCGACGACGGCAGCCATCGACCGCCCCACACCGATCCCGTAGGAACCCATCACGATGGGTGTGGGCCGGCCCGACTCGTCGAGAACGGTGGCCCCGAGGGCTTCGCTGTACTTGCGGCCGAGCTTGAAGATGTGACCCACCTCGATCACTCGCGACAACGAGAGGGAACCGGACGGGCAACTCAGGCAAACCTCCCCCTCGCGTACCGAGCGCATGTCGAGCCACCTGGCCACCGGGAGATCGCGCGCTACGTCCACCCCTCGAAGGTGAACGTCGTCCTCGTTGGCGCCCGTCACCATGTTGGAGCGCCCCCGAAGGGCCGGATCCGCGATCACGGGATACTCGACGCCTACCGCTCCGAGGCTGCCGGGATGGGCGCCGAGCCTCGCGACGATCTCTCCTTCCGTCGCCGGGCGAACCACGCCGTCCATCGCGTCCGCCAGCTTCTGGACTTCGAGGTCGTGGTCGCCCCTCAACGCCAGGAGGGTGAACTCGTCCCCCACGAAGTAGGCAAGCGTCTTGATCTGCCGCCGGGCGGCCGCGAACCGGCCCACCGCGGTGAGCGCTGCGATGGTGCGCACCCCGGGAGTCGGGAAGGGCTCGGGCGGACCCTCCCACGGGTCGTCCGGCACGTCGTCAGGTGCGCTGACAGCCCGTTCCAGGTTGGCTGCGTACCCGCAGTTGTCGCATAGAGCGACGAGGTCCTCACCCGTGTCCGAGCGCACCACGAACTCCACGGAGTCGCTGCCGCCCATGTTGCCCGAGGACGCCTCCACCTGGATGGACTCGAGACCCATCCGGGTGAATATCCGGTCGTAGGCGCCGCGGTGAGCCTCGAACTGGACGTCGAGGCCTTCCGAGCCGACGTCCAACGAGTAGGAGTCCTTCATGATGAACTCTCTCACCCGGAGGAGGCCGGACTTGGGCCGGGCTTCGTCCCGGAACTTGGTCTGGAGGTGATACCAGAGCTGGGGCAGCTCCCGATAGGAGTTCAATTCCGACGCCAGGTGGGCGAACACCTCCTCGTGAGTGAGGGCCAGCACGAGGTCGGCGCCCCGGCGATCCTCGAGCTTGACCATGATCCCCTCGACGTCGTCCCACCGGCCGGTCTTCTTCCACAGCTCGGCCGGATGGACCACGGGCGCCAGGAACTCCTGGCCACCGATGGCGTTCATCTCCTCCCGGATGATGTCGGAGACCTTCGTGGCGACCCGCATCCCGAGCGGGAGCATCGAATAGGAGCCGGCCATGAGCTGGCGGATGAAACCGCCCCGGATCAGCAAGCGGTGGCTGGCCGCGACCGCATCCGCCGGGTCGTCGCGGAGGGTGGGAATGAACGTCCGTGACCAGCGCACCGGGAACTCCTAGTGGTCTGTGAGGAGTCGGGCCGTCACCGAGCCGCCACATCGGCGACCGCGGCGCGGCGAGCTGCGGCCCGATTGGCGTCGCCCTGGATGTCGATCAACACCTGGCGGTCCTGGGCAGCCAGGTCCGCGGCCAGGTCGTCTGCGGCCGCGATCCGGGCCTCCACGCCCTCGTCCACCAGCTTGCGGGCCTCGTCGAGCAACGCTTCCACCATCTCGTCCTCCGGCACCACCCTCACCACCTTCCCCTTGATGAACAGGTGCCCGCGGCCCCGACCGGCAGCGATCCCCAGGTCGGCCTCCCTTGCCTCTCCGGGACCGTTCACGACGCAGCCCATCACGGCCACCTGGATGGGGAGCTTCGCCTCCTCCAGCTTGGCCTGCGCCGCCTGTGCGACCTCGAGCACGTCGACCTCCGCCCTCCCGCAACTGGGACAGGCGATCAGGTCGAGCCCGGTACGCTCCCGCAGGTCCAGATACTCGAGGAGCTGGCGTCCGGCCCTGGCCTCCTCGACGGGATCGGCGGTCAGCGAGAAGCGGATGGTGTCGCCGATGCCTTCGAGCAGCAGGGTGGCTATGCCGGCCACCGACTTGATCAATCCCCCCGGTGGGGGTCCCGCCTCGGTGACACCGAGATGGAGCGGGAATCCGACCGTATCGGCCAGCAGGCGGTAGGACTCGACCATGGATGGCACGTGGGAATGCTTGACCGAGATCTTGATGTCATGGAAGTCTTCCTCGGCCAGGTACTCGATCTCCTTGAGCGCCGACGCCACCAGCGCCTCGGGCGTGGCGGAACCGTATCGCTTCATCAGATCGCGGTCCAGGCTTCCGGCGTTGACGCCCACCCGGATCGGGATTCCCCGATCCTTGGCGTCGCGGGCCACCGCCCGGATCTGGTGCGGCTTCCGGATGTTGCCGGGGTTGAGTCGCAAGCCCTGCACGCCGGCTTCGAGCGCGGCGAGGGCCAGGCGGTACTGGTAATGGATGTCGGCGATGATCGGCACCGGCGAGCGAGGGACGATCTCGGCCAGCCCCTCCGCCGCGGCCACATCGTTGCAGGTGATACGGACGATGTCGGCGCCCGCGCCAGCCAGGGCATAGACCTGGGCCAGGGTGCCGTCCACGTCGGCGGTCTTGGTGGTGGTCATCGACTGCACCGAGACCGGAGCGCCACCCCCCACCGGTACCCGACCCACATGAAGCTGCCTGGTTCGTTCGCGGTGAGCCATCAGAATGCCATGTTACTACCAGTGGGCAGTGGGCAGTGGGCAGTGGGCAGTGGGCAGTGAAGGTTGTGACCCGGGACTGTTAGGGACATGCATTACGTCGGGGCCCAGAGGAACCTGATCACCTCCAAGTCGCCTCTGGCCACTGGCAACCGGCCACTGGCCACTAGCCGGCTAGAGAGTCAACGGATTGACGATGTCGAGGACGATCGCCACCAGGCCGAGGAACAGCATGAACAGGACCACCAGGGCGGCGATGGGTACCAGGTTCCGGTGATCCACCCGCCGGCCCGTGACCTTCTCGTAGAGGGCCACCGCGAAATGCCCTCCGTCCAACGGGTACAGGGGCACGCTGTTGAACAGCGCCAGGGTGACGTTCACCACCGCCAGGATGAAGACGATGTTGCCGATGCCGACCTCCGACGCCTGGCTGCCGATCCTGACCAGACCGATGGGGCTGACCGGCCGTATCTCTTCCGGAACGTCGCTCTGTCCGGCCAGCACGCCGCCCAACTCAAGCAGCGATCCGGGCCGAACGATGCGCAGGATTGCGTCCAGTGCGCCGGTGATGATCGCCCACTCCGCGGCAGCCGCCCGTCCGGCTGCCGTGACGGGCCCGATCGAGACCCGCCGCGCCACGGGTGAAACGCCTAGGAAGCCGACCGCCTCACCGGTCTGCGGATGGTACGAGCCCAGGGTGGCGGTCAGGGAACGGGGAAGGCCGTCGCGAACGACCTCCAGGGTGACGGTCTCGCCGGGGCGGCTCATGATCAGCTGCACGGCCTGCTCCCAACCGTCCAGGGCCACGCCGTCGATGGCGGTCATGACGTCTCCGTCCAGGACACCGGCGACTGCGGCCGGACTGGGCACTCCTGGTGAGATCTCGGGGCTGACCCTCTCCACCGCGGTGGTCAGCTCGGCGGCGCCGGAGTACCAGAACAGACCGAACAGCAGCAGGTACGCGGTCAGGAGGTTCAGCGTGACCCCGGAAAGGACCACCACCGACTTCTTCCAGAAGGGCTGCTCCCGGTAGGCGCGGCCCGCGTCGGCCGGGTCGATCCTCTCTCCGATACTCATACCGGCGATCCGCACGTACCCGCCGAACAGGAGCGCCTTCACTCCGAACTCGGTCTCGCCGCGGCGGAACGACCACAGCCGGGGCCCGAAGCCGAGGAAGAACTCGGTGGCCTTCATCCCGGTGGCCCGGGCTGCCCAGTAGTGGCCGGCCTCGTGCACGACGATGAACGCCGAGATGGCCACCACCATCATTATTCCGCCGACCAAGACCTCTCCTCTACCGGCGCTCCACTGCGGCGCGAGCCGCACTCCGGGCGGCCCGATCGGCTTCGATCACCACGTCGATCGAGGTCGCCTCCAATGCCTCGTGACCCTCGAGCACCTCGGCGATCACGGCGGGAATGTCGAGAAACCCGATCCGCCGCTCCAGGAAGGCGGCCACCGCCACCTCGTCAGCTGCGTTGAAGGCCGCCGGGACGGTTCCTCCCGCCCTTCCCGCCGCGTAGGCGAGGTCGAGCGCCGGAAAGGAGTCGCGTTCGACCGCCTCGAATGTCAGGTCGGACCGCGTCAGGTCGAACCGGGAAAAACCACCCGGTGAGCGTTGTGGATAGGTCAGGGCGTACTGGATCGGGATCCGCATGTCGGTGACGCCCAGATGAGCCTTCAGCGACCCGTCCACGAACTCCACCAGCGAGTGGACGATGCTCTGCGGATGTACCACCACGTCCACCTTCTCGAAGGCCAGACCGAACAGGAAGTGCGCCTCGATCACCTCTAAGCCCTTGTTCACCAGCGTGGCCGAGTCGATGGTTATCCGGGGTCCCATGTTCCAGGTGGGATGGGCCAGCGCCTCATCGACTCCCACGCTGACCAGCCCTTCCCGGTCCCGGCCTCGAAAGGGGCCGCCCGAAGCGGTCAGCACCAGGCGGGAGACCTCGGGAAGCCGCTCCCCCACCATGCACTGGAACAGGGCGGAGTGCTCCGAGTCGACGGGGATCAACTCACCGTGCCGCGCGGCCGACATCACCAACTCCCCGCCCACGACCAGGCTCTCCTTGTTGGCCAGGGCGAGACGGTTTCCCGCCTCCAGTGCGGCAATGGAGGATTCGAGGCCCACCGACCCCACCACGCCGTTGACCACCGTCGAACCCGGGTGCTGCGCCATCTCCACCAGGGCGGCGGGACCAGGCTCGTAGCGGTCGCCGTAGTGCCGGCGAAAACGGTCATGGCCGTCCGGGTCGGGCGCCACCGCCACCACGGTGGCCCGCGGGTAACGGTCGGCCAACCGCGCCAGGTCGTCCCCTGCTCGCCGCGCGGCGAGTCCCGCCACCGGAACGCCGAGGCGGTCCGCTACTTCGAGTGTCTGGCGACCGATAGACCCCGTCGCCCCGAGGACGACAACGGGCCTCACAGGTATCCGAACCAGAGATACACCAGATAGGCGGTAGGAATGGCGAACATGAAGGCGTCCAGTCGATCCAGCACCCCACCGTGGCCGGGCAAGCTGCTACCCATGTCCTTGATGTCGATCGAACGCTTCACCGCCGACTCGGCCAGGTCACCGATGGGTGCGAACACGCTGATGGCCGCGGCCAGCGCTACGCCTGATTGCAGGGTGAGCGGCTCCAGCAACCCGAACCTCCCCACCACGACCCCTGCCAGCACGGTGATGACGGTGGCTCCGAGGAAGCCCTCCACGGTCTTGTTGGGCGAGAGGTTGGGGGCCATGCGGCGTTTCCCGAGCGTGCGTCCGTAGGAAAAGGCGGCGATGTCGTTGAGAGCGGTCAGCACCACCAGCGCGGTGGTCAAGGCCCATGCTTCCGGGGATCGGAAGATCGGCACCGCGAACGAGGCCAGGACCGGCACCCAGGCCACGCCGAGGACCGTGACCCCGATGTTGGCCAGCGGGTAGTTCCGGCCGGCCGCAACGAAGAACAGGCCCGACAGCAGGATCACGGCTGCCAGCACACCGCCCACCGCGGCGGGTCCCGAGTCCCAGGCCACGTACATGACCGCCGCGGCCCCGGGTAGGCCGATGAACGCCAGGGGCGTGAAGCCGACCTGGCGGACGGCCTGGTAGAACTCCGCCACCGCGACCAGGATCAGGAGGCTGACGAACAGGGTGACCCATAGCGCTCCCGCATACAGGGATCCGAAGAAGACAGCCACCACAGCCAGGCCGGTGGCGATCCGGAGCGCCAGCTCGGAACGGCGGGCCCGGTCGATCTGCTCGATCTGCTCCGGGTCCTCCTCCTCGACGCCCGTCACATCCTCGAAGCCGACCACGCTGGTGCCGACCCCCGGGATCGAAGCCGCCACCGCCGACTGCTCGACCTCCTCCTCGCCCGCCCGGGCTACCGCTTCGGCCAGGCCCTTGTACTCGCGGGTGGTGGATCGGATGTAGTCGCGGTCGGTGAACTCGTCGGACTCCGTAGGAGGGGCCTCGGAGTCGGCAGGCTGGTCCCCAGCCTCCTCATCACCTAACTCGGGGGGCGGATCGGTGCCGTCACCAACCATGCGTAACCGTTTCCTCGGGGTAAGTCGGTCCAGAATACCCCTATGAGGGCCGATCCCGTGGCTATTCCTGATCGAGAGCGCTCGCGAGGACGAACCTGCGCAGCCTGTGGTTCTCAGTTTGTAGCTTTAGTTGCTGATTATTGGTTGAATGACGACCAATTACCGACTAACAACTAGATCTTGAGGAGTTCCTGCTCCTTGTTGGCGAGCAGCTCATCGGTCATGGTGATGTGGCGGTCTGTCTGCTGCTGGAGTGACTTCTCGGCCCTCCAGACCTCGTCCTCCGACTCGCCGATCTCGTTCAGGTCGCTACGGGTCGACCTCCGTATGTGGCGTATCGCTACCCGGCCCTCCTCGGCCATGCTCCGGGCCAACTTGACGAGCTGGCGCCGCCGTTCTTCGGTGAGCGGCGGGAACACCAGGCGGATCACCTTCCCGTCACTGGCAGGGTTGAGATCGAGGCCCGACAGGCGGATGGCCCGTTCGATGGACACCAGGTCATTCGAGTCATGGGGGATCACCACCAGCAGGTTCTCGTGGCTGGCGGTCCTGGCGAGCTCCAGGAGGGCCACCTTCTCCCCGTAGTAATCGACCATGACCCGGGAGAGAACGGCCCCGCTGGCCCGATCGGTGCGGAGCGTCGCGAACTCGCTCTGCGTGTGCTTCACGGCCGACGCCATTCGCTCTACGGCATCCTCGAGCAATTCATCCAGCATGCGTCAACCTCCTCTCCGGATGTGTCTCAACACACCCGGGTACCGATCGACTCGCCCTCCACGGCCCGCCGAATATTACCGGGATCTACCAGGCGGAACACCACGATCGGCAGCCGGTGATCCATGCACATCGTGACGGCGGTGGTATCCATCACCTTGAGTTCGGCGTTGATGAAGTCCATGTAGCCGATCCGGTCCAGCAACTCGGCATCCTCATGAAGCTCGGGATCAGCGGAGTAGATGCCCTCTACCTTGCTGGCCTTGAGCATCGCCTCGGCGCCGATCTCCACAGCGCGAAGAGCGGCCGCCGTGTCGGTGGTGAAGAAGGGATTCCCGCTGCCGGCCGCGAAGATCACAGAGCGGCCCTTCTCCAGGTGGCGGATGGCTCGCAAGCGAATGTAGGGCTCGGCCAGCTGCTGCATCGTGATGGCCGACTGCACCCGGCACTCCACACCCCGGGCCTCGATGGCGTCGCGGAGGGCCAGGGCGTTGATGACGGTGGCGAGCATGCCCATGTAGTCGGCATTGGCAGGGTCCATGCCCGTAGCTGCGGCGGACACGCCCCGGAAGATGTTGCCGC
The DNA here is from genome assembly GCA_011523395.1 of Acidimicrobiia bacterium. GTDB lineage: Bacteria > Actinomycetota > Acidimicrobiia > Spongiisociales > Spongiisociaceae > Spongiisocius. The sequence continues at coordinate 38,429 of WTGW01000176.1, forward strand.
CGCCCACCACGATCCCGATCTGGTGCCCGGCCTTCTGCGACTCCGCTATCTCGCCGGCCGCCCGCTGCACCGTCTCGGGAGATATCCCGTAGCCGATGGCGGGATCGGCGAAGGCCTCCCCGGACAGCTTCAGCAGGACCCTGCGGGCTCGAGCCATCTACGAGGGTTCCCGGGAACCCGCAACGGGAGGGTTCGCACTGTCGGCATCGAATCTCACACGACGTAGTTTGCCACAGGCGAGCCCGGCCCGGAACCGACCGCTCAATTCGGCCGGCTATTCACACCCATTGTCCTGATCATCAGTCGTCCACTCCCCGGACCGCGATGCCGGCAGCGGGAAAGGCCGGCTAGCTCGAACCGGCCGGCCGATCGCCAGGACCTCCATCAAGATGACCATTGCCGCACCCCCACGCGCTCATGAGGCGGCGTAACTCCTGGACCTGCTCGATGTCGAGCCAGACCTGGGCGCGGGCGCCGTCTACTTCATCGGACGCTACGGTGAGCTCCAGAGCGAAGTACTGGCCAAAGCCGAACGACAGGTCGCCGCGCACCGTCCGAAAGGAGCCCCTTCCCGGTAGGTCGCCCCCTGCGAGCCTCATCATCGCCGCGAACGAGCCAAGCGGCACGGTCATGCTCTCGACCAGACCCAGGCCCTGCCGCACCGTCTCGGCGGTGACCACGATCCCGCCTTCGCAGGGGGTCAGTCTCAACTGGCCGTCCCCCCATCCGAACCCCACCGTCTCGTAAGTGTCCGGGGTCGATTCAAGACAGGAGGCTTCGCCGCTGTCGGCCAGCGGGTGGGATGCCGCCGCTCCCTCCAGGAACGCGGACAGCTTCAGCACCTCGTCAACTTCGATTGAGATCCGAACGTCGCCGCCGGTCTCGTAACTGCGGCCCCTGAAATCACAGAAGGTGTCGTAGCTATCCAGAGCGAGCGTCCCGTCCGCTCCCCGGATGGTTACGTTGAAGGCCAAGGCCGGGTCGGCCGCTGCTGCTACTGCTCTGCTCAGATCAAGGACATCCAACAGGGCGGTCGCGGATTGGCTGTCCACCCCTCGGCCTTCGTCGGTGACGGTCACAACACCGGTGTGTGAATCCGTGACCACCACGTGCAGTTCATCCCGTGGCAGGCTCCCAATCTTCTTGCTATTGACTTTGAACTCTGTGGAGTGAGCGATCAGCAACCTCCTATAGCTTTGCTTTATGACACACCAGGAGTGTATCAGCTATACCTTGCTATATAGATAAGTAAAGGTAATACTCATTCATCTGACCACAGTCCATCAATGACATGTGCCCCTAATGACGGAATGGACAGCAGTGGTTTCGACCACCGCTAGGGAACCTCATACATGGATGTCGGTCCGGGGGACGGGTCGATCCCCCACCCGGATGGCATGCCGGTCCGGCGTCGGCAGTCTCCAACCCTGCCGAACGCCTCCCGTGGCGGGTGCCGACCAGGACGGCTAGGCATAGACGTGGACAACCGTTTCAGATCCGCCGGAACGAGCGGATCATGATCGAAGCGGGATCCGCCGACCCGATCCCTTGCCCCGGGATCGTGATCGGCGGCGGGTCGGGTGGGGGGCTAGCCGTCCGTCTCCTGTTCGCCCACTGCTAGGCGGGCGAACCGCCGGACACCGATGTTCTCGCCCATGGAGGCGGCCAACTCGGTCACCATGTCCCCGACCTTGCCTTCGTACTGATCGGTCCTGATGTACTCCTGCTCGTAGAGCACGTTGTCCTTGTAGAAGGACTTGATCCGCCCCTCCACGATCCGCTCCACGATCCGCTCCGGCTTGCCCGAAGCCAGCGCCTCCCTGGCGATCAGCTCCTTCTCCCTGTCGACCAGCTCTCCGGGTACGTCCTCGGTCCGTACCCACTTGGGCTGGGCGGCGGCGATATGCATGGCCACGTCGTGGGCCATCTTCTGGAACCGGTCGCTCTTCGCCACGAAGTCGGTCTCCGACGCCAGTTCCACGATCACCCCGACGGTGGGATACCCGGCCGGCTGGTGCACGTAGAAGCCGACGGTGCCCTCGTTGGCGTCCCGCCCGGCCCGCTTCTTGGCGTCGGCCAGGCCTTTCTCCCGGAGTAGGTCCTTCGCCCTATCCATGTCCCCGTCGCACTCCACCAGGGCCTTCTTGGCGTCCATCATGCCGACGCCGGTGGCCTTGCGCAGAGCCTGTACGTCCTTGGCTGTGAACTGTGGCATCTTTGCTCGTCCTTCGATTGAGGTTCTGTTGGTGATCTCTAGTCGTGTATGTGCGGTCCGGAACTACGGCGCTAGCTGTCGTCGCCGGCCTCCTCGGTCTGGCCCTCGGCAGCGGCCAGAGCCTGCTCCCGGCCCGCCACACAGGCGTCAGCGATCGCCGAGGCTATGAGCGAAGCCGACCGGATGGCGTCGTCGTTCCCGGGAATGACGAAGTCGATGTCGTCCGGGTTGCAGTTGGAGTCGACCAGCGCGATCACGGGGATGTTCAACCTCACCGCTTCCCGCACCGCGATGTGTTCGGTGTTCAGATCGACCACGAACACGGCCGCCGGTGTTCCGCCCATGTCCGCCACCCCGCCCAGGGTCCGCTCGAGATGGGCATACTCGCGGCGCAGGCGGAGGCGTTCCTTCTTCGGCAGCTGGTCCATGTCGCCCGAGGTCTCCATGGCCGCCAGCTCCTTCATGTAGAAGATGCGCTGGTTGATGGTCTTGAAATTGGTCAGCATTCCGCCCAGCCAGCGAAAGCTCACGTACGGCATGTCCACCCGTTGGGCGGCTTCCTCGATGGCGGACCGGGCCTGCTTCTTGGTGCCCACGAACAGGACGGCGCCGCCCTTGGCTACCAGGTCCTGGACGAATGCGTGGGCCCTCTGGACCTCCTCGAGCGTCCGGCGCAGGTCGATGATGTGGATCCCGTTGCGCTCTCCGAAGATGTACGGGGCCATCTTGGGGTTCCAGCGCCGGGTCTGGTGGCCGAAGTGGACCCCGGCTTCGAGCAACTGCTTCATGGTGACGGCAGACAACAATGCCTCCTAAGTTCGGTTCTTCCTCCGCCCACCCTTCTCGGAAGCCAGGCGCCGGCCTGCCGGGCGCCCTCCCGAACCTCCCCGGGCTTGCTGCCCGACCGCGGGAGGCCGTAGTGAACGTGCGTAATCGGCTCGATATTAGTGGCCATTGACCGGTTCCCAGCGGCCAGTCGGCGACCCGGGGACAATCAAGCTCCCGGTGACCCTCAGGCCTTATGGGTTGCACCATCAGTCCTGCTTACAAAACCACTGACCACTGACCACTGACTAGGCGCGAGGGTGACTCCGTTCGTAGGTGGCCCTCATGTGATGGCGGGTGACGGAGGTGTAGACCTGGGTGGTTCCCAGCTCGACATGGCCCAGGAGCTGCTGGACGGAAGTCAGGTCGGCGCCGCGTTCGAGCAGGTGGGTGGCGAAGGAGTGGCGTAGGGCGTGGGGAAAGGTGCCCGCCCGGTTCCGCACCATCCGGCGGAGCGTTCGAGGGCTCATGGGCACTCCCCTGGCGCCCACCCACAGGGCGTCAGTGGGCCGATCGCCCACGAGATGGGGCCGGCCCGCCCGCACGTAGCGTTCGATGGCGATCCGTGCCTGCGCTCCCAACGGGATCACTCGATGGCGGCCGCCCTTGCCCTCCACCACCAACCGATCCAGCCCGACCGTCCCGTCCATCGTGAGAGAGGCCAGCTCGGACACCCGCAAGCCCGTGGCGTAAAGGGTCTCGAGGACGGCCCGGTCCCTCAAGGACTTCGGGTCGTCCCCGTCGATCGCCTCGAGGAGCGAGGTTGCGGCCCGCTGGGTGAGGGCTTTGGGGAGGGTCCGGCGCGACTTGGGTCGGGCGATACCGTCGGCCGGGTTGGCGCTGAGGGCGCCGCGCCGCACTGCATCCGAGAGGAAGGCCCGGATGGCGGAGATCTTGCGGGCTACCGAGCGCCGGGCATAACCCTTGCCGTCGAGGTGGGCCAGGAACGCGCGGATCGAGTTACGGTCGATACCGGCCGCAGAGTCGATGCCCAGGCCCTCGGCATGGCGGAAGAACTGGATGAGATCACGCCGGTAGGCCGCCACCGTGTGTTCCGACAAGCCCCGCTGGCTCTCCAGACGGGAGAGGTACGACGACAGATCGGCCTCCCACCATGGGGCCGGATCGGGCTCGTGGCCCGGTAAGTCCTTCGGGGTCGCCGACATGGTGCTCATCTTGGTCGATTCCGGCCGCCGCGCGGCGCATTGTGCCCGGTCAGGACGCTACTTCGCCCAAGGGGACAGCGTGCCCGTCCGCCATCTTGTAGGCCCGGATGACCCACGTGGCGGTCCGGTTGCGTCCGATGACGAACGAAATCCAGTCCGGATCGATCCCGGCGGCCAGGTCCGTAGCGGATGGCCGGGCGGGACCCCGCGGATGGGAGTGGTAGACCGCGCCGATCCGCCACCCGTGCTCGTCCGCGTCCCTCACCACCCCGAAGTGCTCGACCGGGTCCAACTCGAAGCGATCTGGATCGGGGTGGACGTTGGTGGTGGGATAGAGCCGCACCGGACACCCGGCGCCGTCATACACGATCAAACCGCAGGCCTCTCGGGGGCTGGACTCGGCGGCATGGGCGATCATCGCCTTGACCATCGCCGGCCGGAGTCGGGCATCGGCGGCGATCATGGCGCCAGCCGTACCCGCCGCCAGCCGTCGCCGTCAGCGAGGTAGGCGACCCGGTCGTGGAGGCGATGGCGCCGGCCCTGCCAGAACTCGAACCGTTCGGGTCGGACCCTCCACCCGCCCCAATGGGCAGGCCTGGGCACCTCCCCATCCTCGAACTCGGCCTCCTTCTCCGCCACCAGGCGTTCGAGCGCGGTCCGGTCGGGTATCTCCCGGCTCTGCGGGGAAGCAGCGGCCGCGATCCGAGCCCCCCTCGGACGCGAGGCGAAGTACTCGTCAGAGTCCGTATCTCGGACCGCCTCGACCGGCCCCTCGATCCTGACCTGACGGTGCAGCTCAAGCCAGAGAAAGCAGAGGGCCGCCCGCGGGTTGGCCGTCAATTCATCCGATTTACGGCTCCCGAGGTTGGTGTAGAACACGAACCCGGACCGGTCGTACCCCTTGAGCAGCACTACCCGTGCCGAGGGATGTCCGCGATCGTCAGCAGTGGCGACCGTCATGGCGTTGGCCTGCGGCACACCCGCGTCCAACGCTTCTTCGAACCAGCGGTCGAACTGGCGGACCGGGTCCGGATGGGCCTCCCCCATCGAGAGCCCCTCCGTCTCGTACTCCTCCCGGAGGCGGGCCATCCGCCGATCAACCATCAACCACCTGTCACATCGCCGCACCGGCGCCCCCAGCGTACCCCTGTATCCGGCTACATCCCGAAGGGTGCCGGCCCCTCGCACCCGATCGGGGGGGCCGGCACGGCAGTCGACCGACGGAGACATCCCACGCCCTTCCGATTGCCTCGCCGGTTATCGACCGATCTTCGCGTTGCTGCCGTATGCTTCGGATACGACCGTAGGGATGAAGGCAGGACTTCATGGATCATGATGTGCTCGTCGTCGGTGGCGGCATCGCCGGTCTGACCGCCGCCCGTGATCTGGCTCAGGGTGGATACCGGGTCCTGGTGCTGGAGGCGCGCGACCGGTTGGGCGGGCGGACATGGTGGAAGCGCTTCGGCGACACCGACCACCACACCGAGATGGGCGGTACGTGGTTCGACGAGGGCACCCAGCACAACATCGCCCGCGAGATCAAGCGCTACTCCCTGCCCACCGTCCTGAGCCCGGCCGGCCAGGAGTTCCGCGTCACGCTCGGCGGTCGCAGGCTGGCGCGTCCCGACCAGCCCGTACCCCGTGACGTCCGCCCCGATCTGGACAAGGCCCTCGATCACATCGTCGACCAGTCCCGCCGGGTGACCTTCGGGTCCGATCTCGACAGCCCGGACCTCCATGACCTGGACATCCCATTCTCCGAGTTCATCGCGCCCTACACCGACCAACCCCTCGTAGCGGAGTACCTCTCGATGTGGGCCGCCTTCGCCTTCGGATGCGATCCCTCGGAGGTGTCGGCGCTGCAGGTCCTCACCTGGGTGGCCGGGTACGACAACACCACCTGGACGCTCGACGACGCACCGGCGACCAAGTTCGCCCAGGGAACGGAGAGCCTGGTCGCAGCCCTGGCCGAGGACGGGGGCGCGGACATCGGGCTCTCGACGCCGGTCGCCTCGATCGTCGACGCCGGCGACCACATCGTGGTGACGACCACCGGCGGCGACACCCACCAGGCCCGCTTCGCGGTGCTGGCCACCCCCGTCAACACGTGGGAGGACATCGAGTTGCCGTTACCGGTCGGCTCGCTCAAGAGAAGGTTCGCCGCGGAAGGACTGCCAGGCCATGCGGTCAAGCTGCATGCCCTGGTCGACAACGTGCCCGAGTTCCTGATGGCTTCGGGCTGGGGCGGCCCTCTCTGTTGGGTCTCGGAGCAGGCCAACTTCGACGGCGGGCGGCTCCTGGTGGGAATAGGCGAGGATGACTCGGCGATCGACGGAATGGACCGCGCCCAGGTTCAGCAGGCGATCCGCCGGTTCGCCCCGGAGGCGACCGTCCGGATGTGCCACAGCCACAACTGGTCGACCGACCCGTACGCCAAGGGGACGTGGACGGCCTACCGCCCTGGACAGCTGTCGCGCTACTACTCCGACTTCCCCATCCCCCACGGCCGGCTCTACTTCGCCGGTTCGGACCTCGCCCGGGGCTGGGCCGGGTTCATGGACGGCGCCATAGAGAGCGGCGCCGACGCAGCCGCAGCCCTCGGCCGGCGCCTCGCCGAGGACGGCTAGGAGGGTCTTGCCCCTGAGGACGGGGCAGGATGGCGGGGCCCGGGCAGAGGAAGGCGACCTTGAGACTCACCGCCCTGGGCAACTCCTACACCAAGTTGTTGACCTCCTACGCCATCTCCAATCTCAGCACCGGGGTGTTGATCGTGGCGCTGCCGTTGCTGGCCACCTCCATCACCCGGCATCCGCTCTCGATCAGCGGTCTCACCGCCGCGGCCGGACTCCCCTGGCTCCTGGTCGGCCCCCTGTCGGGAGCGATCGCGGATCGGGTCAACAGGCGCCGGGCTATGGCTCTGGCCGAATTCGGTCGAGCCGCGATCGTGGGCTTGGGGGCTCTCTTCGTCCTCGGGGGCGGCAAGTCGCTCCTGGTCTTGTACCTGGTGATGATCCTGATCGGAATCGGAGAGACCCTATTCGATCCGATCGGGCTTGCCATGGTTCCGACCTTGGTCAAGCCCTCCGGGATGGACACGGCCAACAGCCTGCTCTACGGGACCCAGACCCTTGGGCAGCGTTTTGCGGGACCCGCGCTGGGGGGATGGCTCTTCGGGCTGGCCGTCTGGGCGCCCCTGGGATTAGACGCCCTGACCTTTCTGATGTCCGGTCTGGTGGTGCTGATGCTCCCCAGAACGCCCTCCCACACGGAGTCGGAGTGGACGGTCGCCGGGCTCTCGGCCGACATCATGGAAGGGGTGCGGTGGGTGTGGGCCGACCGGCCGCTCCGCGCTTTCCTGCTGGGCACCGCCACCATACATTTCTCGACCGCCGCCGGTACGTCGGTGTTGGTGCTGGTGGCCCAGGATCGTTTCCGACTGAGCGGTATCGGCTTCGGGCTCATCCTCGGTGGATTGGCCGGTGGGTACTTTCTCGGTTACCTCGTCGCTCCCTCCATAGTCAGCCGGTTTGCCCGGGCGAAGCTCTGCGTGGTAGCCGTACTCGGGGCCGGCGGCGGTTTCCTGCTGGTGGCAGTGTCAGGTGTCGCTGTGTTGGCCGGGTTGGGGTTGGCCGTGGTGGGGTTCTTGGCCGCACAGCTCGAGATCGTGTCGATCACGTACCGGCAGATGGGGGTTCCGGACCGTATTCGCGGTCGGGTGATGGCGGGATTCCTGTTCGTGGGCCACGGGTCGATCCCGATCGGCGCGGTCTTCGGAGGAACGGTGGCCACCTTGACAAATGTCGGCTATAGCTACGTGGCTGCGGCAATAGCGATAGCGGCGATCGCTCCCTTTCTCTGGAGCGCGTTGAAGGATGCCGACCTTGATGCGGGAAGCGCAGGCGCCCGATCGGAAGGTCAGGAACCTGCCTGACGGGTTGGAGGGGTATGGATGGCTGAGATAACCGTGTTCCCGGCCCGGACGGTGCGGACGATGGAACCGTCCCTGCCGGTGGCGGAAGCGGTGGCGGTGCGGGATGGCCGCATCGTCGAGGTCGGGACGATCGAGACGATGCGACCGTGGCTCGAGTTGCACAGCCACGAGGTGGATGACACGTTCAAGGACCTGTGCATCATGCCGGGTTTCGTCGACCCCCACCTGCATCCCTCCATGGCGGCGCTGCTGTTGAACATGCACTTCACGACCGCGGTGGGGTGGGACCTCCCGGGGGAGGAAATCGAGCCCGTACGTGACGAGAAGCAGTTCCGCACCCGCCTGGTCGACATCGAGGCCGGCCTGGCGCCTGGCGAGCCGCTGTTCGCCTTCGGGCATCATCCCATCTGGCACGGCAATGTCGACCGGAGCGTCCTCAACGACGTGTCGACAACCCGCCCCATCGTGGTCTGGCACCGCGGCTACCACTCGCTGGTAGTGAACGACGCCTGCCTGCGGTGGATGGATCTGGACACGGCGGTTGCGCGCCGCCACCCCCAGATAGACCTCGAGGCGGGCAAGTTCTTCGAAACGGGCCTGGAAGTGGCGCTCCACCACCTCCGCGGCTTCATCCTGGAGACGGAGCGGTTCCGCAACGGGTTGGAACGAATGCGCCGGGTCATCCACAGCGGCGGACACACGACCATCGGCGACGCCGCGTTCGGCTTCTATGGCTTCGAGGAGGAATGGGCCCACCTGCTGGCGGTGATGGAACAGCCCGACACCCCGTTCCGGATCCAGCTGATGCCCTACACCGCGGGACCGGACGGCGATGCGGAAAGCGACCGTCAGTTCCTCGAACAAGTGCTGGCGTACCCATCACGTAACACCCACCGCCTGCGGTTCAGCGACCATGCCAAGCTGTTTGCCGACGGCGGGTTCTTCGCAGAGCTGCTGATGCTCAAGCCCCCCGGACACCTCGACGGCCGCCACGGCGAGTGGATAACACCCCCGGACAGGTTCGAGGAGATCGCCCGGGTCCTCTGGAATGCCGGACTGAAGATCCACGTTCATTGCAGCGGAGACCTCGGCGTGGAGCTGGCCCTGTCCACCCTCGAGAAGCTTCAGTGGGAACGGCCCCGCTTCGATCATCGCTTCACGTTCGAGCACCTCGGCATCTCGAGCTCGCAACAGGTCGACCGCATCGCCGCGGTCGGGGGCGTTGCCTCGGTCAACGCCTACTACGTCTACGAGCTCTCGGAGGCCTTCGCCGCCCGCACGGTCGGGTACGAGCGGGCGTCCCAGATCTCCAGACTCGGCTCCCTCGAGCGAGCAGGAGTGCGGTTCGCCGTCCACTCCGACTTCCCGATGGCGCCCGCGAAGCCCCTGAACAACGCCTGGGTAGCCGCCAACCGGCTCACCGAATCCGGGGCCGTCATGGGCCCGAACGAGCGGGCCTCCCTAGACGCCGCCATCAGGGCCATCACCACCAACGCCGCCTACGTACTCGGCCTCGAGGACGAGATCGGATCGCTGCGCTGGGGCAAGCGAGCGGACTTCACGATCCTCGAGGCAGACCCCTACACGGTCGACATCGACTCCCTCCGCGACATCCCCATCTGGGGAACCGTGTTCGAAGGCAACAAACACCAGTACCACTAGGGGTGCCGGGCACTGCGCCGGGTTTAGGATGCTGGCCGATTTCGAACTTGGTGAATAGAGCTTGGCCATAGACTCGTTTCCCGAACGTCAGCCTGAGTGGGTGAACTCGTCCCGCTGCGGTCGCGCCGCTTGGCTCGTCCTTGGGCGCGGCCGGAGTGTGTGGAGTTTGTGCGGTTGGCCCGCTCCGGTGGCCCCTTGCAGACTATGAGGCCGAGCAGAGCATCGTTTGCGGCGGTCGCCCGAAGGCATCCGGTGCTCGCCGGAGTGACGGGGCTGTATGTGGCGGTGTGGACCGTGTACGGCATCGGTACCGATGCGGCCGGGGTGTACGCGTATCTGGTCTGGATGGTCTTCGCCTTCGGCCTCATGATGTACCTCGACGGGCTGGTTGGCTTCTCCACGCATGTGCTCTTAATGCTGTGCATAGTCGGCTTCTGCCACATGGCGGGCGCCAACCTCGAGGTCTCCGGCGCCATCCTCTACAGGCAGGTCTGGTTCGGGTTCATCCACTACGACCACCTGGTCCATGCCTTCGGTATGGGCGCCGGCGGGTTGGCCGTCTGGGAGGCAACGCGCCGCATGCTGGCCGCTGATGGTGGTATGAGAGCCGCTGTCGTGGTCGTCCTCGGCGCCAACACGGTCGGGGCCCTCATCGAGATCGGGGAGTACCTGGCCAGCTTGACCCTCACGGAGGTCCGGGTGGGCGCCTACGCCAACAACATGCAGGACCTGATCGCCAACCTCGTCGGCGCACTCGTCGCCGCCTGGTGGGTTATGCGACGAACCGAGCCAGCACGACCCCCACGATCACCAGATCGGTGACGGTGTGCGCTATGACCGGCACGGCCAGGCCCCCGGATCGCCGCCGCAAGAGACCCAGCACCAGGCCGTAGGAGAAGGCGAGTCCGACTCCGGCGAATCCTTGCAGGATGCCCGAGGGGAAGTGCAGGGCGGCGAAGACGGCCGCCTGTAGCACCAGTGCCGTGACGCCTGGTCGAAGGACCCTCTCGAGCGAGTCCTGGACGATCCCCCTGTAAACGGCCTCTTCGACCACCGCGTTGACAACGGCTGCGATAACTCCGAGCGATGAGAGGGTCCAGATGGACCAGTCGCTTGTTAGATCGATGATGTCGGCCAGTTGCTCCGGTCTTTGCTCGTACCACACCCAGAGGGCCAGTCCTGCGACCAGGCCGACCGCGGCCCCGACGGCTCCCTGCCGGAGGTTGCACGACCAGACACGGCGCCAAGGGGCTACCTCGCGCAACCACGGCAATCGCGATGCGGCCATCACGTATACGACAACGGCGAGGCCGAACAGCAACCGTTTCGGCCGCAGGCCTGTGACCCCGAGCGCGAGGAAGGCCACCAGCAGGAGGCCGATCGAACCCGCCGCCGGCATCCTCCGGACCATGGCGATGGTTGCCAGCACGACCGCCGCGATCCCTCCCGTGGCCAACAGGACGGCCGACCTTGCGAACGGAAGGACGATCGCCAGACCTGTGAGCGATACGACGACTACCGCCTCGCTCGACCGATCCCTACGCCGTCCCATCACCTTCATCTTCACAGGTGAGCCGGCGCCCGCCGGTGACGATTCGCCAGGTCGTGGATCCCGCAACCGCGTTACCAGGGACCCGTCAGCCGGCGAGGCAGGTCGATGCGCAACAAAGGCGCGATCTCACTCAGGATCTCGGGGCTGCACTGCTCACGTAGAAACGTCATCAGATCGTCCTGTCGCCGCTGCCCGAAGACCATCCGGTAGACAGCAAGGGGACCGCTCGAGCGCTCGGAGTTGAGACGCGCCCTGACTCAGAGGGAGCGTCGGGACATGCCGCCCGATACGCTCGCCCCGCCTCTATGAGTCCGCTCCTCACTCTTCACGAATACTGACACTCTTGGTTGATCTAGAACACATCGCCATCGCGTGCCGAATGTACTGGGCCCGAATAATGGCGCTTGAATTCCCTCATCAATGCGTCGGGTTCATACGGGTCCGTATAGTTTCGCTCATGCATCGTCACGAGCTGCTTGACGTTCATCTCGGTCGCAAAGTCCGCCAGCTCCTTAGGCCGAATGTGGTACGACCAGATCGTCTTCGCCTTCTCTTCGACGGTCTCGCCGCCCCAGTTGGCGTTCGCAATCATGTCTTCGGTGGACAGCTCGCAGAAGAACAGGTCTGCATCCTGGGCTGCTTTGTCAAGCTGACCCTCTACCCGGCCATCTCCTGACCAGGCAATCACTCGATCCTGGGATGTGAAGCGATAAGCGAAGTTCTGTTCGAAGTTGCCGTGCTTATGGTGGAACGCCTCGATCTTCACGTTCCCGTCTTCATAGACTGTGCCCGAGTCCTCGATCTCATGCGTTACCGTCTTGTGCGCATCGATCTTCCTCTTGTCAGCCCCCGGCCCAAACGTACGTTCCTGCAAGTCTGCCTGATAAGCCTGTTCCAGGTGCTCCATCAAGCTCCGTGTACCGATCGGTCCATATACCTCCAGTGGAACCTCTCGCCCATAGGCCCAGGGCATGAGCCAGACGGCCGGTAGTCCGATCGTGTGGTCGGAATGCAGATGGGTCAGGAAGAGGGTGGTGAGCCTGTGCGGGGCCAGGTGCTCGGCGATCAGCTCAGGATGAGATGCCGCAGCCCAAGCAAGGCCGCGCCATATCCCTTCGCCGGCGTCGATCAGGTAAGTCGTGTCGTTGACGATGACCGCCGCTCCAGGGCCGTGTCGATGCGGGTTCGGCGTTACTCCTCCGGATCCCAGGACAACTGCGCGGGCCTTTGCCCCTTCAGGCGCCAGGTAGCGGGGTGGTCCTGGTGCAAACCCGATCTCACTGAGCAGCCATGGAGTCCCTCGTCTCGGAGTCAAATCAGCCTCCTAGCTCACTCTCGTGGCGAGCTCCGAACTCATTCGTGGAGAGATCATCCACTCACTAGCTCGGCCCGCGCCAGTACACGCTCGGCAGAGTCGCTCGCACGGGCGCGGATCTCCGTGGGATCGAGCTCGGTGAACTCCCCGCCACGAACAAGGACCTTTCCGTCGATGATCACGCTATCGACATCAGACGCTCTGTGCTCGTATACCAATTGCGCTATCGGGTCATCACCGACTTGGGGTTGGGTGTGAAGCCCGTCGCGGCGGATCACGATGACATCGGCCCGCTTCCCGGGTTCGAGCGACCCGAGCTCGTCTTCCAATCCGAGCGTCCTCGCTCCCCCGAGGGTGGCCATTTCCAGCACGGACATCGCCGGCATGCTACGAGGGCCTCTCCGCGGCTTGTGAACGAGCGATGCCAGACGCATCTCCTGGAACATGTCCAGGTTGTTGTTGCAAGGGGCACCGTCCGCGCCCAGACCGACGACCACGCCTCGCTCGAGGAACTCCGGAACCGGGGCGAGCCCGGAGGCGAGTTTCAGGTTGCACGAAGGACAATGGGCCACCCTGGTCCCGGTCTCGGCCAGGATCTCGATCTCGGGCTCGGTCACCCAAATGCAGTGCGCGGCGACCAATCGCCGGCCCGTCGCGCCCAGGCTGTGTAGATACTCGATGTCGGTCGTGCTCTCGATAGCAAGAAGCTCGGTCTGTGCCTCGTTCTCGGCCGCGTGCGTGTGGATGACCGTATCGTGCTCGGCGGCCAGCGCGACGATGTCCGCCCATAGACCCTCGGTGCAGTTGCGTGAACCACGGGGGCAGAACGCGACCTGCAGCCGGCCGTCCCCCGCACCATGGAACTCCTCGAGAAGTTCGAGGCTCATGTCGAGCGAAGCCCGGGTCTCCTCCCCGACCATCTCGGTTCCCGGCTCCCAACGGTCCATCATCGCCTTGCCGCTGATCGCCCGGAAGCCGGTCTCGAGCACCGCCCGGAACGCCTCTTCCGTATGACGGACCGTCTCCATCGTGAGTGCGCAGGTTGTACCGCCGCGAATCATCTCGGCAATCGCCAGCCGAGCAGCGTCGTATACGGACTGCCCATCATGGGCCTGCTCGAGCGGCCAGATTCGCAGGCGAAGCCAGTCGATCACGTCCATGTCATCCGCCATCCCGCGAAAGAGGGTCTGGCACAAGTGAACGTGGGTCTGAACGAACCCGGGCGCCACCAGACAATCGGTCGCGTCGATCACCGTGTCGGCCTTCGTCCGAGCGGAAGGGATCTCGAGGATGCGCCCATCCTCGATGTAGACGCTCCCATGCAGGACCTGGCGGTCGGCGTTCATCGTGATGAGCAACCCGTTCCGGATCAGGATCGAAGAGGTGGTCTTCATCTCTGCTCAGAAGAGGCATGCAGGCGCTCGACGGCGCCCAGTGCGGTAGCGATCGCCGCGTCGATCCCTGTGGTGTAATCCTCCAATCGCTGGCCCTGATAGGTGCTCTTCTGGCCCGTTACCAGATTGGACCCGGGTACGAGAATGGAGCCGCTGCGCACGCCGCGCGCCATGGCCACGGTGAAGAGCGCCGAGCTTTCCATCTCGAAGACGAGAACGTGTAGTGCCCGCCATTGGTCGATGATCTCGACCTTGCGCTCCCCCTCGTAGAACGAATCGGTACTTCGCACCAGCCCCAGATGGTACGGCGTACCGTCCGCCTCCGCCGTGGCCCGGAGGGCGGCGACCACGTCGGGATCGGCGATCGCAGGATAGATGGCGGGCGCGTAGGTATGGCTCAAGCCCTCATCCCGAACGCCGGCCGTGCCGATGACCACGTCACCGATCGGAATATTCTCTGCGATGCTCGCACAGCTACCGACCCGGATGAAGACTCTCCCCCCGGCCAGCGCCAACTCCTCGATCGCAATCGCGACGGATGGGGCGCCGACTCCGCTCGATGCCAGCGTCACCGGCGTACCCCGATATGAACCCGTGTAAGCAACGTAGCCGCGTTCCCTGCCAACCGCCTCCGCCTCGTCCAGCCAGGTCTTCATCTTCTCGACGCGACCGGGGTCGCCCGAGAGCAGGACATACGGGGCAACGTCCCCGCCGCCCTTCACGCCCATGTGCGGCAGCGAACCGTCGGGCAACCGCAAGAAGCGCTCCGTCAGGTAATCTCCCATGTCTTCCTCCTCACTCCATTGGCCATGCCGGGGCCACCTCGATCCCCGCCCTCTTCAACAACGCCAGGCCCCGCTCCTGGGCCTCCTCCAGAATTGCCGCCTCATCGGCCACCAGCACCCGCCGGCCCTGCATCAACACCTGACCCGCCACGATCACCGTGTCTACGTCGCCTCCATGCGCTGCATACACGAGGTTGGCGATCGGATCATGGATCGGCATCGTGTGCGGTCGCTTCAGGTCGACCAGGATCACGTCTGCCTGCTTCCCTACCTCGAGCGACCCCAGTTGATCACCACGCCCTATGGCGCGCGCCCCTTCGATCGTCGCCATCTCCAGCGCATCCTCGGCTGTCAGGGTGGTGGGGTCCATCATCGCCACGTTGTGCAGCAGCGAGGCCGCTTTCATCTCACGGATCATGTCATGGCAGTTGTTGTTGGCTGCCGCATCACATCCCAGCGCCACCGTAACCCCGGCGTCCCGCATCTGCGGTACCTTGGCGAAACCCTCTCCCATCTTCATGTTGGCCGAGGGGCTGTGTACCAGCCGCGTATCGGTCTCGGCAAGGATCGGGATCTCCTCCTCAGAAAACCAAGTGCCGTTGATGAGCAGCACGTTGGGTCCCAGAAGGTCGTAGCGACGGGCGAACTCGGCAGGAAGCATGCCGAATTCCCGCTGAAAGAAAGGAGGGTCATCGACAGTGCCGGCGAAGTGAACGGTGATCCCCGTCCCGTGTTTCGCCGCCAGCCGAGAGACCCTGCGGTAGAAACCCGGCGAGGCGCTGGCCGGTGGCTCCTCCCGCGGCACCAGTGGCCCGAGCCAGACCTGCAGCCGGCCACCAGCCGCACCGTGCCAGGCGCCGATCCCCCGCTCGGCGTCGGCCAAAGACTCGTCCTCCCCGCTGAACCCACCCGTATCCACAGGGCTCTCGTTGCGTCCGAACAAGGCGTCCGGCAAGACATACTTCGCCAGCACGCCACGCATCCCCATTTCCTGCACCGACTGCGCCAACCCATCAAAGTCATAGTGGCTCGGAACGATCGAGTCGACGAAACAGGTCGTGCCGGCCTTGATCATCTCCAGCATGCACAGTCTCAGACTGATCCGGGCATCCTCCTGGGTCCGCTGACCCAGCAGCGGCCAGATGACCTCCTGGAGAAAGGGCCGCCAGGGCAGGTCGTCGGCGGCACCCCGCAGGAGCGCCTGATCCGAGTGGGCGTGGGCGTCGATCAGCCCCGGCAAGGCCAGCATGCCATGGCCCTCGAGTAGTTCCGCATCGGGGTGGCGGGGAGCCAGGTCGGCGGCTTTGCCGATGTCGGCGATGCGGTCGCCCACGACTGCGATCGCTGCGTCGGTGATGATTCGCCGCTGCGCATCGACCGTCACCGCCGTCACGTTGGTGATCAGAAGCATGGTTGTGCCCTTCGAACGCGCATCCTAATTGGCGACCGTCTCCGCCGACCCCGGCACCCGGACGCCAGGAACGGGCGTAGACACTCTTGGCCTACGCAGGCCCATGCCCGCCATGTCGATCCTCTCTACGCTCGTCGCTTCTGGCTCACACACCACATCGTCATAAGGCGCAAGCCTTCCTACCTCAATTGAACCCGCTGCTAACCACGCCTTCGACGTAGTAACGCTGCAAGAAGAGGAAGAGCAGGATCAGTGGCACCGTACCGATGAACGCACCCGCGAAAATGAGCTCCCACAAGACATTCTGGTCTGTAAAGAGCCGCGAGATAGCCAGTTGGATCACCGTCAGATCCGGATCTCGTGTAACGATCAGCGGCCAGAGGAAAGCGTCCCACGAGAACACGAACTTGACAAAGGCGGCACTGACCAGCGCCGGGCGTATGTTTGGCAGCATCACGTTCCAATAGACGCGGAACAGTGAGCAACCATCTACGATGGCCGCGTCCTGCAGTTCATCGGGGATATCTCGAAAATGCTGTCTAAGCAGGAAGATGATAAAGGCATCCGTAACCCAGGGTAAGAAAAGCGCCGGATAGGTATCGAACAGTCCCAGGCGCTGTATCGTCAAGAACACCGAGACCATGATCGTCTCAAACGGAATCAGAATCGTAGCAAGGATCAACACGAACACGACTTCGCGCCCGGGGAACCTAATCCTAGCAAGGGCGAAGGCAATCATACTTCCGATGAATAGAGTAATGACGACTGTGACGATTGCGATGAGCAGACTGTTAGCCAGTGCCCGACCAAAGTTGCGCTCCAGGAACAAGTGGCGAAAGTTGTCAAGCGTCGGTGCCAACGGAATGAAGGTCCGCCATGAGACTGGGTTTACGTAACGAAAGATCTCTTCCCGGGGCCTGAAGGCTGAGCCTGCCAACCAAAGATAAGGAAACACAAAGAAGAAGGCGACTCCGACAACTACCGGCAGCCGGAGTACGGCCCAGGTCCCCCGGCTTGGGCCGGACAGGCGATCCGATCGCCGCCCGACTATTCTCGAGTACATGAGCGCCACCAGGTTCGAGTCATTGTAATCACTTCGCCCTGGACGCGCGAAGCGAGTACACGCTTAAGATCAGCAAGAACAGGGCAAGCAACACCGAGATCGCCGCGGCATATCCCATCTTGTTGTAGCGAAAGGCATTCTCAAATATGTAGAGCACGACAACCCGAGTAGCATTGATGGGGCCCCCTTCCGTGATCAGGAAGATAGGGGTGAACACCTTGAACGCAGTGACGGTGTTCGTGATAAGCAAGAACACTACCGTGCCTCGCAACAGCGGAAGGGTTACATAACGAAGGAGTTGACGGCTGTTCGCTCCGTCTGTAGCAGCCGCCTCATAATAGTTTCTCGGGATGCTCACCAAGCCGGCTAGGAAGAACAGCATGCTGAAGCCGACGTTCTTCCAGATCATCAGCAGCGCTATCGAGGGCATGGCCTGTTGCGCGCTGGTGAGGAAGGGCTGAGGAGGCACGCCGACACCGGCCAGCAGGCTGTTGATCAACCCGCTGTTCGGGTGATACATCAACCCCCATATGACACTCACTACAACCATCGAGGTAACGGTCGGAACCAATATGATGGTGCGGAGCCAAGCCGGACCGCGCTGGACGAGTAGTGCCAGAGCGAGGGCCAGAGCCATTTGTAGCGGCACTTCCATCAGGAAATAGATCACCGTGTTCAAGAACGTGAGGCGTAGCAGCGGGTCGGTTGCAGCGGTTTGATAGTTTTCGAAACCAGTCCATGCATGGCTGCCGGACATCAGGTTGTAGTCCTGAAAGCCCAGAATCACGGCTTGAATGGTTGGCCAGTACCAGAAGATGGCAAGGCCGACGAGCGCAGGTGCGCTTAGGAGGAGAGCGGAACGATAGCGCTCGACCGCATGAGCGCTAGGTCTCCTTATGTCCATGTGGTCGGTCCTTGGGACGCGTGATGCCGTTCCCAGGCCCGAACAGGGATCACGAGGCTAGGACTGTCCAGATTGCCGCTCCCCGGTCGAACGGAGAGCGGCAATCTGGTATAGCGCTTACTTGGACTAGGACTATCCGAATTGGGCCAGTTGGGCATCGAGTTCAGTTACAGCTGCTTCAACAGCTGCCTCAATGTCCGCTCCCTGTGCGATATCCAGCATCAGGTCGCCGACAATTTCGGCGTATATCGCGCCGCCGGGACCACCAGGTGCCGCGTAGGCAACCGTGA
>WTGW01000140.1 GCA_011523395.1 Acidimicrobiia bacterium
CGGGTGAGCCGACGATCGCCGGACGCCGTCTACGGGTTGCCACAGTCGCCGAGTCCGTGGTCGCGGGGGAAAGCCGGGATGTCGTCGCTGAGATGTGGGATATCACACCACGGGCGGTGGACGACGCCGTGCGCTGTTCCCGCGTTGCGTAGGACCAGTAAACACCTGGCGACCAGGCGAGAGAGTTCCTCGGGCGACGGGGTGGCCATGAGGTCGCCAAGGGACAGTCCCCGGTGGTCGTGCTCCCGTTCTCGGATGTAGTGGTGTGGTTCCTGTCACAACACCTCGTTACGTTTCCTGGCGAGATGCGCGAGCTGGTGTGGGCGCAGCCAGATTGAGGGAACCGCGGGAGTCCGAGTCGGGCTGCAACCCTCAACAGCGCTATGCGAGACGAGACCACGGGGAGATGGATTCGATGCGGAACGACGATTCCCTCGCGACCATCCTCCTGGTGAGCAGGATGGCGCGGGACGGTGTGGCTCCTCTGAGTGCTTCGCAGTTCTGGCGCATGGTCGGCCAGATCGGTCATCCGGGTGGCCTGCTCGGACGGTCCGAGGGCGATCTGATCGCCTCCGGGTTGGGGGAGGACATGGCGGCCCGGGTGGTGGGGCTCCTCTCGCGGCCAGTCGCGATGGCATTCGAGTTGGACCGGCTCGACCAGTCCGGAATAGCGACGCTGACACCGTTCGACGAGGGCTATCCGCAGCGCTTGCAAGCCAGGCTCGGATCGAGGAGGCCGGCGATCCTTCATGCCGCCGGCGCCCTCGAACTCCTCGATCAGCCGGGGATCGGCGTGGTGGGAAGCCGCAACGTGAGCAACGAGGGTGCTGCGGTCGCCGAGGCGCTGGGACGGCAGGCCGCTTCGCTCGGGCTTCCTCTCATCTCGGGCGCGGCCCGGGGAGTCGACCAGTTGGCGATGAAAGCGGCATTCCAGGCCGGAGGAACCGTGGTCGGAGTCCCGGCCCACTCGCTCGTCCGGACGCTGAGGTCTCCCGGCGTGCGCCGGGCGGTTCACGAGGGGCGGACGGTGATGTGCTCTCCGTACGCTCCGGACTCCCCGTTCACGGTCGGCAAGGCGATGGGCCGCAACAAGCTCATCTACGCGCTGTCGGACGTGACGGTGGCGGTCGCCGCCGACAACGGCTCGGGCGGAACCTGGTCGGGCGCTACGGAGGCCATCAGAAACGACTACTGCCGGGTGGCCGTGTGGAGGGGAAGCGGCGAGGGCCCCGGCAACGAGCCGCTCGAGCGGAGAGGTGCCCTACCCCTGACCGACACAACGGATCTCGACCAGATCCTGGGTGGCGCCCGATCCGATCCCCAGCCTGGCTCGCCTCCGAAGCAGGCCGCGCTCTTCTGACTCCGTCCGGACCTCCGATCTGAGATAAAGGAAGGCCTTGTCGTGCACTTCGGCTCGCCATACGCTGCAGGCATGGAAACGAAGAACACCCCACAGGCCTGCGAAGAACTACAGGAGATCCTCGACCGGCCACCGGAGGCCAAGCCCAGAATTGTCGCGTTGCCGACCGAGCCCTCGATCCTTTCGGCGTCCTAGTGGTTCTGTACGACAACCGTGCGGGTCTGGTACGAGCACCGGACGGTATACTCTACGGTATGCCTGAATCGACTACCATCAAAGTCTCGGTCCAAACTCGGGATGCTCTCCGTGAGCTCGCTCGTCGTGAGGGGCTCACCTTCGACGCACAGATCGCGAAGCTGGTGCGACGGGAACGCCGTCGTATCATCGGTGCTCAGCTCGCAAGCGTCCCACTCGATGCTGACGATAAGGCTGTGCTCGATGCCTCTGCGAGCGATGTCGCCGATGCGAGCAGGTGACGTAGTCCGCTGCGACTTCGGGACGCCGTCACGGGGCGAGCCGGGCTTCGTCCGACCGGCCGTTGTAGTCACTTCCGATGACGTGCTCGAGTTCCGGCAGCACGCGATCTTGGTCGTACCCTGCACGACCAATAGGCGAGGATGGTTGAGCGAAGTTGACGTCACCGGTTTCGGCGTCGCCCAGGCACACCTACCGACGACCATCAGCGTTGACCGGATTGTGGACAGCACGGGCACCAACATCGGACCCGTCGCGCTGCAACAGATTCGAGAGCTCGTCGCCGACCTGATCGGGCTTTGAACCAGCTATACGCCGGCCGCCACCCCTCCTCGGGAGGCTGTCGAGGACGGGTGGCGGGACCGGCAGCGGGAGGACGGCGAAGGAGCCCGGAGGTGGCTTCGGTTGCCTTACTGGTTGTCTTCGGGTGTCTCTGACGGCTCGGCGTCCGTAGGGCCGAGCAGGTCGGCCAGTTCCTCGGCGACCAGGCGCACTATCAGGTCGTCAAGCGACAGTTCCTCGTAGTCGCGCTGATCGATGTCGGTGGTTGCGCCGGTGGCGCGGCCTCCGGCGCCGTAGGTGAGGAACACGTAGCGGGCGCCGGTGAACTGGGCGAGCTGGCGGAACACAAACTCGGCCTGGTCGTCGGTGCCGGACGAGGACACCGGGAATATCTTGATGCCCCGCCGGGCCGCGTCGCGCATCGAGTCCGTGTAGGGCACCGGCACCTGGCGCAGGACCTGCGGGGGAGCGTCGGCCACCAGGAAGACCAGCTGCACCGTGTCTGCGGCGGAGCGCCACGACGGCTTGGACAGGGCGTCGGCCAGCGCTTCGTCGAGGGCCTCCGGATAGTCGCCGCCGTCAAGGGCCACGACCGTAGAGAGGGCCTCGGAGAAGTCCCCGATGTCGGGGGTGAAGTTGAAGGTCCGGGTGAGGAACTCGTCGCCCTCGTCGCGGTACAGAGTCATGCCCAGGCGCACGTCCACGTCACCGGGGAGCTGGTGGATGCGGTGGGCCACCTCGTCGATGGTGATCTTGAGCTGGTAGATCTCGTCGTCCATCGAGCCGGTGGAGTCGAGCAGGAACAGGACGTCGAGGGCAACCGTCTCGCCGGCCAAGGTAGGCAGGGAAGTCTTGAGGGCGACGGTCTCGCCCCGTTCGGCTGTGGTGCTCGCGCCGCCGGCGGACACCGTGAACGGCCCGTCACCCAGCTCGTAGGCCTGCGGGTGGAAGCGGACCGTGCCGTCGGCGGTGGTCCGGAGTCCCACCCCTCTCTGGCCTGCGGTCACCAGGACCTCGGCGCCGACCGCCGGAAGGCCGCCCACGCCGGTCACCGTCACCACGATGCGTCCGCTCGGGTTGATGTCCCGCACTGGTACGCCGAGGCGGAAGAAGTCGGTGCGGTAGGCCAGGTAGTCGTCGAAGCGTTCGTTGTCGTCGATCGATCCCCCGGTGAGCCTGGTCTGCTGTTGCTCCGATTCGTGGCGAACTTCATCGGCCGGGTCGGTGGTGGCGTCGGCGGCCTCGGTGGCGTCGGCGGCCGCAGTGGTTGGGGGCGCGGCGGCGGTCTCGGCCGATGCAGCGGTCTCGTCGTAGTCGATGTCCCCGGCCGGCTCGACTGCCATCTCCAGTTCCGCCATCGCCTCTTCCGCTTCCGCCTTCGCCTCTTCCGCTGCTGCTCTCGCGACCGCGGTGGCCGCGGCGGTGGCCGCTTCGCTGCTGCGCAGGTCCGCCTCATCTTCGATCCACCCGTCGCCGGTGGTCGGAGCGGTTCCGCCCTCGTCGACCGCCACCGGTGCCGGCGCCGCCGTTGTCGCCACCGGAGCCGCGGTCGTGGTGGCGGTCTCGTCGGTGCTGTCGGAACCGCAGGCGCCAGCGAGGAGGGCGAGGGACGCGAGCAGTGCTGTCAGGGTTCGGGTGGGGGCAAGTGTTGTTCTCATCATGGTTCTGAGACGACGCCGCGCCGCTCCCCGGTTCCCGGTATCTTCGGATCCCTCCGACATCCAGGCAATGGCCATCGTTACGGGGCGGACAGCTGGACGCGAGCGATAGAAGCGGTGGACCCGATATCATCGGCGTCCGGTCAATGGGACGGCAGAGCGAGATCGATCGAAGGGAAGCCGGTAACCGGCTACACATGGGGCGCCGCCGGGCCTTGGCGGCCGTCCTGGTCGCCGTGTTCCTGGCGGGTTGTTCGGGGGACGAGGCAGACGAGTACTCGGCCGCCGATACCTCTGCGGGCCAGACCGTGTCGGTTTCGGTGCCGGATCTCTCGGATGTGGCCCGGCAGGGCGGCGAACTGTTCACGGCCAACTGTTCGGAGTGTCACGGCCCCACCGCCGGCGGGTCGTCGCAGGGTCCCCCGCTGGTGCATGAGATCTATGAGCCGGGCCACCACGCCGACTTCAGCTTCGTCCGCGCCGTGGAGACGGGATCGCCCCAGCACCATTGGAACTTCGGGGACATGGAGCCGGTGCCGGGCCTGTCACCCGAGGACCTGAACAAGGTCATCTGCTACGTGCGGGAACTGCAGTACGCCAACGGCATCTTCACCGCTCCGGCCGGGCTGGCCGCGTGCGAGGTCTGAGTCCGGTTAGGAGGGTGAGTATGAGAGCGGCGGATCGGTGGCGGGCCGAGTTGGAGGCCTGGGTGATTCCACAGAGGCTGCTCGACGCGGCGGAGGAGTCGCCCTACGGCTGGTCGCCGTGGATTTGGGAGCGCATGTCGGCGGCGGCGCGTTCTGTGCCCCTTCCGATCACGGTCGAGCTGGCGAGGGGCCTCGCCGGGGAGGGTGGTTCGGTGCTCGATGTGGGCGCCGGGAGGGGGCGGGTCTCGCTGCCCCTGGCGGTATCGGGCCATGATCTCACCGCGGTGGAGCCCGACGCGGGGATGGCCGACGGTTTCGAGGAGGAGGCGGCCCGGCTCGGTGTCGCCGCCCGGCTGGTGAGGGGACGCTGGCCGGAGGTGGCGGGACAGGTTCCGCAGGTCGATGTGGTCATGTCGGCCAACGTGGTCTATGACGTGGCCGACATCGGTCCGTTCGTGACGGCTCTCGGCAGCACTGCCCGCCGGGGGGTGGTGATCGAGATGACCGAGCGGCATCCCCGGGTGACCATTGCGCCGCTGTTCCGCGCCGTCCACGGCGTCGACCGTCCGGACGGCCCCTCGGTCGACGACCTGGTGGAGGTCATCGTCGAGGAGATCGGTGTCCGTCCCGAAGTGGAGCACTGGGAGCGTCCCGCGTTGCTGTGGTTCGAGAACTGGGACGAGATCCTCGCCTTCTACGGGAAGAGGGTGACCCTCCCGCTGGCGCGCCGCTCGGAGCTGCGGCCCCTTCTGGAACCGCAGGTCACTGAGGAGGACGGCCGCCTGTACGTCGGGAAGCGCATGGGCCGGCACAGCACCCTCTGGTGGCGGCCGAAACGGTGAAGGCAGGCGAGAGTCCGACCCGATGCATGACCGGTGGCTTCACCGAGCCTCGTGCCTATGGTCCCCGAGCGACTCAACTCCCTGGATCGGCCGGCCGGTCTGGCCGCCTGCCAGGTCTCTAAGCCCGGTCAGAAGGTGAATGTACCGGACATGGTCGTGGTGCCGTCGACCGAGGCCTCGACGCGAGCGGTCGCATCGTGGGTCTCGGCGTCGATGCGCAACCGGCATCCGGGGTAAACGGGCTTGGAGAAACGCACCGTGGCGGCGGAGAGGTCCGCCGGATGGGCACTCACGGCCCCGGCGGCGACCACGGCAGTAATGCCCATCGTGGCCAGCCCGTGCAGGATCGGCCCGTTCAGCCCCATGGC
The DNA here is from genome assembly GCA_011523395.1 of Acidimicrobiia bacterium. Classification (GTDB taxonomy): domain Bacteria; phylum Actinomycetota; class Acidimicrobiia; order Spongiisociales; family Spongiisociaceae; genus Spongiisocius. Next base: position 5,632 of record WTGW01000140.1, read on the forward strand.
GGTCGCCACGGATGGATCGACGTGAACAGGGTGCTTGTCACCGGTGAGCCGGTAGAGCACGGCTGCCTCAGGGCCAATGCGTGCCGATCCGGTCCAGGTGGGCGCCGGTCTGGAGGCCTTCACGGTGGGAGCGGGCGGATCGCCGCCCCAGCCTCCGACGCCGGGCAGCAGGATCGTGTAGCCGGCTTCGAAACCGGAGGCCACCACGTCGATCTCGACGATGGTCAGCCTGCCCTTGTCGTAGACGGAGCGGACACGGCCGCTCATCCGGGTCGGCGTGGGCTGCAGGGGCTCGTTGACCACCAGGCTCTGGCCGACATGGAGTGACCGGGTGGGATCGTAGGCACCGAGGCGGCCGGCTGCCTCCACCGCCCATAGGCCGAGAGAGCAGGCATATGTCGGTAGGACTCGCAGAGCTCGCTCGTAGACCAGGTCGAGTTGCGAGGCGGAGGCACCGACGGCGAGGGCGTAGAGGATGGCGTCGTCGGCTGAGAAGTCGACGGTACGCGTGCCGAGGTCGTAGCCGGCCAGATCCTTCAGCTTCATGCCCTCTGCTCGTTCCTGATCGAAGCCCGGCGGGACTCGAGGGCCGCTCGGCGGGATGGGGAGACCAATCTAGCCTCTCGCTCCGCCTGCCAATGGGCGGGGTCGAACCCGGCATGGCTGTCCAGGGAAGCGAGCACGGCCTTGGTGGCCGCCGTGGTATCCCGGTCCGCGGAGACCGCCTGCACGAGGCGCACCGCGGTCTCGACCGCGGCGCCCGGCTGAACCACTATGGACGAGCCGCGTGGCAGCTCCCGGCCCGCCAACTCCTGCTGGAGAACCATGAGACGGCGCACCACCGCCGAGCCGAGCCGGGAATGCAGGCGGGCCATCGACACCGGGTTGTACAGGATTCCCAACCGGGTCGAGGGCAGGCCGATGCGGGCCTCTTCCGAGACCACGACCGCATCGCAGGCCCACGCCAGGTCGACGGCTCCGCCGTAGCAGGCTCCCTCGACGGCGGCCACCACCGGCAGCGGGCTACGGGTGATCCGGCTGCAGAGGCGTTCGAGTTCGTCATCGAACCCGATGTCCTCGAGTGATCCGGTGAACGCGGCGAGGTCCGCTCCGGCACTGAAGTGTCTGGATCCCCCGGTGATGACCACCCCGCCGACATCGGCGCCGGCGAGCCCGGTCGCATCGGACTCGTGCGCTTCGGCCGCATCGAGTCCTGCTTCGAGTCCGCGGATCGTGCGGCCCAGCAGAGCGTTGGCACGATCCGGACGGTTGATCTCTACGACGAGAGCGGCGCCTTCGACCCGGCGGGTTACGTCGGTCATCGTGCCGGGATGCGGGGCGACAGCCGGGCGAAGAGCCGGAGGTTCAGCGCGGCTTCGAGCTGCTCGGCGAGGGACAGCAGGTGGAGGTCGGCACCGTGCCTTCCGACCAGTTGGATGGAGACCGGTAGGCCGTCCACGAAACCCGCCGGGAGGACTACGGCGGGATGCCCGGAGACGTTGAAGGGCGCCGCGAACGGGAATGCGCCCCAGAGCCGTCCCACCCGCCGACCGGCCACGGCCCTCGGCCGGCGTCCGAGTTCGAAGGCGGGGGTGGCGGTGGCGGGGGTGGCGATCACGTCGTAGTCACGGAAGTACCGGTCCACCCGGGCCCGGTACTGCGCGAGGGCCGAGCGGGCATGGGCGAGGGTCTCCGGGTCGAGCCGCCCGGCCGCTCTCAGGGTCCGCTCCTGGTATCTGGTGAGCGGGTGGGGACCGTCGAGCAGGTGTCCCCGGCGCTCGCCCTCCTCGGCCAGCACGAGCGGCCCGAATATCTGCTCCCAACCGCCGAGGTCCAGCTCCACCGGGCTGACGTTGTGCCCGCAGGCAGCGAGCTTCTGCACCGCGGAGGCGACGACGCCGGCGAGGCCGGGGTCGACCGGACGGTTCTCCGGGTCGGCGCACCACGCGACGCGGCGCGGGCCCGTCCCGGCAGGCATACCCGGGGTTGCGATGCCGTCTGCGGAGAGCACGGAATGCATGTACCGGGCGTCGGCCACGCATCGGGCTAGCGGCCCGGCGGAGATGAACGGGCTGAACGCCTGGAAGCCGCCGGCGTCGTCTACGGCTCCGTAGGTGGGCTTCAGGCCGACGAGGCCGCAGAACGCCGCCGGGATGCGGATCGAGCCGCCGCCGTCGGAACCGAGCCCGAGGGTGCAGGTCCCCGCTGCGACCGAGGCTGCGGCGCCGCCGCTGGACCCTCCCGCGGTGCGGCCGGGGTCGAAGGGGTTGGCGGTATCGGGACCGAGCAGGTTGTCGGTGGTGGCCGACTGGCAGAACTCCGGGACGTTGGTCTTGCCGACGAACACGGCTCCGGCCCTGCGGAGACGGCGCACGGCGCCGGAGTCGTGGCGGGCCACGTCGCCGGCGTGGGCCAGCGAACCGAGCGTGGTGACGTGGCCCTCGACGTGGAATGCGTCCTTGATCGAAACCGGGACGCCGGCGAGAGGGCCCGGATGGCCGTTCCGGTAGGCGGCTTCGGCCGCCGCGGCCTGGCGCCGGGCCAGTTCGGGGGTGGCCAGGACGAAGGCATGGAGGATCGGATCGGTCTCGGCGATACGGACCTGCGCCATCTCCGCAACCTCGACGGGCGAGAGCGAGCCGTCGCGGTAGGCCTCTACGAGCCGCTGCAGGGGCCACCAGAGGGGACCGTCATCCACGGGCGGACACGCCTCCCGAGACGGTGAACACCTCGCCCGTCACGTAGCTCGCCTCGTCCGAGGCCAGGAACGAGACCATGCTCGCTACGTCGTCGGGGCGTCCTACGCGATCCAGGAACGCCTTCTCTGACAGGTAACGGTCGAAGAACTCCTCGGGGTAGATCCTGCGGAGGAAGTCGTTGTGGATGAGGCCCGGGGCGACAGCGTTGACTCGTACCCCGTGGACCCCGTTCTCGGCCGCGGCGACCCGGGTGAGGGCCAGGACGCCGGCCTTGGCGGCGGAGTAGGCCGCGCCGTGATCGGCCGACATCTCCCAAGCCGCGATCGACGAGATGTTGATGATCGAGCCTCGCCCCTTGGCGATCATGGTGGGGAGCGCATAGCGCATGCACACGAACGTGCCGGTGAGATCCACGTCGAGGCACCGCTGCCAGGTCTCCAGAGACATCTCGGCCACCGGCTCGATCTTCGACCATCCCGCGTTGTTGACCAGCACATCGAGGCGATCCCTGCGGGCCACCACATCGTGGATGACGGCGCCAGCCTGCGCGTGGTCGGTCACGTCGAGGGCGTAGGAGGGGACCTCCCGTCCGAACTCGGCGGACAGGGTCCGGGCGAAGGCGCGGCACCGGCGCTCGTGGGCGTCGGTCACCACCACGTCGAAGCCGTCCGAGGCGAGCCGGCGCGCCACCGCCGCCCCGATGCCGGCTCCCGCGGCTGCGGTCACCAATGCCACCGGCCGGTCGTTATCCATCAGCTCCCTCCGCTGCTTCGACGGCGGGGATCACCGTGCCGGACAGGTGGTCGAGACGCTGCTGCCGCCCGCCCGACAGGAGGGCGAAGGTGATGCGGTCGATGCCGAGCCGCCACAGCTGTCGGAGCCGTTCGACACAGGTGTCCAGGTCGCCGGCCAGCGCCACCGACCGGGCGAAGTCGTCCGACACGATCCGGCGGTGCCGTGCCTGCAGCGAGAGGTGATCGACGAGTTCGTAGGCGCCGGCGGCCCGGGCGAACTCGGGACGGAACCTCTCCCAGGCCGGTGGCATGCGTTTCCACGGGTGGAACGTGGCTGCCTGGCTCGTGGCCCAGGCTCGGATGTCCGCGATGGCCGCCGCCTCGTCGTCACCCACCGACATGGTGACGAACAGGTCGATCGTCAGCTCCTTGCGATCACGCCCGGCCCTCGCCAAACCCTCGTGTATGAAGTCGAGTTGCCATGAGCAGAACTCGGGGTCGGCGGCGCCCATCAGCACGACACCGTCGCAGGTCTCGCCTGCAAGGCGCAGCATGGCCGGCTGCGACGCGGCGAGATAGATGGGGATCTGGCGCGTGGCGGCCGCCAGGCGGACCCGGGTGCCGGAGAGCTCGCACTCCTCGCCGGTGAACAACCGGCGGAACCCGTCGATCCCGGCGCGCAGGTCGCCCAGCTTCGACGGCCTGCCCCCGGCGCCCAGCACTGCTGACCAGCCCGCGCCGAGGCCGAGCACGGCCCGGCCGGCTGACAGCTCGTCGAGGGCGACCGTGGCGTTGGCGGTGACGGTGGGGTGCCTGGTCACGAGGTTGGTAACACCCGCTCCGATGAGCACTCGCTTGGTGGACAGCGCGGCCAGGTTCATGGCCGCGTACACGTCTTTCATCCCGAGTTGGAAGTCGATGTACCAGATGGCGTCGAAGCCGCGCTCGTCGATGGCCCTGGCCAGCCCGGACGTGTGGCGCAGGGGCTCCCGGGAGCTCACTCCCAGCGAGATCCCGTAGCTGCGGCTCATCGGGCGCCCGCTCGGTCCAAGAGCCGGGCGAGCAACCGGCCGTAGGCTTCGGGCCGGTCGACCGAGAGCAGGTGACCGGCGCCGGAGATCTCGTGGAAGCGGCTGTGGGGCACGGCATCGGCGATGATATCCGATGCCCGGCGGGGACAGAAGACATCGCGGTCCGCCCCGACGATGTCTACGGGCGCCGTGATCTGCGACAGCAGCGTGTTGAGAGGTTCGGTCCGGATCCCGATCATGGCCCTGGCGGCGTTGATGTAGCCGTGGCCGTCCCCGACTGCGGCCATCCGGCGAGCAGCGAGGGAGTCGAGGTCCGCCTCCGTGACGACCTGGAGCGCGGTGTCGTCGCGCAGCCCGGCGGCGAAGCCGGAATTGTCCCCGGATTCGAGCTGGGCGATGCGGCCGGCGAAGAACCCGGCTGCGGCCCTCCCGACGACCGATGAGGTGGCGACCACCACGAGGTGGCGGATCAGGTCCGGTGCGGCGGTCGCGGCCTTCAGTCCGATAGTGCCGCCGAGCGAGTAGCCGACGACCGCGGCCGGACCGCTGACGGTGGTCAGGAACATGATCAGGTCGTCGCTCAACTGTGACAGCGTGCCCGCACCCTGGCCGGCGGTCGTCCGGCCGTGGCCCCGGAGGTCGACGGCGTAGGTGGTGAACGAGCCCAGATGGGCGGCGACCGAGTCCCATGAGCGGTGGTCCTCTGCCAGTCCGTGGAGGAGCACGACGGCCGGGCCCGAGCCGCGCCGGCTGTAGTTGGCCACGATGTCGTTCAACTCGACCGCCGTCATCGGTCGATGCCTCTACGGTCCCGAACCGGGTTCGCGGGGGTGCGGCTCCTGGCCCCGGGGACACGGCTGAGCAGATCGCGCCGTAGCTCCGGCTTCCGGATCTTGCCCGCGGCCGTGCGGGGGAAGCGGTCGACCAGCTCCAGACGCTCGGGCCAGTACCTGCGGGACAGGCCGTGGTCCGCGCAGAATGCCACGATCTGGTCGAGGTCCAGGGGGGCGGTGGCCTGCACGACGGCGCAGATACGCTCGCCGAGACGCTCGTCCGGCCAGCCGATCACAGCAACCCCGGCCACATCGGGGTGGGCGGCGATGGTGTTCTCGGTCGCGACGGGCGAGATGTTGACCGCGCCGCGGATGATCAGGTCCTTGACCCGCCCGGTGATCGATACGTACCGGTCGGTGTCGATGCGGGCCAGATCGCCGGTACGGAAGAACCCGTCGCCGACCAGGTGCTCGGCGTACAGCTCGGGCTGGCCGAAGTAGCCGTTGAACACGCCCGGTCCGCGCATGGCCAACTCACCAGCGCCGGACGCCTTGAGCCGCATCTCGGCGTCGAGGACTCTTAGCTCCAGGCCGGGCAGCCCGATACCTACGGTGGTCTCGACCTGGTGGTAGGTGGAGCTGTCCACGCAGGTGGTCAGACCGCCCTCGGTCATGCCCCAGAGCGGCGTCACGAACGTGTTCGGGAACTCGCTGCGGCACCGCCGGATCAGCGCCGGCGGTACCTGGGCGCCCCCGCACAGGAAGCTCCGGAGCGAAGCCAGCTTGGGCTCGGCGCCGCGCCACGGGGCATTGGCCAGGTCGAGCAGGAACGGCGTCGCCGCGGCGGTGAACGCGGCGCGGTGACGTGACACCAACTCGAGGGCGGTCGTAGCGTCCCACCGGTCCTGGAGGATGAGCGGGGCGCCCAAGAACATCGACAGCCGGGCGCCGTGGATGGCGCCGACGCTGTGGCCGAGGGGCGACGGCATGAAGACGGGTGTACGGGCGCCGAGGCCGAACCGCTGCGCGAACTGGCGGTTCAGCGTCGCCAGGGAGTCCTCGCTGTGGCTCACGGCCTTCGGCGGCCCGGTGGTGCTCGAGGTGAACATGAGGTGGGCGGTGGCCTCGGGGACATGGTCGGTCCCCTCTGGGCCGCTACCGGTGCTCTGCACGTCGAGGGAGGTGCGATCGGCCAGGCCCACGGCCACGCCACCGGTCCGGGCGGCGGCCTCCCGGATGGCCTCGACCGGCGACGCTCGACGGTGGTGGCTCACGGAAATGGCGAGCGCGGGTTTGACCAGCTCGAAGATGTGTCGCACGTGGTCCGCCTCGGTGGTCACGGGCGGTGTTGCCGGGACGTGGCCGGCCCGTAGCACGGCCAGGAACATCACCAGCCAAGAGGTGGTGTTGGGCAGATGAACCACCACGACCCGCCTCGCGTCGCCGACAGCCGTCCGGATCTGCTCGGCCGCCTCGCCCGCCGCGTTCCAGAGGTCGGCCCGTGACAGGGTGTCACTGCCGCTGATCACGGCCAGGTCGTCGGGGCCGGAGGCGACGTGGGACTCGAAGCGGTCCACCAGCCGCCGGCCGGTCCACCACCCGGCATGGCGGTAACCGGCCGCAGTATCGCCCACCAGTCCCTCCGAGGCAGCCGACATCATGCTGTCGACACCCAGCACCGCGCTATTCAAGAATGCGGTGTCGCGGCATGACCGACACGGTAGCCATCTGTGGTCGGCGGGGTGCCGGGGAAGGCGGTGCGCATCCTACCGACGGATCGCTCCTACACTCGTCGGGTGATCCGGAGAGTGCTGGTCGTGCTGCTTCTGGTGGGACTACTCCCGGCTGTCGGGGCAGAGGCCCACCACACGCCCGGGTTCGACTTCGAGGGTGCGGGATGGGGTCACGGGGTGGGTATGGGCCAGTGGGGCGCCCTGGGACAGGCCCTCGCCGATCCGGCCAAGCCGGGCGAGGACATCGCTGCCTACTACTTCCCCGGCTCCGCACCGGCCACGATGCGGGACCTCGCCCTGCCCAACGACCTGCTCTACACGCTCGACAACCCGCTGTGGATCAACCTGGGTTCCCAGATCACCCTGCTGGAGTTCACCGCCGTGGGAGGCCCGCTCGACCTGTGCCTGGCGGACGACGGCGCGGGTCCGTGCCCCAAGCCGCAGCATCCCCAGGCGGGGGAGCGGTGGGAGTTCCGCCGCATCGCCCGCGGCCAGTGCGGCTTCTTCCACGGTGGCGCGCTCCAGGGAACGGCCGGTAGCTGCCGGGCGTCCATCTCGTGGCCCGACGCGGCCGGGGTCCGGCTCCGCCACGGTGAGAACCGGGGAAAGCTGTGCGCATCCCGCGCCAACGAGGTCTGCGAGTACCGGCACGGCGAGCTGAAGATACGGGACGACCCCGTGGAGGTGGGGTTCCACGTGGTCCTGGCGATCGGGCTCGAGGAATACATCCGCGGCGTTGCCGAGGTGCTGGACCACTGGTCGGCGCCGGGGGTGAACGAGGCCCAGGCCGTGACGTCCCGGTCCTACGCGGCCTACAAGTTCTTCCTGTGGGAGACCGGGCCGCGCCCCGCCAACCCCGACGAGGATCCGGGAATCAACGCCGCCCGCAAGGACAGCTGCTGGTGCCATCTCTACGACAGCTGGAGGGACATCAACTACATAGGCTGGGCCAAGGAGACCCGTTCGAACGGGCAGCCCTGGCTCGACGGTGTGGAGAGCACCAGGGACCGGGTGCTCACCTACTTCGGCGCCGGCTGGGAGAGGTACACGAAGGCGGGGATCGTGCAGACGTTCTTCTCCGCCTCGTCCGGCGGGATCACCCGCACCAACGTGCACGGGTTCTTCACCGAATGGGACGGCAGGACGCCGGGAACGGAGTGGCCCTACCTGAGACCGGTCGCGGACCCGTGGGACGTGGACCCGGCCGTAGGCAACCCGAACGCGTCATGGGAGGAGCGGGTGAGCACCGCCTCGCTGGCCACTTGGTTGGGATGGGACGACGTCACCGAGGCGGTCCTGGTGGACCGAGAGTCCCTGTCCTCGCCGGCGCGGGTCCTGTTCCGGGGTGTTCGCGGCGGCGACCCCGTGTCGGTAACGGTCGCCGGGGCCGCCTTCCGGACCGCACTGGGCCTCAAGTCCTCCAACATCACGGCCATCGACGGCGTGGCCCCTCCGCCGGCTGACGACCCTGAGGAACCTGGACAACCCGCCGGATCGGGCAGCTTCGACGACGATGACGGCAGCGTCTTCGAGGCTTCGATCGACCGGTTGGCGGCGGCGGGCGTCCTGGACCGCACCGGATTCGGTGAGCGCCTCTTCCGCCCCGATGAGCCCCTCCAGCGCTGGGTCATGGCGGTGTGGATGGTCCGGGTGCTCGACCCGGGTTTCGAGCCTTCCGGTGCCGGGACACGGTTCGACGATGTCGATCCCGGTGAATGGTGGGCGGGCTATGTGGAACGCCTCGCCGAGCTCGAGGTGACCCAGGGGTGCAGCGCCGATCCGCCGCGGTTCTGCCCGGACCAGGCGGTGTCCCGGGCCGAGATGGCCACCTTCCTGGTGCGGGCGTTGGATCTGGAACCCGCCGCGTCGGCCGGTTTCACGGACACCGGGGGCTTCCACGAGGCCGATATCGATGCCCTGGCCGCGGCCGGCATCACCGCGGGGTGCGCGACCGATCCGCTGCGGTTCTGCCCGGACCAGGCGGTGTCCCGGGGCCAGATGGCCACCTTCCTGGTGCGCGCCCTCGACCAACTATTCGATCCGGTCGCCGGCGTCTGAGGTTGCGGTCGCATTTTCCGGGGCCCCTAGACAAACGCCGTTATCATGCGGTAAACTATGCTTGGTCGCACTAGATGCCGAAGGGGGGCGACGATGAGTTCTGCCCGTGTCATCCACATCGAAGAAGAGCAAACCTTGACACTTGCTGACATCGACTCCGACACGGGTAAGTACCAGGACCCTGCCGGCGGCTCAGAGGACGGTCAACGCCACTTCCACGCGACCGACGAGGAGTTTCTGGCTTGCCTGAAGTCACGACGCTCCGTGGTACCTGAGGCATAGCACGCCACACGAGTGCCAACACATGAGGAAACGCCAGCGTTTCTGCGCGATTATGACCGACTGAACGAGTCGCAGAAGGCCCGATTCGATACGGCCCTTGCTCACTTCATCGCCGATCTGCGTAGCATGGAAGCGGGCGAACGTAACGGGTTCCGGTCGGGTCTACGAGTCAAGCGGGTCCGTAGTGTGCGAGGCCTCTACGAGATGACCTGGGCACCCGACGGGCGAGCAACGTTTTCGTGGGGCGAATCGCTGAGCAGCGGGACTCGGCATATCGTGTGGCACCGATGCGGTGACCACAGCATCCTACGTTGACCTAGTCCTCTCCCCTGCCGGTGGGCAGGTGCCTGCAACTGCTGGAAATCACGAAACTCCTGCTTCCGGCCGCGGGAATGACGCCGTCGAGCACTTAACGATCCGCCTATTCGGTCGAACACTCCGGGTTGTTCGGGTCAGTCGGACTCTGTGATCGTTACGGAGTTGATCGTTACCGGGGTGAGCGGGCGGTCGTTCCGGGCGGTCGGCACGTTCTGCATCGCGTCCACCACGTCCAGGCCGTCAACCACCTTGCCGAACAGCGAGTAGTGGGGCGGCAGGCGGGTGCCGTCGGAGCCGC
>WTGW01000226.1 GCA_011523395.1 Acidimicrobiia bacterium
CCTGTCACCAGAACGGCGCCCTCGGCCCCACTCCACTCCTTGGCCAGCTCGACGGCGGCGCTGACGGGCCTCACCCACGTGACCGGGATTCCCGGTAGCACCCTCTCCAGGGCCACCACCATATCGCTGGGTTCGGCTGCTCGCTCATGATCCGCCGCGGTGGCGATGGCCTGACCGGCCAGCCCCTCGAACGGCGCCAGCATGGCGTAGATGTCCTTGTCCCGGAAGGCGCCGACCACGAGAGTCCAGCCCGCCGGCGGCATCTCCTCCCGTAGTGTCCGAGCCAGCGCGCCGGTCGCCTCCGGGTTGTGGGCGCCGTCAAGCACCACCAGTGGCGCCCGGCCCACGACTTCCACCCTGGCCGGTACCCGGGTGCGGGCCAGTCCTTCCCGGACCGCCTCGGATGGCAGGGCACGCCCGAACAGTTCCTCGACCGCGGCAACGGCCACTGCCGCGTTGCCTGCCTGGTGGCGACCGTGCAGGGGGAGGTAGAGGTCGTCGTACTGCTCGTAGATCCCGTCGAGATCGTACGACCAGCCGCCCACCGACATGCGCAGGTCCTCGATCCGGAAGTCGCGGCCCACCGTCCGGCGCACCGCGCCCACTTCGTCCGCTCTCCGATCGGCCGCCGGGTCCACCTCATCGGGCAGGTCCCCCGTTACCAACACCCCGCCGGCCTTGAGGATGGCCAGCTTCTCGCGGGCTATCTCCAACTCGGTGGTCCCCAGGTACTCGGTGTGATCCATCGAGACACCCGTCAGGACCGCCACCTGGCTCTCCAAGACGTTGGTGGCGTCGAGGCGCCCACCCATCCCTACCTCGACCACGGCCACGTCCACCGCCTCATTGGCGAAGAGGGTGAAGGCAGCGGCAGTGGTCAGCTCGAAATAGGTGGCCCGCTCCCCCGTCTCGGCCTCCAGCAGATCCACGAACGGGGCGACATCCGTAACGGCCCGCGCGAACTGCTCCGGCGTCGCCATCTCCCCGGCCACCTTGAACCGTTCCTCCACCCGCTCGAGATGTGGGGACGTGAACGTACCCGACTTGAGACCCATCGCATCCAGCACGGAGGCCGCAACCGTGGTAACCGTCGTCTTGCCGTTGGTCCCGGTGATATGGATGGCCGGGCTGCGGAGGTGGGGGGATCCCATCATCTCCAGCAGCCGGCGTATCCGCTCGAGTCCCGGCTTCCACCCCAACTCGATGTGCCGATCGAGGTACGCGACGGCTCCGTCGTAGTTCATCCGCTCAAGGAGTTGGCCGGGTGCGGGCCGGCATGGCGGCTAGGCAACCACGTCTCCGAGCGCCTCGATCTGAGCCACCAGCCGATCGACCAGGGCTCGGGAGGCTTCCACCTTCTGCTCCTCCTTGGCCACGACCTCCCCAGGGGCGCGGGAGCGGAAGGCCGGGTTGGACAGCTTGGCCTCCGACTTCTGCAGCTCGGCGCGTGCCTTCCGGAGGCGGCGCGCCAGCCGCTCCTGCTCCGCCCCGATGTCCATGACACCGCGCACCTCCACGTAGGCCTCCACCGGCCCGGCCGCCACCCGCAGGTAGCCGGGGCTCTCGGGCGGCTCACCCACCCGTGCCCTGACTCCCGCCAAGGAGGCCAACTGGGGCGCCCACCAGTCATCCCAGGCGGCGGCCGGATCATGGACGACCGCCTCGAGCTCCTCACGAGCGGCCCACCCGTGGTAGGACCGGGACCCCCTCAGGGCGGTGATCAGATCCTGGAGGGTGTCCATCCCTCCCGGCGCCGAGTAACGCGGGACTTCGGGCCACGACGAGACTATGAGCAGGTCATCGGCAACCAGATGGCTGTAGAGCTCCTCGGTCACGAACGGAATGGCCGGATGGAAGAACTTGAGCAGGTCACGCATGACCACACCCAGGGTCTGCCTTACCGGTTCCGCCCCGGGACCTCCGGCCGACAGTACCGGCTTCGACATCTCGAGATACCAGTCGAACACCTCCGACCAGGCGAACGAGTACATCAGCGAGAAGGCATCCGCCAGTCGGTGCGCATCGGACAGCTCATCGAACCGCTCCGCCACCTCTCCCAACCGCGCGAGCACCCACCGGTCGACGGGGCCCGGGTCCTCCGGATATCCGCCGGCCCGCGGCACCGAACCGGGAGGCACGTGGATGAGGGCAAACCTGGTGGCGTTCCACAGCTTGTTGCCGAAGCGCCGGGCGGCGTCCACCCAGCTGACGTCGAAGGGCACGTCGTGGCCCGGGGAGGCCGACTGCAGCAGGCTGAGGCGCAGGGCGTCGGCGCCGTACTGCTCGATCATCTCGAAGGGGTCCACGATGTTGTTGAGCGACTTCGACATCTTCCGGCCATCGGATGCCCGGACCAGCCCGTGGATGACGATCTCGCGGAACGGGACATCCCCCGCGAACTGCATGCCCATCTTCAGCATGCGGGCCACCCAGAAGAAGATGATGTCGTAGCCGGTGACCAGCACGTCGGTGGGATAGAAGCGTTGGAGGTCGTCCGTCTGCTCCGGCCATCCGAGCGTGCTGAAGGGCCACAGCGCCGAGCTGAACCAGGTGTCCAGGACGTCCTCTTCGGGGTGTAGCCGTTCCGATCCGCACTTCACGCAGGCACTGGGCCTGGACGTGGCAACCACCACCTCGCCATCGGCCTCGCAGTACCAGGCCGGAATCCGGTGACCCCACCAGAGCTGGCGGCTGATACACCAGTCCTCTAGGTTCTCCATCCAGCGGAAGTAGTTCCGTTCCCAACGCTTGGGAACGAACCTGGCCAGGTCCTCCTGCACCACCTCCACCGCCGGTCCCACCAGCTCCGCCACGCGGACGAACCACTGCCTGGACAGGAGCGGCTCGATCGGCACGCCGCTGCGGGAGCAATGGCCCACCGTGTGGCGGTGCTCCTCGATGCGTCCTAGGTATCCGCCGGCCCTGAGAGCCTCCACAACCTGCTCACGGGCCTCGAACCGGTCCAGCCCGGCGAAGTCACCGGCGGCCCTGGTCATCCTCCCGTCCTCACCGATCACCTGGACGGGGGCCAGTCCGGCTCGTAGCGAGATATCGAAGTCGAGTGGATCGTGGGCCGGAGTGACCTTGACCGCCCCGGTCCCGAAGTCCGGGTCGACCGCCTCGTCAGCCACCACCGGGATGTCCCGCCCCATGAGCGGAAGGCGCACCGTGCGACCGATCAGATGCCGGTAGCGGTCATCGTCGGGATGGACGGCCACGCCCGTGTCCCCCAGCATGGTCTCCGCCCGCGTGGTGGCGACCGTGATGCCGTCCCCACCATCCCCGTCCGCGAACGGGTAGGTGATGTGGACGAGTTGGCCGTCCACCTCCTTGTACTCCACCTCGATGTCGGAGATGGCGGTCATGAGACCCGGAGACCAGTTGATGATCCGTTGGCCGCGGTAGATGAACCCCTTCTCGTGCAGGCGCACGAACACCTCCCGCACCGCCGCGGACAGACCCTCGTCAAGGGTGAAGCGCTCCCTCGTCCAGTCACACGAGTCCCCCAGGGCTCGCATCTGCTCGGTGATGGTGCCCCCCGATTGGCGCTTCCACTGCCAGACCTGCTCTACGAAGGCCTCCCGGCCCATCGAATGACGGCTAAGACCCTCCAGGGCGAGTTCCCGCTCCACGACCATCTGGGTGGCGATGCCGGCATGATCGGTTCCGGGTAGCCAGAGGGTGGCGTAGCCCTGCATACGCTTCCGCCGGATGATGGCATCCTGGATCGAGTGGTCCAAGGCGTGCCCGATGTGGAGCACGCCGGTCACGTTGGGGGGCGGTATGACGATGCAGAACGGCTCACCGTCCGGATTGACCTCGGGGCGGAAGGCGCCCGAACCTTCCCAGACCGGATACCAGCGCGCCTCGACGCGCCGGGGGTCGTAGTTTCCCTGGAGGGGGTCGGCGGGGCTGGTAGTCATTGCGGTGGTTGGAATCGGCCGCGCTTACCCGACCCCGGCCGGGCGGCTACGCGCTCCTCTCGCGGCGCTTCTCGATGTCGCTGATCGCCAGCAGGGTCGGGTTGGTCTTCTCCTCGACCACCTTCCGGTCGACCAGCACCCGTCCGATGTCCGGCTGGGAGGGAAGCTCGTACATGGTGTCGAGGAGTACTTCCTCCATGATGGCCCGCAGACCGCGGGCGCCGGTACCCCTCAGCATCGCCAGGTCGGCGATCGCCTCGAGGGCATCGTCCTCGAACACCAACTCCACGCCGTCGAGTTCGAAAATCCGGGCGTACTGCTTTACGAGGGCGTTGCGAGGCTCCTGGAGGATCCGGATGAGAGCCTCCTTGTCCAGCGCGTTCACGGTGGCCACCATGGGAAGCCTGCCGATGAACTCGGGGATCAGGCCGAACTTGATCAGGTCCTCCGGCATTACCTCCGAGAGCAGCTCCGGCTGGGGCCGGTCGGGACTGGACCGCAGATCTGCGCCGAACCCCACCACCTTGTTACCGATCCGGCGGGAGATCACCTCCTCGAGCCCGGCAAACGCCCCACCCGAGATGAACAGCACGTCGGTGGTATCGATCTGGATGAACTCCTGATGCGGATGCTTGCGGCCGCCCTGAGGGGGCACCGAGGCCACTGTCCCCTCCAGTATCTTCAGCAGGGCCTGCTGCACACCTTCTCCGGACACGTCCCTGGTAATGGAGGGGTTCTCGGCCTTGCGGGCGATCTTGTCCACCTCGTCGATGTAGATGATGCCCTGCTCGGCTCGTTTGATGTCATAGTCGGCGGCCTGCAGCAGCTTGAGCAGGATGTTCTCCACGTCCTCTCCCACGTAGCCCGCCTCGGTGAGCGCGGTCGCGTCGGCGATGGCAAACGGCACGTTGAGCATGCGCGCCAGGGTTTGGGCCAAGAGCGTCTTGCCGCATCCGGTGGGGCCGATCAACAGGATGTTGGACTTGGAGAGCTCCACCTCTTCCTTGCGGGGTGTTCCGGCTCGCACCCGCTTGTAGTGGTTGTAGACCGCCACGGCCAGGGTCTTCTTCGCCCGCTCCTGACCGATGACGTAACCGTCCAGGAAGCCGTACACCTCGGACGGCTTGGGCAACTCCCCGTCGTGCTCGGACTCCCTGGTGGAGAGGTCGTCGTCGAGTATCTCGGTGCAGAGCAGGACGCACTCGTCACAGATGTAGACGCCGGGCCCGGCGATGAGCTTCTTGACCTGCTTCTGCGAATGTCCGCAGAAACTACATTTGAGCAGGTCGCTCCCGTCCCCGTATTTAGTAGCCACGCCTCAGAGGTCCTCGACCGCCACTAGTTCTCGGCTGGTAAGGACCGCGTCCACGATTCCGTGCTCCCCGTACTCCCTGGCCTCTTCGGCGAGCATCCAGAAGTCGCGGTCGGTGTCCTGTGCCAGCTTCTCGTACTCCTGGCCGGTGTGGCGGGCCAGGATCCGGTTGAGTTGTTCCCGCATCTGGACGATCAGGCGGGCCTGTATCTCGATGTCCGTGGCTTGCCCGCTAGCCCCTCCCTGCGGCTGGTGGAGCATCACCCGGGCGTGCGGGAGGGCAAACCGCTTCCCCTTAGCACCTCCGGCCAGGATCACCGCGGCGGCCGAGGCGGCCATCCCCATACACACGGTGCTGACATCAGGCTTGATGTACTGGATGGTGTCGTAGATGGCGAACAGGCTGGTGATGGAACCACCCGGAGAGTTGATGTACAGGTTGACATCACGGTCGGGGTCCTCCGACTCGAGATGGAGCAGTTGGGCCATGACCAGGTTGGCCACCGCATCGTCGATCGGCGTGCCGAGGAAGATGATCCGGTCCTTGAGCAGGCGGGAATAGATGTCGAAGGCCCGCTCCCCCCGGCTGGTGGACTCGACCACCGTCGGTACCAGGTAGCCCGTGGCGGGAGGATCCGTGACGGCGCCAATCGGCGGCATGATGTCGCTCACTGCTCTCCTTACTCGGTCTCGTCCTCGACGGTCTCCGGGGTGCCGGGCGGTTCGAACCGGAGGTCGATCACGGCCCCTTCACCATCCGTAGGCACCACGGCTCTCATGAGAATGTCCAGTGCCCGGGTCCGCAGGATATCACCGCGCACGCTGTTTTCTAGAGCACTCCCCGCCATCTCCTCGGCAATGCTCTCGACCGACTGGTCCGTTCGCGAGGCGAAAGCCTGGTAGGCATCGAGGATTTCCTCGTCCCCGACCTCGATTCCCGCGTGCTCCGCAACCGAATCCAGCAACGCGCCCACCTGTATCTGTGCCGTGGCCCGGCCGCGGAACTGTCCGAAGACGGCTTCGATGTCCTGCCCGGTCGCCTCCACGTACTCCTCGACCGTCGACCCCTGCTTGTCGAGACGTCCGCGGAATTCCTCGAACATCCGCACCGCGGACGCGTCGACGACGGCTTCCGGTATGTCCAGTTCCATCTCCTCGGCCAGCTCCGTCAGGAGGACGCCCCGCAGCTGGCTCCGCAACGAGTCGAGGCGCTCACCCTCCAGATCCTCGAGGACCTGTTCCCGCAGTTCGCTCGCGGTGTCGAAGTCGGTGAAGTCCGACACCCACTCATCGTCAAGATCCGGAAGGAGCTTCTCCATGACGTCGTCGACGACCACCCGCACCCCGATCACGGTGCCCTCGGCCAGCTCGCCGACCGCGACGCGCAGCGGCGCCTCGAACTCGACCACCGCGCCTGCCTCGCAGCCCAGGAGGTGATCGGTCAGGCCCTCGACGAGCGTCTCTACGCCCAATTCGTACATGAATCCGGTGGCCGCAGGCGTCTCCAGAGGCCGCCCCTCATGCGAGGAACTGAGGTCGATGGCCACGTAGTCACCTATCCGGCAGGGCCTCTCCACGGTCTCCAGCTCGGCGAACTGCTCTCTGTAGCGATCCAGGTGTTGCCCGACTGCCTCCTCGCCGATCTCCTCGGGGACCTCCAGTTCCACCGTCCGTCCCTCATAGACGGGTGGAATGGCCAGCGTCGGCCAGAGGCTCACGAAGAGGTCCACCTCGACACCCGTTTCGACCTCCCTGATGTCATCCACCACCGGCGATACCGCCGGCGTCAGGCCCGTGCCTTCCCAGACCGCGGGAAGCCGGTCCGTGAGCAGGTCCTCGATGGCATCGTTGCGAACCCGCTCCCTGCCGACCACCCTCTCCACCATGCGACGGGGCGCCTTGCCGCGGCGAAATCCGTTCACGTGGATGTCCCGCGCCAACCTCCGGGCGGCACGGGACTCGGCCGCCTCGAGGCGACTGCTGTCGAGCAGGAGGGTGATACGACGTTCGAAGTCGCTCACATCAGCAACGGTGAATGACACGACACTCCCAGGAGTCGGGCTAGGCACGGCGCGGGTCGAACGACTCTGCACCAGGGTGACCGAGGGGATTCGAACCCCCGACCTCCTGGACCACAACCAGGCGCTCTAACCAAGCTGAGCTACGGCCACCGTGCGCCGGGCATCACGCCCGGCTCCTTGTAATGCGGATTCGCCAGATACGGATCCGTACCGATCGTGGCGCGCCCCCGGAAGGATTCGAACCTCCGACCAAGAGCTTAGAAGGCTCCTGCTCTGTCCACTGAGCTACGGGGGCTCATCACGGCCCTCCGCTCCGCGGGAGCCCGGTCCAGGACTCATCCGTCAGAGCGGGTGAAGGGAATCGAACCCTCACCGCCAGCTTGGAAGGCTGGAGCTCTACCATTGAGCTACACCCGCCGGTCTTCCCCATAATACATGCCGTACCCGGCCAGCCGGGACGCGCCCGTGGGCCGGACAGGTCCGCGAAAAACGGAGGGCGAACGGCTAGCCTTCACACAGCCTGCCGGAAGGAGGTCCAGGTCGGGCTGGTCGGATTCGAACCGACGACCTCCTGCTCCCAAAGCAGGCGCGCTGCCAAGCTGCGCCACAGCCCGGTCGAGCACCCCCAGGAGCGCTCGTTGAATGGATTCTAACCCTACGAGCGCACGCGGGAACCGGGTTCTCCGATTCGCTGCGGGCCTGGTCACGGTACTTGCCGTCCTGGCCGTCATCGCGTTGTTCTGGTCATCGGACGGAGAGTCCACGGAGCAAGCTCCAACGTCCACCACCGTGGAACACACCTCACCGGCGGAGCCGGCAACCACCGTAGGGGAAGTCGGCACAGATGCAGCCTCGCCTGTTACCAGCTCGATTACGGGGACGACCAGCGGTCCGGTCACCCGGACGACCATTGAGACGGCTACCGACACGGGGGCTCCATCCGAGGAACCCTCCTCGCAGCCGACTTCCACGTCATCCTCGGCACCTGCCGAGGACCGGGACTGCTCGCCTCGCATCCCGGAGGGCTTCCGTCCCACCGAGACCGATCCCGTTCTGGCCGGATTCGAGATCTCTCAGGCCGCGTTCACCTGTGCTCACGAGGTAGGTCTGGCCTTCGCAACCAATCCGCGGGCCGTAGCCACCTTGGCGGCAGGCGGTATTCGAGGTCCCATTCTTCTGGTCGGCGAGTGGTTCGATGACCGGTTGATGACCGAGCTCGGACGCCTGGCGCCGGAACGGATCGTGGCCGCAGGAATCAACGCCGGCCTGCTGCGAGACGCCCTCGCCGGATTCACCCTCGAGCCGGTGGCGGTCGACTGGGATGCGAGTTTCCCGTCCGGAGCGACGGACCATGACCACGTCTGGCTGGTTGATCCGGTCATGCCATCCGCGTTGGCGGCGCTTGCCAACCAGCTCGGCGTAGGCGTGGTTGCCGTGGAGGGGGACCTGCGCGCGCTTCCGGCCCCGGAGCGGGAGATGATTGCCGGTGCCGGCACGGTGGCCCTGCTCACGGACTTGGAGGATGATGCGGCCTGGCAACTGGAAGTGGTCCGGCGAAGCGAGGAGATACCAGGGGGCGGCCTGCTCATGTTCGGTGAGGGCGACGGCCGCCGGCTGGTGGCCGTATACGGCCATCCCGTGACCTCCGCCCTCGGAGTACTGGGCGAGCAAGGCCCCCAGGAAGGCGTGGAGCGGCTCCGGTCGATCATGGAGGGATACGGCGCAGACGGCTCGATCGTGCTTCCCACCTTCGAGATAATCGCAACCGTCGCCTCGGCCGGCGCCGGCCGGGACGGCGACTACTCGTCCGAGACCGCACGGGATGTGATCAGGCCGTGGATCGAGATCGCGGCCGCCAACGACGTCTACGTGGTCCTCGACCTGCAGCCGGGGCGCACCGACTTCCTGACCCAGGCAAAGATCTACGAGGAATTCCTTCGCCTGCCCCACGTCGGCCTGGCCTTGGACCCGGAGTGGAGGCTGAAGCCCGACCAGGTCCATCTGCGCCAGATCGGTACGGTCGACGCGGCGGAGATCAACCGGGTGGTCGAGTGGCTGGCGGCGATAGTCCGAGAGGAGGCGCTCCCCCAGAAACTCCTGATCGTCCACCAGTTCCGGTTCTCGATGATCACGAACCGCCCCCTGATCGAGACGCCGCCCGAGCTGGCGGTGTTGATCCAGATGGACGGGCAGGGTAGCCTCGAGGCCAAGTACAGCACCTGGAACGCCCTGACCCTCGAACCCGACGCCGACCAATTCTGGTGGGGCTGGAAGAACTTCTACGACGAGGACTCCCCCACCGCCACACCCGACCAGGTACTGGCACTGACCCCGGTGCCGGTGTTCGTATCGTTCCAGTAGTCGCTAGTTCCTAGTCTCTTGTTGCTAGTTATGAGACTCTAGTTCCATATAACCAACAACTAACAACTAACAACTAACAACTAACAACTAACAACTAGATAGTGCGGGTGGAGGGACTCGAACCCCCACGGGCATTGCCCACCAGGACCTAAACCTGGCGCGTCTACCGTTCCGCCACACCCGCGACGAGGGACGCTGTTGACAACTGCGGAACCGTCCCGGAGTGGGTCGCCCGGGACTCGAACCCGGAACCTGCGGATTAAGAGTCCGTTGCTCTGCCAGATTGAGCTAGCGACCCACGGGCCATTCTAGCGATGTGTCTGTGAAACAACCAGGCGTTCTCCGGCCGCCAGGGCATCCGCGAGGGCCTGGATGGCCCGAGCCCGGTGGCTGACCTGGTCCTTCTCCTGCGGATCCATCTCGGCCAGGGTGCGGCCATCCACGTCGAAGACCGGGTCGTATCCGAAGCCTGCGGATCCACGGCGCACCCCGGTGATCTCTCCGACCAGCTCTCCCTCAGCCACCACTTCGGCGCCGTCCGCCAGGATTGCCACCACCACGGTCCGGAAGCGGGCGGTCCGATCCTCCACACCCTGCAGGGCTGCCAGGAGGGCGTCCACGTTGGATCGGTAGGTGGCATCCGGCCCCGAGTACCGGGCCGTGTGGACTCCCGGCGCTCCGCCCAGAGCGTCCACTTCCAGGCCGGTGTCGTCGGCGATCGCGGGCAGGCCGGTGCTCCGCGCCACCTGGCGGGCCTTGAGGAGGGCATTGCCCTCCAGCGTGGGTGCGTCCTCCACCACATCGGGCCACTCCAGCCCGCGGACCACCTCGCCGACCAGGCCATGGCGGGTCAGCAACACCTCCAGTTCGGCGATCTTGTCCGGGTTCTTGGACGCCACCACGGCGCGGTCTATGACCGGACGGCTCACCCGGCCACCAACTCCGCCTGGAGGTCTGCGATCCGGGAGATCCCCGCCGCGGCCAGGTCCAGGAGCTCATCCAGCTCGGCCCGGCTGAACGGGAGTTGTTCGGCGGTGCCCTGGACCTCCACCAGCAGGCCCCGCCCGGTCATGACCACGTTGAGGTCCACCGAGGCCGCCACGTCGTCCTCGTATTCCAGGTCGAGCAGCGCCACGCCTCCCACCAACCCCACCGAGATGGCGGCCACCCGATCGAGCAGCGGGTTGGCTGCCAGGCGCCCCTCTGATACAGCCCATTCCAAGGCGTCGTGAAGGGCGATCCATCCGGCGTTGACGGCCGCCGTGCGCGTCCCCCCGTCGGCCTGGATCACATCGCAGTCCACCACGACCATGGTGTCGGCCATCTTCCCCAGGGCCACCACCGCGCGAAGGGAACGACCGATCAGGCGGGAGATCTCCTTGGGCCGCCCTGAGGTATAGGAACCCCGCGAGATGCGCTGGTTGCCGGATCCCGGGAGCATGGCGTACTCGGCCTTCACCCATCCCCGGTTGGTATTCCGCATCCAGTGCGGCACCTTGTCCGCGATCGAAGCGGTGGCCAGTACCACCGTGCGACCCATCTCGATCAACACCGAGCCGGGCGTCATCTCCGTATAGCCGCGGGTGATCCTGATCGGCCTCAGCTCGTCGGCCGGTCTCTCTCTCGAAGGGCTCATTCTCACACCATCCAGCTCGTCAAACCGTAAGGCGGGCGCCGGGCACGGCCAGCGCCACTCGGCCATCGAACTCGGACTCCGCCTCCGCCAGGATCCGGTCGGGGTCCTCATGGGCGGGAATGTGTGTGAGCACGAGACATCCCACACCGGCTGCGGCGGCCATAGTCCCGGCTTCGGCCCCGGTCATGTGATGGGGGTAGGAGCCCGGACCCCTCCGGCCGGTCATGGTCGCCTCGGCTAGCAACATGTCGGATCCCGCCGCGTGCGAGGCGACTGCGTCGCTCGGGCCGGTGTCGGCGGTGTAGGTGACGGAACGGTCTCCCGCCGAGACGCGCGGGGCCAGAGTGGGCGGAGGATGGTTGGTCCGCACCATCGAGACGTCCAACGATCCCAACCGGACCGAGTCACCGTCGCCCGCGGTGACGAACTCGAAGGCGCTGTCCAACGCCGCCGGATGCTGCAGGAACGCGGCCAGCGCTTGAGGAAGGCCCTCCGGGCAGACGACCCGGATCCTGCCTCGCCTGCCCGGCCCGTAGGCGACCGAGTGGTACAGGGCGAAGATGTCGGAGCAGTGGTCAGGATGACGATGGGACAGGAACACGGCGTCGATCTCCATCGGGTCCAGCTCTCTGCACAGGGCCAGGTAGGTGCCCGGCCCTGCGTCCATCCAGAGGTTCGTTTCGCCGTCCGAAACGAGGTAACCGGAGGCAGGCCGCCCGGCGGTCGGATACGTGCCGTTGGCCCCCAGCACCGTCAACTGCATGACTCCAGCGTAGCCAGTGGCTCACGCGGGACCGCGGACCGGACCGGTCACGACCATACCGTCGCCGTCGATCGTCGCCGCTCCCTGAGCCATCAGGCGCCCTAGCTCGGCCATGCCCGCGACGGGGTCGTCGCCGAGAGTGGCCAGGAACTCCGCCACGGGAAGGCCCGGATCCCCCACCGCCGCGGCCGCCTCGGTCGGTGTGGCGGTGGGTGACGGTCCGATGGACAGCTCCAGACTCTCCACCAGGTCGTCGGCATCCAGGACGGGAATGGCGCCGTCCCTGATCAACAGGTTGCATCCCACCGAGCTGGACCGGCCGACGTCACCCGGAGTGACGAAGATATCGCGGCCTTGGTCGAGCGCCATCCGGGCGGTCACCAGGGCGCCTCCCTTGACGCCGGCCTCCACCACCACCAGGGCTTGGGCGATCCCGGATATGAGCCGGTTACGGGGCGGGAAGCGCCAACCGAGTGGCCGGGCGCCGGGAGGCGCCTCACTCCACACCACGCCGCCCACCTCGAGAAGCGACATCCCGAGGTCGCGATGCATGCGGGGGTACCACACGTCCACCCCGGACCCCAGCACCGCGATGCCCGGCGTGGGACCGCGCAGCGAACCGCGGTGGGCCGCGCCGTCGATGCCCTTGGCCAGCCCGCTCACCACCCACCAGCCGGCCCGGGACACCGCCTCCCCGTACCTCTCCGCCAGACGCCTGCCGTAGGTGGTGCACGTGCGGGTACCTACGATCGCCACCGCCTTGCCCTCGAACGGCTCTCCTCGCTGGAAGAGGAACAGGGGTGCGTCCTCCAGTTCGGCGAGCCGGTCGGGAAAGCTCGGCTCGCCCGGAACCAGGAAGTGGATCCCGGCTCGGCCGAGTTGCTCCCTGCGCTCGTCCGCCGGGACTGCCGCCGCTTCCCGGGCGAAGGCCGGGACCGACAACTCGCCGATCTCGATCTTTCTCAGCACCCGCGTGGGGGTTCCCGCCTTGCTCACGAGCTTGCGGAGCCGGTCTGGGTGCATGCCGACATGGGCCAACCTGATGAGAGCGTCGGGGTCGTAGCTCATATCAGCTGCCTCAGCGCCAGCGCCTCGGCGGCGTGCGGCTCCTCGACCGCGATCGAGCCGTCCAGATCGGCGATGGTGCGGGACAACCGGCGGACCCGGTCGAAGCCCCGTCCGGTGAGGCTGCCATGCCGGAGAGCGCCCTCGACCAGGCGCTGGGCGCCGACGGCAACTTCCAGCGAGTCGAGGCCGGTCCGGCTCAGGTCGCGGTTGCGAGCACCGCGTAGCTCCTGTGCCTCTCGGGCCGATGCGATCCGCTTTGCCACCTCACTCGAAGGCTCCTCGGGCGGACCGATCATGGCGTCCGGATCCACCCGGTTGACCTTGACCCGGATGTCGAAGCGGTCAATCAAGGGCCCCGACAGGCGCCGCTTGTAGCGCTGCTTCATGCGGTCCGAACACGAGCACCCATGCCGGTTGTCGTTGTCGTATCCGCAGGGACACGGGTTGGTGGCCGCCACCAGCTGGACCATGGACGGGAACGTGACCGAGACGCCCTTGCGTGCGATGGTGACCTGGCCCTCCTCCAGCGGCTGGCGGAGTGCGTCCAGCAAGCTGGGTGGGAACTCCCCGAGTTCATCCAGGAAGAGCACGCCGCGGTGCGCCATGCTGATCTCGCCCGGGACCGGGATGCCCGATCCTCCGCCGATCACGGCTGCCGTGGTAGCCGTGTGGTGCGGGGAGCGGATGGGAGGCTGGAACAGCGAGGGTCTGGCCCGCCCCGCTGAAGACCAGACCTGCGCCACCTCCAGAGCGGCCCGCTCGTCAAGTGGCGGCAACACGCCCGGCAGGCATCGGGCCAGCATGGTCTTGCCCGATCCGGGCGCGCCCGACAGGAGCAGGTGGTGCCCTCCCGCGGCCGCCACCTCGAGCGCACGCTTGGCCAGGGGCTGGCCTCGAACCTCCGAGAGGTCGGGCATGGACACGGTGGGCGGCTCGGCCGGCGGCAGCGGCGGCCGGAAATCACCCTCTCCCAGCGCGGCCGCTATCGCGGCTCCCAGGGATCCGACCATCCGGACCTCGGCTGACGAGACAACGCTCGCCTCCTCGGCCGCGCCCGGGGGTAGGAGGCACGGAACCCCCATGTCCGACGCCACGATGGCCGCTCCGAGCCCGCCCCGGGCAGGCCGGACACTCCCATCGAGAGCCAGCTCGCCCAGGGCGACCACCCCGCAGGCACCCCTGGGGATCTCGCCGGCGGCGGCCAGCAATGCCAACGCAATGGGAAGGTCGTACGCGCTCCCCGACTTGGGAAGGTCGGCCGGCGCCAGGTTCACCGTCACCGTCTTCGGCGGGAATCGGTAGCCGGCCACCGACATGGCCGCCATAACCCGGTCCTTGGCCTCCCGAACCGCGGTATCGGGCAAGCCCACCACGTTCAGACGGCCCTTCTCTCCTCCTCCGACATGAGCCTCCACCCTGACGGCGCGCGCCTCTACGCCGACCAGGGCTACGGAGTTGGTTGATGCGAACATGACCTGAAGCATGGGGAGGGGCTGTGACAGGATTCTCCAGAACGCGAAAAGTTCCCGCTCGGGCTCCGGGACCGACCTGATGCGAACGCCGGGATAACATCGCCGCATGGGATTCAACCCCTTCCGCAAGCAAGAGCGTCGGGCGGCCGACGTCGCGATGGTGGTCGGAGCCATCGCTGTGACCGCCGCCCTGGTGGCATGGGCCTTCCTGGGCGGCTGAGCGTCCGTCCGGTCCAGCCCTCCTCGGCTCTCAAGCCCTATGAGTGCGGGGGGTGCGCTCAGACCATTCCGAAGGGGCGGTACCACGTGGTGGTGGTGCCCGACGAGGCGCCGGACCTGCGCCGGCACTGGCACCGGGGATGCTGGAACAAGGAGCGGCGACGGGTCGCCGGCCGGAAGGTTCAGCTAGGCGACCCGTGGGTGCCACTCGACCCGCACGCCGCGGTCCCCGACCACGACGGTGACCAGATCGACCCGGCGGATTCCTAGAGAACGGGCCATTCGCACCACCTGCCGCGCCTTGCGGTCCGTGAAGTTCCACCGTGGATGCTCGCCCGGCATCTCCGTACCGCTCTTCACCTCCACCACGAACCGCCCGCTCCGGTCCGCCGCAACCAGGTCCACCTCTCCCCGGCCGATCCGGATGTTCTTCTCGAGCACCCGGACGCCGTTCCGCTCGAGGAACGAGGCTGCCAACCGCTCCCCGAACGCGCCCAGGCGGCGCCGATTAGCGGTGTACTCGCTTTCGCCCACAGTGAATCGAGCCTCTCGGTCCGGCGATGGGGCCGCCCGGTCATCCGGTCGGTCCACCCAACCTACGGCCCGCCCGTGACAGACCAGTGGTCAGTGGTCAGTGGTCAGTGGTCAGTGGTCAGTGGTCAGTGGTCAGTG
>WTGW01000088.1 GCA_011523395.1 Acidimicrobiia bacterium
CTCGACTCCACGATCCGCCTGCTCCGCGAGGACGGGGTCACCCATCTGGCCGCCGCCACCGACGCGGTGATCGAGTCCTTCCGCAACGACATCTTCCCGGGCTACAAGACGGGCGAGGGAATCGAGCCGGAGTTGCTGGCCCAGTTCCGGCTGGCGGAGGAGGCGCTGGAGGTCCTGGGCGTGACCGTCTGGGCCATGCGGGACTTCGAGGCCGACGATGCCATCGCCACCGCCGCCCACCGCTGGATGGACGATGTGGAGCGGGTGGTCATCCTCAGCCCCGACAAGGACCTGATGCAGTGCGTGATCGGGGATCGGGTGGTGACGTTCAACCGCCGGGAACGCAAGCGCTACGACGAGCGCGGGGTGGTGGAGAAGTTCGGCGTCCGTCCCCGCTCCATACCCGATTACCTGGCGCTGGTGGGTGACGCCGCCGACCGGGTTCCCGGGATTCCCGGTTGGGGGGCGAAGTCCAGTTCCATCCTCCTGGCCCGGTACGGCCACATCGAGGACATCCCGGGATCGCCAGCCGGCTGGGACGTGAAGGTCCGGGGCGCCGCCCGGCTGTCCGCCAACCTGGAGGCCGCCCGGCCCGAGGCTGCCCTCTACCGGACCCTCACCACCCTCCGCCGTGACGTGCCGCTGGCCGAGGACCTGGAGGATCTTGAATGGCGCGGCGCCAACCGGTCACGTTTCTTCGATCTGTGCGACCGGCTCGGCTTCGGCGCCATCCGCACCCGGCCCGGCCGCTGGCGGAGCTAGCCACCCACCACCGCACCCCTCCACCGACCACCGGGTGTCGAGGTCTTTGACATCCGCCACTTCGTATGGTCTAATCCTGCCGTTACAACGCGCTCATCCAGAGCGGTGGAGGGACAGGCCCTGCGAAGCCGCGGCAACCGACATGAGCGGTGCCAATGCCTGATCGATGAGACTGCCGAGGCGGGATTCCGCTCGCGGCGCTCAGACGAGCGCGTACAGAGCGAGAGGAGACTGTCACACATGGATTGCCTGCCCTTCAAGCCCCCAGCATCCGGCAGGTGCATGTGTTGTCCAGGCTCCCGGGTGATCCACCCGGGCGGTCCTGGCAACCGCCCGTAACCGACGCCACCACCCGGGAGCCAACAGGCACGGCCGGCCACGGGTCCTCGATCCCGGATCTGTCGCAGACGCTCCGGATCGATCGGGACGGCGACCAGGCCCGAGCTGGTACAGAACGCAGGAAACAACCGTTTCCAGGGAATCACGAAGGAGAGAAGAAAATGAGCAGTGGTGACATCAACGGAGTCGATACGGCTCACCTGTTGTTCGCGCGGGGAGTGGTCGGCGATACACCGGCCGCCGGCGACTACACGTGGCGGGCCTCGAACGAGTGGGTCCACGGAACCCACAGCAAGACGCAGATCGACGGCTACTTCGGTCTCGGTGAGGAGCGCAACCACAAGGGAAGTTACGAGTTCGAGGCCGACCATCCGCTGGAGTTCAACGCGGAGGACAATGCGGCCACTCCCGTGGAGATCGTGCTGGCCGGCCTGGCCAGTTGCCTGACGGCCGGCGTGGCCGCGGTGGCCGAGAACCGCGAGATCAAGCTCCGCTCGGTGAAGGCCACGCTCGAGGCCGACATGAATATCGGAGGCATCCTCGGATCCGACCCCGATGTCAGGAACGGGTTCAACGACGTCCGGGTCAACTACCAGATCGAGGCCGACGACACGAGCGAGGCCGATCTCGAGGCGCTGGTGGCGCAGTCACAGAAGATCTCGGCGGTCTTCGACATCATGACCAACCCCACCAACGTGACCGTAAGCGTCGGCTGAGACGACCGATCCGGAGTCGTCGGATGCGTACCACCACCGTCGTGATCGGCGCCGGGCACTCCGGCCTGGCGGCGAGCTACTTCCTGTCGGCCCGGGGCATCGATCATGTGGTCCTGGAGCGGGGGGATGTGGCCAACACCTGGCGGACCGAACGCTGGGACTCGCTGCGGCTGCTGACCCCCAACTGGCAGGTCACCCTGCCCGGCCTCGCTTACGACGGTGACGATCCCGACGGCTTCATGACCGTGACGGAGCTGGTGGGCATCATCGACCGGTACGCCCGGTTGGTGAGCCCACCTCTCCATACACGCACCACCGTCACCTCGGTCCGTCCGGACGGTGACGGGTACGAGGTGGTGACCGATCGCGGCGTGTGGCGGTGCCGGTCGGTGATTCTGGCCAGCGGGGGCTTCAACCTGCCCAAGGTGCCCCCCATCGCGGCCGCCCTTCCCGACTCGGTCCGCTCGGTCACGCCGCACGAGTACCGCCGCCCCTCCGACCTCGACGATGGAGGGGTGCTGGTGGTGGGGGTGTCCGCCACCGGCATCCAGCTCGCCGAGGAGATCCACAGATCCGGGCGTCCGGTCACCGTGTCGGTGGGGGAGCATGTCCGCATGCCCAGGATCTACCGGGGCCGGGATATCCGGTACTGGATGGACGTGACGGGCGTTTCCGACGAGCGCTACGACGAGGCCGACGATGTCTTCCGCGCCCGCCAGGTCCCCTCGCCCCAGCTGGTCGGATCCCCGGAGCGCAAGACCCTCGACCTCAACGCCCTGACCGACCAGGGGGTGCGCATGGTGGGCCGCCTGGCCGGGATCAGGGACGGGAAGGCCCAGCTGTCGGGATCGCTCCACAACAAGGTCACCCGCTCCGACCTCAAGATGAACCGCCTGCTGACCACCATCGACGAATGGGTCACCGAGAACGGGTTGGACGGCCGGTACGATCCGCCCCACCGATTCGAGCGCACCCGGGTGGAGGACTCCCCGCCGCTGCTGATCGATCTGGACGGGGAGGATATCCGCACCGTCTTGTGGGCGACCGGGTACCGCCCCGACTACTCGTGGCTCCACGTTCCGGTGCTGGACTACAAGGGCCGGATCCGCCACGACGGCGGGGTGGTGAGCGAATCGCCGGGCCTGTACGTGATCGGGTTGAACTTCCTGCGCCGTCGCAAGTCCAGCTTCATCCACGGCGCCGAGGACGACGCCCGCGACCTGGTCGATCACCTGGCCGCCTATCTGGAGGCCCGGGTGCCGGTGGGAGTCGGCTGACCTGAATCGCCGGGACGCCGGCGGCAGCACGCGAGCGAGGAGGTAGGCGGATGGATTACGAGCCGGGCACCCCGATCGTGACCACCGAGGCGGAAGGGGTGGGCCTGACCACTCCCGAGCCGTTCGTGCGACACGTGAAGGCGTTGCTTTCTCCCTTGCTCCAGCCGGGCATCGGGGACTTCGCCATTGGCACCTGCGAGGTACCGCCCGGCCAGAAGGGGAGCCTGCACACGCACGCGGACGCCGCCGAGATCTGGATGTTCTCCGAGGGCCTGGGTCGGGCCACGGTGGGCGACCTGGAGATCGTCACCGGTCCCGGCACCGTCGTCTTCACGCCCCCCGGAGTCAGCCACCAGTTCTTCAACACCGGCGACAGCCCGGTGAAGCTGTTCTGGATGTACAGCCCGTCAGGAGCGGAGCGGGACGTCATCGACGCCTGCTTCAGCTAGAAGGGTCCCGAAACGTCCGGTCTGGCTCGATAGCCGGCCAACGTGGGGCTGTACCCACCTTCTGAAGCCCTCGGCCGCCCACCCTCCCACGAACCTAAGGCTCAGGGCGCGCTCTGCCGCGT
>WTGW01000175.1 GCA_011523395.1 Acidimicrobiia bacterium
TGCACAGCCATGCCATGGAGGCCGACGCCGCCCAGACCGACTTCTGCTGGAAGCTCTCGGTCGTCGCCCTGATCGGATTGGTCGCCAACGCCGTTCTCGGCTGGTGGTGGGCCGATCCGCTGGCGGCCCTCGGCCTGGCTGCGCTGATCGCCGTCGAGGCCGGACGGACCTGGAGGATCGGACTGGCGTGCTGCTGACCTGATCCGACGGCAACCCTTGTGCGGGCCGCTACGAGTCGGTGATCGGAGTCGAAGGGAGTGTGGGCGGGAGCCGCGGTTCAGGGACGACGCGCCCGGATGATGGCGGAGTGGACCCCCACGACGGCTATGGAGTTCGCCGTGTCCGCCATCTGGTGGGTGGGAGTGATCTCTACGTCGACCAGGCCTGCCGACTCCAGACCCTGCCGGTACTCGGTGAATGAGGGCGCCCCGGCGATACAGCCCACCCATGAGCCCCGCTCCTTGCGCTGCTCGGGAGTAAGGGCATCGTCGGCCACCACATCGGTCACCCCTACCCGGCCGCCGGGACGGAGCACCCGGGCTATCTCCTCGAAGACCGCCCTCTTGTCCTCCGACAGGTTGATCACGCAGTTGGAGATGATCACGTCCACGGAGGCGTCGGGCAGCGGGATGTCCTCCATGTAGCCCTTGAGGAACTCGACATTGCTCACCCCCGCCTCATCGGCATTGGCCCGCGCCAGGTCCAGCATCTCATCGGTCATGTCCAAGCCGTAGGCGAATCCGGCCGGGCCGACCCTCCGAGCCGACAGCAGCACGTCGATCCCCCCGCCCGAGCCGAGGTCCAGCACGGTCTCGCCAGGGCATAGCTCGGCCACGGCAACCGGGTTTCCGCAGCCGAGGGATCCTTCGGCAGCGGCCATCGGAAGCTGGTCGATGTCGGAAGGCGCGTAGAGGCTGGACGCGAGCTCGAACTCCGGCTCGGTCTCGACCACCCTGGTCATGGTGGCGCGAGCAGCGTTGGCGTAGCTCTGCCGTACCTGCTCGCGGATGCTTTCGGTCATGAGGTCCTCCGGTGGCGCCGTCCTACAGTCGCGGCTTCGACCGACCCGCACAATACGAGGTCCAGCCGCGTACGTTTGACATCATGTCTCGCCCGACTCATGTCAGCCAGCCCGGTCGATGGCCTCGATGTCGCTCGGGTCGTCCAGCATCTCCCAACGGAGCAGCGAGATGGGGACGTTGCCGTTGCTCCACAGGTGGTCGTGGAACCATCGCAGGCTGAACTCGGCCCCCAGCTTCTTCTTGGCATCGCCCAGCAGGCGGATGATCTCGAGCTTGCCGACCATGTAAGCCATCGCCAGACCGGGGTTGGACACGTACATAGACGTCTCCTCGAGAGCGGTCTGAGGATCGACCGGGATC
Source organism: Acidimicrobiia bacterium (assembly GCA_011523395.1). Taxonomy (GTDB): domain Bacteria; phylum Actinomycetota; class Acidimicrobiia; order Spongiisociales; family Spongiisociaceae; genus Spongiisocius. Next base: position 1,383 of record WTGW01000175.1, read on the forward strand.
AACTCCTCGAACATCCTCATACCCTCCTCGAGGGTGATGGCCCCCGTAGCCAGACTGACGTCCACCACCGTCCGCAGGCTACGGAGTCGCTTGAAGTTCTGGGTCACCAGCCTCGACCAGGGAGCGTCGTCGAACAGGCCGGCCTGGAGCATCAACGCCTCGTTGTAGTGGGCCAGACCCTCATTGCTGATCGAGTCGTAGTAGCGCCGTCGTAGCGGGTTCGGATTGGCCCAGGACAGGGCCAACTGCTTGTAGTGGACGCCCTCGTGCATGATGCCCAGCCGGGGATCCCGGGCGTTGGCCTCGTAGAAATAGGACAGGGGCTGGTTGGGATCCCACACGTAGGTGTACGCGTCCTCGTCGAGACGCTGATCCGAGGTCAGATCGTTGCCCACCCCCAGCCAGTTGAGAGGCCGCACATACCCCGGCCGGGGCGCGGTGAGGTAGCGACGGAGCGACTCGGGTTGGGTTAGGAGGTTCTCGTTCTCGTAGAACTCCCGCACCGCCTGCTCATCCCGGGCCTGCTTCTCGCACTGGGCCTCGGCGGTGGGGAATCGGTCGGGCACGGGCGTGTCCCCGTACCGGTTGCGCTCCACCTCCTCCCAGGCGTAGTTGCGGTAGAGCTCCCGCTCGGCCAGGAGCACCATCTCCTCGGGCTGGAGCGGCAGGAGCGCCACGTTCCGGAGGTACCACATGAAGTTGTCACGTCCCACCGGCTCGGGTGCAGGCATCCCGGCCTGGTGGTCACGCAGCCACTCCCGGAACGACACCAGATGCCCGGCCGCCGCGGCGCCCGCCTCGATGAGCGCCAACCGCCGCGCGCTGTCGAAGAATCCGCTCAACTCGTCTATCGACTCGGGCAGCGCCGAGTCGATGTCCTCGAGCAGGCGGATGGCCGACCCGGCCAGAGCCGAGGTACCAGCTCGGGCCAGGTTCTCCAGGGCGACTTCGAGCTGGGGACCCACCATGTGGAGCTTGTGGATGATGCCTTCCTGTCGATCTCCGTCGAACGGCGGCGGGCATAGCAGCGAGTCGTAGTAGGTGCCGAGGGCCTGATGAACCTGCATGACCGCATCCCGCTCCCATGAGCGCAGGATCCTGGTCTCCCACTCCACCCGGGAGATGGCAGAGCCGATCAGCCGGTAGTCGACCCGGGTGGGAATGGACTCGCCCGACACGTCGAGGTCCTCCCATCGCTGCCGGAATTCGGCGGCCTTGTCCAACCGGTGGCGAGCGGAGTCCTCGTCGAACTGCGGGATCCAGTCGGGCACCAGCTCCAGGCGGGGAACATCGTCAGGACTCCGGTAACCGGTAACGACCCTCCAGTCCCAGAACTCGACCCCCAGGTCCTGCACCGCCTGGTTCCTGTCACTCATGTGGTTCCCCTTCCGGATCCGTGTGCCTCCGAATGACCCAGCGCGTCACTCCGGCGTGGCTGCTATCCAACAAATGCAAACTTGCATGAGGTTAGACCCGACTCGGGCTGCGGCCGGCAGCATATGCAACCCAACCCTCAGATGACCATCTCTAGCCGGCGGTCCCGTCCACGGTCCGTCGCGCTGCGCTCCGCCGGATCTCCCCAGCCCCCTCCCCCACCGGTCTTCACCAGGAGCCGAGTTCCGGCCTCGACCTTGAGACCGTTGGCCTTGAGCATCTTTTCGGGCTCGTGCCCGGGACGATGCACCCAGACCTCGGGCGGCGCTCCGTCCCTGCCGCCGAAGAGACCCCACGACGGTTGCTTGGAGCGCTCGAACCACAGGTTGACGGTGCACGGCGCCAGGAGTTCGTACTCCCGGATGATCCCCAGCCCACCGCGCCATTTGCCGTCACCGCCCGACCCTTCCCGCAGGGCGTGACGACGCATAAGGAACGGATACCGGTTCTCCAACGACTCGATCGGTTGGTTGCGGTACTCCCCGGCCGCCGAGTGGGTCAGGGCCGACTCTCCGTCCCCTCCCTCGTACGCACCCCAACCCCCGGTCAGCGACTCACCCGACAGGAAGAGGCCGAACTCGTTCTCCCCCACGATGCTGACGTTCCACGAGTCGCCCACATGTCCCGCCGCGGTCCGCTCGGGAATCACCGCGCTCAAGGCCTTGATCATGAGGTCGATGGCCAGCATCAGGTGGGGTCCGTAGTGGAGGCAGGGGGCGGTCTCGGCCGGGTTGAAGCAGGTGCCCTCGGGCGCGATCACTTCGAGGTTGCGGAAGTTCCCTCCCGACACCGGAGCGTGGGGATTGACGAGAAACTTGAAGCCCTGCTCGATGCCGGACCGGGTCTGCACGATGCCGCTGTTGATGCTGCCGACACACTGCCGGTTGGAGCCGGAGAGGTCTACGGTCATGCTGTCACCCTCCACCGTGACCGTGACCTTCACGTAGACCGGATCCTCCGTGACACCGTCGTCGTCGAGGTAACCGTCCGCCACGTAGACACCATCGGGAATCTCCGCCACCGAGGCACGGTCCTCGGCCTCCGCCTGCTCGAACACCAGCCGGACGGCGGTCTCAACCTGATCCCACCCGAAACGGCGCACAATCGACCGGAACCGCTCCACTCCGGTACGGCAGGCACTTATCTCAGCCATCAGGTCACCCACCATCGCGGTCGGGAACCTGGAATTGAGGGCGATCAGATCCACGATCTGCTGATCGATCCGACCCTCCCGGAAGATGCAGGTAGGTCCGATGCGCAGACCCTCCTGGAAGATGTCCGTGCTGTCACCCACGTAGCCGGCCCGCTTGGCGCCGATATCGTTCCAGTGGGCCTTGGCCGCCGAGAACCCGCGCAACAACCCGTCAACGAAGATCGGAGCGAAGACGGTCACATCATTGAGATGGCTCCCGGCGATGGTCGAGTCATTGACGATCCAGACATCTCCCTCCCGGAAGACCTCGTAACCCTTGATGCCGATCACCGCCCGGAGCGTCCCGCCCAAGCTTCCCAGGAAGAACGGAAGGCCCGGCGCCTGCCCGAGCAGGCGTCCCTCGGCGTCGAAGATACCCACCGAGCAGTCCTTGGCCTCGTAGATCACCGGGCTGTAGGCGCTCCGGTACAGGTTCCGCCGCATCTGCTCCGCACCGGAGATGAACGCGTTCCGCACTACCTCGACTGTCGCGGGCGACGGAGCGGACAGGTCAGAGGTCTTGATTTCGGCTACCCGGGACTCAGGGGACCAGCTCCAGGCGCCGGTCTGTAGCTCGGTCCTCGGCGGCACGCTCCGCCGGGTCGCCCCAGCCTCCCCCTCCCCCGGTCTTCACCACCAGCCGGGTACCGGCCTCGACCTTCAGATCGTTGGCCTTGTACATCTTCTCGGGCGCCTCGCCGGGACGGTGCACCCACACCTCCGGCCCCGCGCCGTCCTGGCCGCCGAAGAGGCCCCATGAAGGCTGCTGGACGGCCCGCTCGAACCAGAGTTGGATCGTGACCGGGGCAAGGATCTCGTACTCCCGAACGATCCCCATTCCGCCCCGCCACTTCCCGTCACCGCCCGAACCCTCGCGCAAGCTGTGGCGCCGCATGATCAGCGGGTAACGGTGCTCCATGGTCTCGATCGGGAAGTTCTTGAAGTCGCCGGCCGCCGAGTGAATCAGGGCCGACTCGCCGTCGCCCCCCTCGAAGGCACCCCAGCCGCCGGTCAGGGCCTCCCCGGACAGGAACAGGCCGAACTCGTCCTCCCCAACGATGATGACGTTCCACGAGTCGCCCACATGCCCGGCTGCGGTTCGCTCCGGCACGACCCGGCTCAGGGCCTTGATCATCAGATCCAGCGCCAGCATCAGGTGGGGTCCGTACTTGAGGCAGGCGGCGGTCTCGCTCGGGTTGAAACAGGTGCCCTCGGGCGCGATGACCTCCAGGTTCCGGAAGTTCCCTCCGGACACCGGCGAGTGCGGGTTGACCAGGAACTTGAAGCCCTGCTCGATGCCGGAGCGGGTCTGCACGATGCCGCTGTTGACGCTCCCGGTGTTCTGTTTGTTGGACCCGGTCAGGTCCACGGTCATGCTGTCACCCTCTACGGTGACCGTGACCTTCACGTAGACGGGATCCTCGGTCACGCCGTCGTTGTCCAGGTAGGCGCCCTCGACGTAGACGCCGTCGGGAATCTCCGCCACCGAGCGCCGGTCCTCCGCCTCCGCCTGCTCGAACACGGCATGGATGGACTTCTCCACCTGGTCCCATCCGAACCGCCGCACGATGGAACGGAACCGCTCCACCCCGGTCCGGCAGGCGCTGATCTCAGCCATGAGGTCACCCACCAGCGCGGTCGGGAAACGGGAGTTCAGCGCGATCAGGTCCACGATCTGCTGGTCGAGACGGCCGTCCCGGAAGATGCAGGTCGGTCCGATGCGCAGACCCTCCTGGAAGATGTCCGTGGTGTCACCGCAGAATCCGGCATCCTTGGCGCCGATGTCGTTCCAGTGGGCCTTGGCCGCCGTGAACCCCCGAAGGCCTCCGTCCACGAAGATCGGAGCGTATACGGTCACATCATTGAGATGGCTGCCCGCGATGGTCGAGTCGTTGACGATCCAGACGTCTCCCTCGCGGAACACCTCGTATCCCTTGAGCCTCACCACCTCTCGCAGCGTCCCACCGAGGCTGCCGAGGAAGAACGGTAGGCCCGGCGCCTGGCCGAGCAGGTGACCCTCGGCGTCGAAGATACCAACGGAGCAGTCCTTCATCTCGTAGATCACCGGGCTGTGCGCGCTGCGATACAGGTTCCGCCGCATCTGCTCCGCGCCGGAGATGAAGGCGTTCCGGACCACCTCTACCGTGGCCGGGGAGGGCATGTTCCCGCTTTGGCCGTTGACGATGGTGTCGGTCATGATCAGGCTCCCCTCTCCATGATCAGATGGCCCTGGGATCCCACCCGTAGCTCCCAGCCGGGGGGAACCACCGTGGTGGTCGACGGCTCCATGACGATGGCCGGGCCCACCAGGCGACCGGACAGATCGCCCCGGTCCACGATCGGGACATCCATGGACCGCCCGTTGAAGATGACCTGCTCGCTGGTGCGGCCCACACCCCCGGTCTGCTCGTCGCCGTCACCGGACGGGCCGCGCTCGAACTCGCGGATGCCCGTCAAGCGGATAGCGACCATCTCGATGGGGGCCTCCGGGTTGGCATGGCCGTAGCGCTCCTCGTACCGGGCGTGGAAGCTTGCCTTGAACTCCTCGTCGGCGGCCGCGGCCGCCAACCGGATGGGCAAGGAGTACTCCTGGCCCACGTACCGAAGCTCGACGTGGGTCTCGAAGCGCATCCCGGCCCGCTGCTCGTCATCCACCTCCATCTCGCGGCACACCTTGTCCTTGAGCCGCTCGATCGGCTCGGTGAGGTCGACTACGGGCTGGTCCAGCCTCCGGTAATGGGTGGTCACGGCATCGTGGCGGACATCGCCCTGGAGCATTCCCCAGGCGGAGAACACGCCCGGATTGGCGGGTATCAGCACCCGCTCCACCTCGAGCTCCTCGGCCAGGAAGGCGGCGTGGAGAGGGCCGGCCCCGCCGAAGGCCACGATGGCGAAGTCCTTCGGGTGGAGGCCCCGTTCCACGGTCAACTCGCGGATGGCCTCGGCCATGACGAAATGGGTGACGTCGAGCGCTTGCTCGGCCAGATCAGTCGCCGTGAGATCGAAGAACCCGGCCACCGACGCCAGGGCATCCTCGGCGGCCTGACGGTCCAGCGTGAAGGAACCGGCCAGCTTCTGGGCTCGCGGGATGCGGCCCAGCACCACGTTGGCATCCGAGACGGTGGGGCGGACGCCGCCCCGTCCGTAGCTGGCCGGGCCGGGGAACGAACCCGCCGACTCGGGACCCACCCGGAGTCCGCCGTGGCGTTCGTAGATCAGGCTCCCGCCGCCGGCGCCGATGCTCACCAGTTCCACCGCGGGCGCCAGTATCGGCAGGCCCTGGAGCTCGAACTCGGACTGCATGCCCACCTGACCGCCGCGTACGATCGAGACGTCGAAGGAGGTGCCACCCATGTCGATGCAGATGAGGTCGGGTTGGTCGGTCCTCCGGCCCACCTCCCGGCCTCCGATCACGCCACCTACCGGTCCCGAGTAGAGGGTGAGCACCGCCCGGTCGGCCGCCGAGTCGGCAATCATCGCCCCGCCGTTGGACTGGGTTATGTGGAGCGGAACCGACAGCCCCTTGTCGCGGAGGGCTTGGGATAACCGTGACAGGTAGTCACGAACCCGTGGGGTGATGTACACCGAGGTGACGGTGGAGGAGGTGCGCTCGTACTCCCGCCACTCGGGCGCCACCTCATGGCTGAGCACGATGGGGATGTCGGGGAGGGTTCTGCGGAGAATCTCGCGGGTCTCCAGCTCGTGCAGTGGGTCGACATAGGAGTGGATGAGGGACACTGCCACCGCTTCGTACTCGGCCTCGGCGATGGCCTTGGCCACCACCTCGACCGAATTGGTGTCGAGCGGCGTCAGCTCCTCACCGGATGCGCTGATCCGCTCGTCGATCTCGAGGATGGAGTCACGCTCGACCAGCGGGGTGGGCTTGTGATACTTCAGGTCGTACATATCGGGCCGGTGGCCGCGGCCGATGATGTAGGCGTCGCGGTAGCCCCTGGTGGTGACCAGGGCCACCTTGCCACCGGAGCGCTCGAGGAAGGTGTTCAGCCCCACCGTGGTCCCGTGGATGAAGAGCGACACGTCCTCGAGGTCGGCACCCGCCTCCTCCACCGCATCCAGGACGCCGTCGACCAGGTCCTCGGGTGTGCTCAGAACCTTGGAGACCGTGGTCCCGGCGTCTGACTCCATGACCAGATCGGTGAACGTCCCACCGATGTCCACCGCGATTCTCGTGCCCATTAACTATTGATCCCTTCAGGTGGAAAGATGCGACCGAAAGGCTACCAGTTGCCGGTTACCGCGGTCAGTGGTCGGCGGCCACGACCTTCCAGCATCGCACCGTCCGCCCGTCCTTACCGCTCGGGACCAGATCCTGCTCGGCGGAGCAGGCGTCCTCGGCCAGCGGGCACCGCGGCATCAGGCGGCAACCGGCGCTCGGGTCGGTCTCGCCCTTCGGGCCCAGCTCAAAACTGTCGGTCTCGAACTTGCTGGCCGCGATCAGAGCCTGCGTATACGGATGGGCCGGCGATCCGAAGACCTGGGCGGCCGTGCCTTCTTCGACCACTTGCCCCAGGTACATGACGATCACGTCGTCCGCGCAGACCCGCACAGCCTCGAGGTCATGGGAGATCAACACGAACGCGACATGGAACTCGTCCTGGAGACGTTGCAGGAGGGCCAGTATCTCCCCGCGCACGCTCAGGTCGAGCGACGAGGTCGGCTCGTCCAGCACAACGAGCTCGGGATCGGGCGCCAGCGCCCTGGCGACAGCCGCCCGCTGGAGCTGGCCTCCGCTCAGCGCCCTGGGTTTGCGGTCCCAGAGTTCCTCGCCGAGGCTCACGGCCGTCAACACCTCGGCGAGGCGCTCGTCCTGCTGTGCTCTTGACATGTCCGCTCGGAGCCGCCGCAGCGGCTCGGCAACCGAACTGCGAACTGTACGGGTCGGATCGAAGGATGCCTGCGGCATCTGGAAGACCATCTGCATCATGCGGCGGTGAGATCGCATCTTCCGGACACCCAGAGCACCCAGCAGGTTCCCGTCCAGTAGAACCTCCCCCTCCGTCAGCGGCGTCAGACCCAGGAGGCAACGAGCCACGGTCGACTTACCGGATCCGCTCTCCCCCACTATTCCCAGGGTCCGGCCCCGCTCGACCGTGAAAGAGATGTCTTGGGCTGCCTCCACTGTCTCGACCAGACCGATGGACCGGCGCACGCGATAGGTCTTGGACAGGTTGCGGACGTCGAGGATCGGGGCTTCAGCCATGATCGGGGCCTAAGTGACACAGCAGCCGCCGACGTTCGCCCAACTCGTGTCGAGGAAGGGGCTCTTCGTCACACACGGGCATCCGCGAGACGCAACGGTCCCGGAAGGCACAACGCTCGTACTGCTCGGTCATCCGGGGAACCAGCCCGGGAATGGACCGGGGACGCTCACCGGTACGCAGATTCATGCACTCGATGAGAGCTCTGGCGTACGGATGGGACGGATCGGTGAGGATACGCTCCCGAGGGCCGAACTCGACCACCTGCCCGGCGTACATGATCCCGATGTTCCGGGCCACCCTCGACACGGCCCGCAGGTCGTGGGAGATGAAGAGCAGGGCGGCATTGCGAGCATGGACTTGCTGCTCCAGCAGATCAAGCACCCTTATCTGGGTTGTCATATCGAGGCCGGTGGTCGGCTCGTCCGCCAGTATGAGGGACGGGCCGCACGCCAGGGCCAGCGCTATGTTGACCCGCTGCGCCATGCCTCCGCTCAACTGGTGCGGGTAGCGGTTCAGAATGACGTCGGGGTTGCCGAACTCGAGGTCCCGCAGGGCGTCCCTGGCGAACTCCTCAGCGACACCGTCAGAGATGTCTCGGTTGGCCTTGAACGCGTCCACGATCTGGCGCTCCACGCTCAGCATCGGGTCGAGCGCCGACACGGGATTCTGGTAGATCATGGCCACCTCTGCGCCCCGATAGGCCTGGAGTTCATCGGTATCCAGGTCGAGCACGGAGCGGTCCTGCCACTTGACCGATCCGCCGGTGATCGCCCCGCCCGGCGGCATCAGCCGAAGGATCGAGCGCAGGGTCATCGACTTGCCGGAACCGCTCTCCCCCACCAGCCCGACCGTCTCGCCGGGGAATACGTCCAGGTCCACGCCCTGGAGAGGATGGACGGGACCCGAGAGGGTGTTGATGGTGACCTCCACCCCGGAAAGGGACAGCAGCGCCCCGTTGGCCTGACCGGAGCTCATGCGGACGTCCCGCCCGGACCGACCAACGTCTCGGAGCGGGCGGAGAACCCGGTCAACGAGTACACGGAGATGACGATGGCGGCGCCCGGGAAGACGGACACCCACCAATGGCCCTGGACGATGAGCGTGGCCCCTGCCTTGATCATCGATCCCCACTCGGGGTTCGGGGGTTCGATGCCGAGGCCGATGAAGCTGAGGCCGGCGATGATCTGGATGGCGTAGGCGCAGGTCAGAGGGAACAAGGCCAGGATCTGGCCGCGGGCGTTGGGGATGAAGTGGTGCCACACGATGCCCCACGCTCCCAGTCCGGCGCACTTGGCCGCCTGCACGAACTCCGCCTCCGTCAGCGGCAGCAGCACGCTGCGTACCTGGCGCAGGTACAGCGGGAAGTTCACCATGGAGATGGAAAGGACCAGCACGGCCATCCCATGGTCCACCGGACCGAAGATCTCGAGGGAGCCGAACGCGGCGAACATGGCGAGCCCGAGCAGGAGGACGGGGAAGGACTGGAGCACCTCGACAATCCGCAGGGCCACCATGTCCACCCACCCACGCCGGTAGGCGGCCCAGGCGCCCGCCAGACAACCCAGCCCGCCGCCCAGAGCGACCCCGATGAGGGCCAGGGTGAAGTCGACCCGGGTAGCCATCAACACCCTCGTGAAGACGTCGAGGCCCAGGGTGTCCGTTCCGAACCAATGCTCAGCCGTAGGCGGGGACACCGGATTGAACGGATCCGGCCGGAGGGGATCGTAGATTGGGAACGGGAGCCAGTGGCTGAAGTCGTCGAGCCACGGAGCGACCACCGCCAGGAACACCATGAAGAAGAACAGGGAACGCCGGATGGTCATGCCGACAGTCGGGCCGACGAAGATCCGCGCCATGGTCCCGCGTTCCCGCTGGGCGGAGAGAGTGGTCATCGCCCCTCAGTCCCGAAGGCGGGGATCCATGGCGAACTGGATCAGATCGACTATGAAGTACAGGATCACGTAGATGACGGCTGCGATGATCACCACCCCCAGCACCACGTCATAGTCGGAGTTATCCATGCCCCACACCGCGTACGAGCCGATCCCCGGCCAGGAGAACACCACCTCCACCAGCACCCCGCCCCCGATCAGGTAGCCGAAGGTCATGGCGGCCAGATTGAGCACCGGCGGGGAGGCGTTGCGGAGGACGTCCCTGATCAGAACCGTTCGCCGGCCCAGTCCGTAGCTGTAGGCCGCCTCGACGAACGGGCTGGACACGGCCTCGCTGACAGCGGAGCGGGTGACACGGAAGAGCGGGGGCCCGCTGGTCAACGAGAGGGTCACCGCCGGGAGAATCAGATGCCACAGAGTGTGCCAGGCCAGACGGAAGTCCCCGGCGATCAGGGCATCCACCGTGTAGAGACCGGTCACCATTTCCGGGGGAGTAATGCCACTGCCCACCCGGCCCAAGGGAGGCGGGAAGAGCGAGGGAAGAGGACCTAGAGGCTCAGGGAGCCTGGGAGGCAGGAAGTAGAGGAGGAAGATGAACAGCAGGCCGAGCCAGAAGGCCGGAACGCTGACCCCGAACTGCGCCATGCCTTCCCCGACCTTGGCCAGCTTCCCGTCGGGTCTGAGCCCTGCCCGCACACCGAGCGGGATGGCCCAGATGAAGCTCACCGCGAGCGTGAAGAAGACCATCTCGGCGGTGGCGGGAAGCTTGAGCGCGATGTCCTCGGCGACCGGGATACGGCTGATGCGGGACACACCCAGGTCTCCCTGCAAGAGGTGGGTCACATAGGTCCAGAACTGCACCACGATGGGCTCGTTGAGGCCCATCTCCTCGGCCCGCTGCTCGATTATCGCCTCGCTCACCGCCACTCCGAGCGAGGCGTACAGAGGTGTACCCGTGGACCGGGTGATCGTGAAGCCGATCATGACCACCGCGAGGAGGACAACGGCAAGGATGACCACGCGATTGACCAGGAACAGGGCCCATCGGCGAAGTCCGGAGAGCCGGTCGCCGGCCTCCCGCTCCTGACTGGTTGCCTGTATCGCTTCTATGCGTGGCTCCAGGAAGGTAGAACGATAGGGAGGGCGGCCGCCCTAGGCGGCGCCCTCCCTATCTGCGTAGTTGCTACCGATGGACTAGCCGGACCGATTCAGGGTCGCGAACCAGAGAAGCCCGTCGGGATGGAGGGTGAACCCGCCGATGTCATCGCGCATCGCCAGCGTGTAGTTGGCATTCGCCAGCCACAGCATCGGAGCTGCGTCGACCAGTCGGGTCACCGCCTCCCGGTAGGGCTCGCGCCGTCCCGGATCCGAGACGACCGAAGCCGTCTCGTCGAGGATCTCATCGATCCGAGCGTCCGCGAAACCGGTCCAGTTGATCGCCGCGTCCTGCGAGTCCCACCAGAGGAAGAACTGGTAGTAGGGGTCATCGACGTAGTCGAGGAGACCGCCCCGGAAAGCCATACCTCCGTAGGTAAGACCGAACAGGTGATCGAACATCTCGGCCCCGGTGACGGGACGGATGCTCATGTCAATCCCGAGGTCGGCGAACTGCGCCTTGAGGTTCGTAGCGACCGCCTCATCCAGCGGGATGTCCTGGCGGATGACCATCTCGAACTCGAACCCGTCGGGATAGCCGGCTTCCGCCATGAGCTGCCGAGCCCGGTCGGGATCGTGCTCGTAGATCCACGCGTCCTCCAGGTTGTAGAGGTCGAAGAACCTGGAATTCACCGAGATAGGTCCTTGACTCGGAACTGCCTGGCCATTCAGGACGCCGTTGACAATCGCGTTGTAGTCGACCGCGTAGGACATCGCCTTCCGCAGGGTCACGTTGTCGAACGGCGGAGCCTGGTTGTTCAGCAGGACGTTGATCCCGTTCCGGTCGGGAACCGACAGGACCTTCACACCGTCCGAAGCGGCTGCGGATTGCAGTTGCTGTACGGAAAGGTCGAGGGCGATGTCCACGTCACCGCTCTGGAGCAGGGCGAGACGGTTGGCCGCCTCCGGCACCGTCAACAACTCCACCGTCTCGAAATAGGGCTGGAAACCAGTCCAGGTGGGGTTGCGCTTCAGAACCATGCGCGATCCGCGGTCCCAGCTGTCCACCACGTACCGACCGTTGCCGGCGTAGTTCTGCTTGAGCCAATCCCGGCCCCAAGGATCGTCCTCGGTGGAATTGGCCTGGATGGTCACGCTGTCCATGATGCCCATGGTCTGGTCTCTCATCAGCGGCAGCACGATCGTGGACGGACGGGCGTTGTGGACGACGAGGGTCCGGTCATCAACCCGCTCGATCTGGTCGATCGACGTCACGCCGATGTTGCCCCAGACCCAGGCCGGTCCGGCCGGCCCGGTGGCGAGCGCCCGGTTGATCGTGTAGATGGCGTCGTCAGCCGTAACCGGGTTTCCGCTGGTCGGGAAGGTCAGACCCTGGCGGAGCCGAAGGGTGATGGTCCGGAAGTCATCGCTGAAGTCCCACGACTCGATCCACTGACCCTCGAAGGAGGTCGTGTCGGCGTACGAGAAACCGCCCACATCAGGGCCGGGACGGTACTGAACCGGCTGCATGTAGACGTTCTTGAGTACCAGGTTGGTCAGCTGCGCCGAGCCCAGAGCGGGGTCGAGCTGTTCCACGTCATCGGCGATGGCGATACGGAGCGTCCGCGCCTCGGAGTCGTCGACCATGACCTCCACGGTCTCGGTCACCACCACTTCCACTTCCTCGGTGACAACCACTTCCTCCGTGACGATGGATGTGACGACCACTTCCTCGGTCACAGTCTCGGTCTCGGTGACAACCACTTCCTCAGTTACGACCTCCGTAACGATGGATGTGACCACCACTTCCTCGGTCACCGTGACGGTCTCGGTACCGCCACACGCAACCGCGACCATCGCCATAGCGGCTACCACCGCTATCACGGACGGAACCCGTTTCCAAAGCATCTTCATACTCGCCCTCCTCAAGGCTGGTGAACAACAAGCCATCATATTTGTCGCACCGCGCGATCCGCAACTCGTTTGAGCCCGACGGGAGTAAAGAACGGGAGGCAGGTGCCGGTCTCAGTGGGCCGCGCGGAGTCCTCCGGCAGCCCGGGCCTTCGACTACTCCCGGTCCGCCATGAAGCTCTCCCACCACGTCACGCAGAGATCCTCGATATCCCCCTCAGCTGCTCGGTAGTCGTACCAGCTGTTCAGCCAGTTGAGAAACCTCGGATCCCCGGGGCGAATCGAGATCTTGTTGTACCCCCGCGCCAGGATCACCAGCGTGCCGTCGGGTTCCCGCAGCAGCCCTACTTCCGGATTGAGTTCCAGGTATCGCCGCGTCACCGCGTCCGCCACGACCACCTCTACGCGTCCGTCCAGCAGCAACCGGGTCGGATCCGGCGCCTCCAACACGGTCGCCGCCGGGAAGAAGCGCTCGGCAACATCCCTGTTGCTCGATCCATGCCATACACCGATCCGGGGACCCTCTCGGTTCAGTGAATCGATCCCCTCATCGGCCCTCTCGGCCGGTACCTGGCAAGTGACCCGGATCTGCATCAGGCGGCCCATCACGAACTCCAGCTGCAGGGCCCGCCGGGGAAAGAGGGTGTGTTTCGGAAGGAGATCCACCTTGCGGTCGAACAGCGCGGGAATCTGGTCCGGCCAGAGAACCTCGACGACCTCGAGTTCGACCCCGAGGTCCGACGCGATCATCGCTCCGATCTTGGGGGCGAGGCCGTCCGGCTCACCGGTCCGGGGGTCGCGGTACATCTCCGGCGGATCTCCGGTGTCGGGATGGCCCAGGAACTCGATCGGAATCCTCAGGGAACCGCGGTCCAGGATCTCGTCCAGCGTCGAATCCCACCCGACAGGCATTGGTGTTCCTCCTGCAAGCGCACCCGGCGGAGGCCCTCCGCTCTCGACCAACACCCTAGTGGTCTGTCTGCCAAACAACCGGGTGCTCTGGCGGCCGTCGGCGCCCCATCGCAGCGTTCCGCTTCCTCTACGTACCGCTGCGGGTACGCCTTCGTCAGCGGGCCTTGC
>WTGW01000236.1 GCA_011523395.1 Acidimicrobiia bacterium
TGACGTAGTGGCTGGCCATGCGCTCGCCGATGTGCGCCAGGGGCAGGTAGGACACCAGTCGCAGGTGATCGGGCAGGGAGTAGGTGCGGGAGACGCACTCCAGGGTCCACAGCACGTTGCGGTGGCTGATCATCACCCCCTTGGGCACTCCGGTCGTGCCGGACGTGTAGATCAAGGTGGCCAGGTCGTCCTGCGCCACCGCCACCGACGACCGCTCGACGAGTTCCGGATCGCTTGCCAGCGCCTCCCGGCCCGCCGACCGGAGATCCTCCCAGGACATGATCCGCTCATCGTCACCGTCCTCGGGCGGCTCCATGACGACGATGTGGGTCAGGTTGGGCAGGTCCCCCCGGATTCCCTGCCAACGCTCCAGGTAGTCGGCGTTCTCCAGCACCGCCACCCGGGCGGAGCAGTGACCGGCGATGTACTGGATCTGCTCGGAAGCCAGGGTGTTGTACAGCGACACCGGAACGGCGCCCGCATGAACGATCCCGAGGTCGGCGATCACGTGCTCGGGCCGGTTGCCGGCCATGATGGCGACGAAGTTCCCGGCCTCGACTCCGAGGGCGCTCAACCCGGCCGCCACCTCCACCACCTGGTCCCGGTACTCGGACCAGGTCAGCGTTCGGGTCTCCTCGCCGGCGTTCCACCGGATGGCCGGATGGTCACCGAACCGCTCGGCGTTCCGGCCGAGCAATCCGACCAAGGTCATGTCGCCGATAGTCGCCTCTATGGCCTGGCGTTCTTGTTCGACTCCGGTGTTCATCGCTGCCCTCCCCTGGGGAAATACCCGCCGTCGCGATGTTAACCCGACCCGGGAGGGGACACGGGTAGTTGGAGGACCGTTTCAGGAGACCGGCGGTTCCCACCACGGCACCTGGAATCCCCATCCGGCAGGTCACTGTCAACCCCTTCTGCCTGTATCCTGAATCCTGAATCAGGTCACGCGCGGGGATGGTCGTGGAACAGGTTTCGTTCACCCGGATGGAAGACGGCACGAAGGAGGAGTACGAACTCCTCGAGAGGAAGGAACACCAACTCCATAACGACTACGTAGACCGCCTTCTCGAGTGGGTCCAATGGAACGAGGGAGACACCGGCTACCGGATCAGCCGCTTCGAGCACTCCCTCCAGTCGGCCAGCCGCGCCTACCGGGACGGTAAGGACGAGGAGTTCGTGGTGTGCTGCCTGTTCCATGACATAGGCGATCTCGTCTCCCCCTACAACCACAGCCAGGTGGCGGCCGACATGCTGCGTCCCTACATATCGGAGAAGAACTACTGGATCATCAGGCACCACGGCCTCTTCCAGGGCTACTACTACTTCCACTACTTCGGTGGGGATCGCAACGCCCGTGACAGGTACAAGGATCACCCGTGGTACGACGACACGGTGGAGTTCTGCGCCCGTTACGACCAGAACTGCTTCGACCCCGACTACGAGTCCCTGCCTCTGGAGTTCTTCGAACCGATGGCGCGACGGGTGATCGCGACCCGCCGGCACGACACCCCCTGAATTAGTTGCTAGTTGTTAGTTGCTAGTTGTTAGTTGCTAGTTGCTAGTTGCTAGTTGCTAGTTGCTAGTTGTTAGTTGCTAGTTGCTAGTTGCTAGTTGCTAGTTGCTAGTTATATTGGATACTAGTCACTAATTGTCAAAAACGATCTTTCTACTGGAGGGCGATCGAGACTCGCTCGGCGGCCTCGGTCACGCGGGCGGCGATGGCGTCCCGGTCGGCCGAGCCCGGGAACCGGTATGACGGGCCGTGGACGTGGATCGCCCCGAGCACCCTCATCTGGCAGTCGTAGACGGGGGAGGCAACCGAGCTCATCCCCTCTACGAACTCGTCCACGACCCAGGCGTGGCGCTTGGTCCGGATCGACTTCAGGCGTTTCCGAATCAGGCGGGGGTCCGTCACCGTATAGCGGGTGTAGGACTCGGGGCTGGCGGCGATGTAGCTCTCCAGCTGTTCGGACGGCCAGTGGGCCAGGATCACCAGGCCGGAAGAGACCACGTGCATGGGTAGAAGGGTGCCGGTCCAGTCCCTGACCACGATGTTGTTGAGGGCGTCCTCCTGGGCGATGTAGTGAACCCGGTTGCCGTCCGGCACCGCCAGCCCGGCGTCCTCCCCCAGACCGTCCGCCAGCGCCTTCAGGTGGGGACGGGAACGGGCCACCAGTTCGGCTGAGCGGCTCCTGCCGGCCGAGAGACCGGACAGGCGGGGACCGATCCGGTAGGTGGAACCGGGCGATACACGCTCCACGGCGCCCAACTCCACCAGGGTCTTGACCAGGCGGGCCACGGTGCTCTTGGGCATTCCGACCCGCTCGGCCAACTGGGTGATTCCCAGGTCGGAAGTCGAGATGACGTCCAGAATGGCGAAGGCCCGGTCGATTGATTGCACCCTGCCCATTTGCCGGATCTCCCCAATGTCTGACGTACCACCCCGCGTTGGGGAACGTACCACATCGTGGACCGCGACCGCATCGAGGAACACCGGCACGTTCCCCGGTCCGGGCTGATGGGGGAGGGAGTCCTATCGGCGAGAGCCTGGGTCGCGAGCACCTCGGTTAACCTCGGCTTCTGCGCCAGTTGTTCGGCTGGTCCTGATCGCCCAACGAGGAGGCATCCATGGCCACCCCCCACATCTCAGCTCAGGATGACGCGTTTGCCCCGACGATCCTGCTGCCCGGCGACCCGCTCCGGGCCCGCTACATCGCGGAGACGTTTCTCGAGGACGTCACCGAGGTGACCGCCGTTCGCAACATGCTCGGGTTCACCGGCACCTACAAGGGGAATCCCGTGTCCACCATGGGCACCGGCATGGGGATGCCGTCAGCGTCGATCTACGTCACCGAACTGACCCGCTTCTACGGGGTGAGACGGCTGTTCCGGGTGGGAAGCTGCGGCGGGATCTCCACCGACGTGAAGATGAGAGACGTCATCCTGGCGATCGGCGCCGGCACCGACTCGGGCATCAACCGGACCCGTTACAACGGCTGGGACTACGCGGCCACCGCCAGCTTCCCGCTGCTGCGGGCTGCCTCCGATGCCGCCGACGGCATGGGTATCGACACCCACGTGGGGAACCTCCACTCCTCCGACCTGTTCTACAACAGCTACAACGACGCCTTGGCGATCTGGCAACGGATGGGGGTACTGGCGGTCGAGATGGAGGCGGCGGCTCTCTACGCCATCGCGGCCGAAGAAGGCGCCCAGGCTCTCGCCATCGTCACCGTGTCGGACCACCTCGTAACCGGGGAGCAGACGTCCTCGGCCGAGCGGGAGCGCACGTTCGACCAGATGGTGAGGATCGCGCTCGAAGCAAACCACAACCTGGAACAGGCCTGAACGAGCCTCATCAGGCGTCCACGCGGGGCCGGACGCCGGCTCGGCCCCCGGGAAGTGTCGGAAGCGTCAGGCGCCCCAGCGCGTAACCATCACGAGGATGGCGAAAGCCAGCACGGCCGTATCCACCCAGCCCACCAGGCTGGAGCGACGCGACATCGTTGCGGCCTGCTCATGGTCGGCCCGCTCGTACGCGGCCGCGATCCGTCTCCCGTTCGGACCTATGACGGTCAT
>WTGW01000042.1 GCA_011523395.1 Acidimicrobiia bacterium
CGCGGGTGTAGGGGTCGGGGGGAGGTGGCCGGTAGCCGCAGGTGCGGCGGTTGGGCAGCAGGCGCCTGCGGCGCGGCGGGGATTCGGGATCGATCCGCATGCCTCGGCGGTGGACGGCCACGTGGTGGTGCCACCAGCAGAGGGTGGTGAGGTTCTGGGGAGAGTGATCGCCGCCTCTGGATCGTTCGAGGATGTGATGGACCTCAAGCCGGTAGCTCGAGCTGCACCCGTCGATGGTGCATCCCTCGTCACGGGCGAGGACGGCCCGGCGCAGACCGGGCCGGATGGCGGAGGTGGATCCGTGATGGGTGATGTCCTGTCCGGTCACGGAGATGTTCTCGATGCGGCCCCAACATTGGATGAGGTCCACGGTGCCGGGACCGACGCGGCCTCCCGCCAGGACGGCGACGCCTTGCTCGAAACCCGACGCTTCGGCGATGGGATTGTTGGCTACGACCATGAGTAGTGGTTCGCGCCGGTTGCGCGGCGATGGGGTGCCGGGCTCCGCCGCGGGCGTGGCCAGGGCGTGCTCGTCGAGTTCGTCCTGGCAGAGGGTGGTGAGGGCCAGCGCTCTGCGTTGCCCGGCGTCGGGCCGGTCCTCGCCGGCCGGGACCAGCTTCTCGCCGCGGCGGTTGAGGGCTTCTCGGCAGATCTCCGCCTCGAAGGATCCGAGGCGGCCGTTCATGCGTACGTGGGAGCCATCCAGGGAGGGCTGGAACGCTACGTACTGGCCCTCGAAGATCCGCCGCTCGTCATCGCGGGTGATCTTTCGCATCTGCTGGACGACACGTCCGACCGAGTCGAGGTCCAAGTCCCGGGTCCGGGCTATCTCCTCGGCCGATGCGCCGGCTTCCCGCAGGCGGGTCTCCTCTAGAACGCGGACGTAGGAGACCTCGCCCTCGCGTATCCGCTCGATATCGCCGACGTCCAGCCGCTGGGCCAGGTAGACCAGGTCACGGGCGGTGGAGCGGTGGACATTCATGCGTGACGCCACGAGATCGACCGGGTTGCCGTACCCGAGTCGCGCCGCGCTGTTGCGCCTGAGCATGCTCTTGACCCAACCCAGTTGACCGCCTCTGGCCCGGCTGACCACGGCCTGCTCCCGGACCAAAGCAGCTTCGGCCTTGGCGTCCTCGACATCGGGAGGCAGATGGCCGCGGCCCTCGACCATGTGGCGAGCGCGGTTATAGGCGTCCTGGCGCTCCTTCTGGTAGCGGGTCATGAACATGGCGGCATGCGATCCTCGGACGTCGGCGGTGACCGCGGGGCTTGGTTGGGCCGAGTCGGCCTCGGGGTAGTCGAGCAGGTAATCGAACATATGTTCGTATCATACACCATGGGTGTGACATAAACCAGCTGCAACCATGCTAAGAAGCATGTAGCAGTGGCTTCCTCCCGCGATTCCGTTGTAGAGGCGGCGCCAGCCATAGATGCACGGAGTTGGCGGCTTATCGTGATAAGTTAACGAGCCAGTTCCGAGGGAGCATCGGTGGCCACGACCATCACCACGGTCCGTGCTAGGCAGATTCTTGATTCACGCGGCAACCCGACCGTGGAGGCCGAGGTAGGCCTCGCCGGTGGCGCCGTGGGACGGGCCGCCGTTCCCTCCGGCGCCTCGACCGGCACCCTAGAGGCGGTCGAGTTGCGGGACGGGGATGCTGCCTACGCCGGGAAGGGCGTGGCCCGGGCCGTATCGCACGTCAACGACATCCTGGGACCTGCGGTGATCGGGCACGACGCCACCGAACAGCCGCTCATCGACCAGGTCATGATCGATCTTGACGCCACCAGCAACAAGGGTCGGATGGGCGCCAACGCCATCCTGGCGGTCTCCCTCGCCTGCGCCCGCGCCGCCGCTACCCAGGTTGGGATGCCCCTGTTCCGCTACCTCGGTGGCCCCTCCGCCCAGGATCTGCCGGTTCCCCTGCTCAACGTGCTCAACGGAGGCGCCCACGCCGCCAACCCGTTGGACGTCCAGGAGTTCATGGTGGTCCCGGCCGGCCTGCCATCGTTCTCCGCCGCCCTCCGAGCCGGCGTCGAGGTCTACCAGATACTCAAGAAGGTCCTGTCCGCCCGGGGCCTGAGCACCAACGTGGGCGACGAGGGCGGGTTCGCACCCAACCTGTCCGGCAGCCGGGAGGCTCTGGACCTGCTGATAACCGCCATCGAACGGGCGGGGTACCGACCGGGCGAGGAGATAGCACTGGCTCTGGACGTGGCCGCCACCGAGTTCCATCGCGACGGCGCCTACCAACTCGAAGGGCGTTCATTGGACGCAACCGGCATGGTCGACTTCTACGAGGAACTGGTCGATACCTACCCGATCGTGTCCATCGAGGACGGCCTGTCCGAGGACGACTGGGAGGGCTGGTCCCTGCTCACCGAGCGACTGGGGAGCCGTTGCCAGCTGGTCGGGGACGACATCTTCGTCACCAACCGCCTGATCCTGCGCCGGGGCATCGACCTAGGCGTGGCGAACGCGGTTCTCGTCAAGGTCAACCAGATCGGGACGCTTACCGAGACCCTCCACACCATGGAGATCGCTCGGGGCGCCGGATACGGGAGGGTGGTCTCGCACCGCTCCGGAGAGACGGAGGACACCTTCATCTCCCATCTGGCCGTGGCCACCAATGCCGGACAGATCAAGACCGGAGCTCCGGCCCGCTCGGAACGAACCGCCAAATACAACGAACTGCTCCGTATCGAGGAGCGGCTGGGAAGCCAGGCCCGCTACCCGGGCCTGTCGCTCTACGGCGGCGGCTGAGGTGGAAGCCCGCCAGCGCCGAGGCGTCCTTCTTCCCCTGCTGATGCTGGGGATAGTGCTGGTCGCGGCGGTGGACGTGTTCCCGATCCGCCAGTTGGTGGCGCTGAACGGTGAGGCTGCGGATCTCCGGTTACAGCTGGCGGACATCCAGGAGCAAAACGCTCAGCTGGAGCGGGAGGTCGAGCTGCTGCACTCCCCCACCGAGATCGAGCGCATCGCCCGCGCCGACTTCGGTTACGTGAATCCCGGAGAGACCAGCTACGTGGTCATCATGAGCGACGAACCCCGTGACCCCGAGTTATCGCAAGGCGGATCGAACGCGGTGGTACCCGAGTCCGGCGGATTCTGGGAAGCGCTCTGGGACTTCCTCACCGGCCGCGACATGAGCAATGGATGAGCGTCAGGTCGTAGCGGCACAGATCGGGCGGCCGTCGAGAGCCGAGATCACCACCCTCTCCCGTTGCCATCTCGACCTTCCGGTCGTCGTCCGCGTGCCCCCGGTACTGGAGGACGGCACGCCCTTCCCCACCCTGTACTGGCTGACCTGCCCCCTGGCAGTGAAGCGGATCAGCCGCCTCGAGAGCGGCGGCGGGGTGAAGGCACTGGACCGGCGGGCGGACCGGGTACCCGCCTTCGGCGCCGCCCTGGAAGCGGCCCACGCCCGTTACGCCGCCCAGCGGGACGCCCTGCTGCCGGAGGACGCAGACCCGATACCCCGGGGAGGAGTAGCGGGCGCCACCAGCGGGGTCAAGTGCCTGCATGCCCACTACGCGGACACCCGAGCCGGCAACGCCAATCCGGT
>WTGW01000205.1 GCA_011523395.1 Acidimicrobiia bacterium
GGGCAGTGGGCAGTGGGCAGTGGGCAGTGGGCAGTGGGCAGTGGGCAGTGGTTAGTGGTTAGTGGATTCTGAAACGCAGGAACGATCGAATAACCAGCACGCTCAAGGGCCACAAGGCGTTGATCAACCGACCAGGTCGCAAACTGGCCACTGGCAACCGGCCACTGGCCACTGGTTATCCGCAGATTTCGGCGATGCACTGGGCGTAGACCTTGGTGCAATCGACCAGGTTCTCTATCGAGACTATCTCCCCGTACTGGTCGTAGACGTCGTAGACGCCGTCCTTGCGGATTCCGCCGGGACCGTAGGTGAGGGCGGGCACGCCGTACTCGTGGAGGATCGAAGTGTCGGCTGACACGTCGTAGCGGTACGGCTCCACTTTGTGGGAGGGGGTGCCGAACACGGAGCGATGGGCCCGCTCCACCGTTTGTACCAGGGGCTCGTCATCGCCGATCTCGTACCCGTTGCGGCACAGGAAGAAGGAGAGTTCGGTGGCCAGGGCGGGATCCTTCTCGGCCAGGTCATCCAGGAAACCCCGGACCTGCCGGTGGATGTCCATGATGGTCGCGGTAGGGGGGAAGCGGAAGTCGAGGTACAGGGTGCAACTGCGGGCCGGGTTGACGGCCGGCTGGAAGGGGTTCCCGCCGCGGATCGCCCCGAATCCGATCCTCGTCCCCATGGTGGGGTGAGCGTGGGAAGCGGCGAACTCCGGTTCCCAGGCGCGGAGGGCGTCCAGCACCCGGACCCCCTTCTCGATCGCGTCGTCGCCGTGCTCCTTGGACCAGGTGTGGCGGGAGATGCCCCTGGTGCTGACCTTGGCGAAGATGTAGCTCGAATTGCCGGTCTGGACCCTCAGGCCGGTGGGTTCACCGAGAATGGCCGCGTCCGCGACCACACCGTGCTGGGCGGCGTACAGGGTGCCCCAACCACCGGCCCGGTAGGCCGGTCCGGCGAACTCGTCGGTGGGGGACTTCTCCGTCTCTCCGATCACACCGGCCAGGATGATGTCGCCCCGTAGCTCGATGCCCGCCTCCTGGACGGCCCGGATGGCCCCGTAGTAGGCCGCGAAGGCCGACTTCATGTTGGAGACCCCGAGGCCGTATATCCAGCCGCTGTCCTCGACCGTCGCCTTGGGAAGCAGCCCGAACGGCATTCCCGGGTCCTTCCCGGTCATGCCCGTGTCGAAGTGCGCCCCCAACAGGAGGCTGCGGCCCCGGCCGCTTCCCCTCAGGCGGCCGATCACGTTGTAGCGGTCGGGCTCTACCTCCTGGAGTTCGATGTCCATTCCCTCGATCTCCCGGAACCGGTGGGCAACGTAGTCGGCGATCGGGCCTTCCTCCCCGGTGGCGCTGGGGATGTCCACGAGGTCGCAGGTCATGCCGACCATCTCGTCCCGGAGTTCGGGGGTGAAGGAGGGAAGGAGCGTGGCGAGCAGTTCGTTCATGGTCGGGTTCTCCTTCTACCTCGGAATGCTCGGGTTGTGATGTGTTCTCTCCGGTGGCGCAGGTCTTCAGCCGGCCCAGCCGACCAGCGCGTCGACGCTTATCCCGCCCGGACCGTGGATGAGCAGGACCACGCCCACGATGATGAGCGTGAAGGGCCAATCCCAGCCGTCCACGAAGCCCTGCTTCCACTTGACCATCGGTATGGCCAGGATGAGGATCACGATGAGCGGGATGACCGCCACCCGGGTCAGCAGACCGACGACCAGCAGGACCCCGCACAACGTCTCGACATATCCGGCCAGCAGCGCCACCGCGGCCGGATAGGGAACGCCCTTGCTCCGCAGGAGGTTCTCCGTCCGGCGCGGGCCATGCCCGGTATCGGCGCTCCTGAAGATCTTGGGCCAGCCGTGGGCCACGAAAACGGCGCCCATCGTGGCTCGCAGCAACCCGATCGCGAGGTCTTCCACCGCTGCTCCTCCCGCTCTCCCGGCACCCGGAGCGCACTGAAGTCCTGCTTGCCATCCCGGCGGCCGGCCCGCGCTCCGGATCGGATACTCTAAACATGTGAAGCCCCCGCCGTTCAGCTACGCCGCGCCGGCCACCGTCCGTGAGGCGACTGAACTGTTGGACCGCGCCGGTGGCCGGGCCCGCGTGCTGGCCGGGGGGCAGAGCCTCATTCCGATGCTCCGCCACCGCCTACTCGCACCGGAGGCGCTGATCGATCTCCGCCGGATCGAAGGGTTGCGGGACATCTGCATCGACGACGCCCGTAGGCTCAGGCTGGGAGCGATGGTGACGCACCATGCCCTCGAGCGTTGGGCCTCTGACCACGGGCAGGATCTCCTCGTCGATGCCGCTGCGCACATCGGCCACCGTTCGGTCAGGACGCTCGGCACCGTGATCGGAAGCCTGACCCACGCGGATCCCGCCGCCGAGTGGGCTGCGGTCGCCCTCGTGCTGGACGGAGCCTGCCAGGTGGCCGGACCCGACGGAGAGCGGGAGGTGGGGGTCGAAGAGTTGTTCACCGGCCTTCACTCGACCAGCCTGGCCGGCTCCGAGATCATCACCTCGTTGACCCTCTCGCTGCCCCCCTCCCGGACGGGAGCCGCCTTCTCCGAGGTGGCGCCCCGCCCCGGGGACCCGGCGGTGGCAGGAGCGGCCGCGGCCGTCAGTCTCGACGGCCCCCGCGTGGAGAGCGCCCGGGTGGCTCTGATCGGGCTCGCCGCTACGCCGTGCCGTGCCCCGTCGGTCGAGGCCGCTCTGAGCGGTAGTGAGGCCTCGGTCGGTATCGAAGCGGCCGCGCAAGCCGTGGAGAACGACATCGCCCCGATCGGGGACATCCACGGTTCCGAGGAGTACCGGCGCCGGGTGGCGCCGGTGGTGGTGGCCCGCGCCCTGCGATCGGCGCTGGCGAGGGCGGAGGGCGGCCGGCCGTGACCGAGACCGTCCAGGTGACGCTGCTCGTCAACGGCGTCGAGCACGCCTTGGCGGTCGAACCCCGCCTGATCCTCGCCGATGTGTTGAGGGAGCGCCTGGAACTGCACAGCATCCACCTCGGGTGCGAGGAGGGAGTCTGCGGCGCCTGCACCGTGCTCCTGGACGGGGAGCCGTCCACGTCGTGCCTGATCCTCGCGGTACAGGCAGAGGGTCGTTCCATCACCACGCTGGAGGGGCTGGACGGCGATCCGACCATGACCGGCCTCCAGGCCGCCTTCCACGAGAACTTCGCGCTCCAGTGCGGCTTCTGCACCCCCGGTGTCCTGGTGAACCTGTTCTCGCTGCTGGAGGACCGGGGCCCGTCCGCTCCGCCATCCGAGGCTGAGGTCCGGACCCGCCTCAACGGGAACCTGTGCCGGTGTACCGGGTACCAGAGCATGGTGGCGGCGGCCATGCAGGCAGCCCGCTCCGGCTCGGGACACGAGGACCCGTGAGGACCGGCACCGTCTTCGGCAGGCCGGTCCTCCGCAGGGAGGACAGCCGGTTCCTCAAGGGCAAGGGCGTCTACGTACCCGATGTCCGGCTCCCCGATACCGCGGAAGCGGTCGTCAAGCGCAGCCCCCACGCCCATGCCCTGATCGGACACATCGACATCTCGGAGGCAGCCACGGCGCCCGGCGTGGTGGCGGTGATCACCGCCGACGACCTGACCGATACCGGCGTCTACCGCCCGTACCACAAGTCACCGCCCGCATTCGCCAACCTGCTCCAGCCGCTCGAGAAAGGCCACGACGTGCCGCTCCTGGCCTCCGGACGGGTGAGGAGGGTCGGTGAGCCGATCGCGCTGGTTGTGGCGGAAGACCGCTACCTGGCCGAGGACGCCGCCCGGCTCATCCGGGTCGACTACGAACCGCTGGAACCGGTGCTCGATCCCGAAGCCGGCTTGCGGCCGGAGGCACCGGTCATCCACGACGAGCTGGGAGACAACGTGCAGAGCCGGGTCGGGGTGGTGGTCGGCGATCCGGAGGGGGCGATGGCCGCCGCCGATCACACCGCCAGGTTCCGGTTCACGATCCGGCGGCAGATCGGGAGCCCCCTGGGACCCAGGGCGGTGCTGGCCCGTTTCGACCCGGTGGAGGGCCTGACCGTCTGGTCTGCCACCCAGATGCAGCACCTTGCCCGCAAGGTGATCGGGGGGATTCTCGGACTGGCCGAGGACCGTATCCGGGTCATCTGCCCGGACATGGGCGGCAGCTTCGGCGGGGGCGTCTATTACGAGGACATCCTGATCCCGTATCTCGCCCGGCGGGTGGGCCGCCCGGTGCGTTGGGTCGAAGACCGGACGGAGAACCTGGTCAACGCCCGCCACGCCCGCGACCAGATCCATGATGTCGAGGTGGGGTTCGACAGCAGGGGCCGCCTCCTCGCCCTCCGCGACCGGATCCTCGTAGACATGGGCATCGCCAACTTCTACGGCCTGGTGGTGCCCTACAACACGATCTCCCACCTGAAGAGCCAGTACCGGATCGATAACTACGAGGCCGCGGCGACCTGCGTGATCACCAACAAGACGCCCAACGCCCCGGCCAGGGGAGCGGGGCGGGTCACGGCCGCCTTCGTGATCGAGAGAGTTCTGGAGAGGGTCGCCCGCCGGCTCGACCTGGATCCGGCGGACGTGAGGAGGATCAACCTCATTCCCGCTGATGCCATGCCGTTCGACACCGGGGTGCCCTACCGTGACGGCAAGCCGTCCGTGTACGACAGCGGCGACTTTCCCGCCCAGCTCGAGATGGCGCTGGAGGCGATCGGCTACCAGGAGTTCCGCGCCCGCCAGACCCGCCTGCGCGCCGAGGGCCGCCACGTCGGGATCGGCATCGCCGCGCACATGGAGGGGACCGGCTTCGGCCCTCCCGAGAGCGCCATCGTGAGGGTCGACGGGTCAGGGGCGGTGACGATCCTGAGCGGGTCCAACAACCACGGCCAGAGCCACGAGACCACGCTCGCCCAGGTTTGCGCAGATGCCCTGGGTGTGGACATCGAGACGATCTCCCTGCAGGACGGCGACACCGCCCTGATCCGGCAGGGAGGAGGCACGTTCGCCAGCCGCACCGCGGTCACCGGGAGCATGGCGGTGGCGGGTGCGGCCCGGAAGCTCCGAAAGAAGGCCATCGAGATGGCCGCCCATCTCCACGGCGTAGAAGTGGATGGGCTGACCGTGATCGGCGGGGTCATCCGGGACGGCGCCGGCGCCTGGATCACGACCCTCGCCGAGTTGGCCCGGACGACCGGCGACGGGGAGCGCACCGGTGGCAGAGCGGGCTTGGAGGCGATGGGCTCCTTCGCGTCGCCGACCGTGACGTGGGCCTCTGGAACCCACGTCGTCACCCTCGAGGTGGACCGCGACACGGGCCAGGTCGAGCTGGAACGCTACGTGATAGCCCACGATGCGGGAAACATCATCAATCCGGCGGTGGTGGAGGGCCAGATCGTGGGAGGCGTGGTACACGGGATCGGCAACGCGCTGTCGGAAGAGGCGGTCTACGACGAAGCCGGCAACCTGCTGACCGGCAGCTTCGTCGACTACCGGCTTCCGCGGGCCATCGACGTTCCGCCCATAGAGGTTCACCACCAGGAGTTCCCCTCCGGGCTGAACGACCTGGGGATCAAGGGATGCGGCGAGGGAGGAACGGTGGGTGCACCTGCGGCCATCGCCAACGCGGTCGAGGACGCCCTCCTACCCCTCGACCTGCGCATAACCGAGATGCCCATGCAACCGGAGAAGCTATTGAGATACATCCACCAGGCCGAAGCAGCAGCCCGGCAAGTCCAGGAGGCGTGACTGCCAAGACTTGCCAGACCCGGCAAGGGCACGTGTAATCCGGGGCGGTCGTACCGAGCAGAGGGGCTTTTCCCTCGATTCATACCCGGTTATACTCCAAGTATGAAGACAGCCGTGTCCATTCCTGACGCAGTGTTCCAGGCAGCCGAGCGGTTGGCGGAACGCCGCCGGTGCTCCCGATCACGCCTGTACACCCAAGCCCTGCAGCTGTTGCTCGCCGCTGCCGACGCCGATGAGGTCACAACTCGGCTGGATACCGTGTACGCCCGCGAGCCATCGGAACTCTCCCCGGCATTGCGAACTGCACAGCATCGGGCCCTCAACGAGTCCTGGTGATCCGCCGCGGTGACATCCGCTGGGTCGACTTTCTTCCGCCGGTAGGTTCCGAGCCGGGCTATCGGCGACCGGTGCTGGTTGTCTCCAGCGATCGCTTCAACCGGAGCGCCATCAACACAGTGCTCGCCATAGCCATCACATCGAACCTACGTTTGGCCGACGCGCCGGGCAATGTTGACCTACCCGGAGGGATGAGCGGCCTTGATCGGGACTCTGTGATCAACGTCTCCCAGTTCGCGACGGTGAACAAGGCAGACCTGTCTGAAGCAGTCGGAAGAGTCGATGCCGCAACCATGCGGATGGTCGATGACGGCATGGCGCTGATTCTGGACCTGTCCACCGGGCACTGAGAAGCGCCGGGTTGGCCCGGAGGTCCGGGAGAGAATCGCAGGGCCGACCTGTTGCTTGAAGGAGCCGCGGTTGCCTTATGCGGCGATGAGTGGGCGGAGCAGGATGTTGGTGTCCAGCGGAATGCTTAGGTCGGGTGTAACGCTGTCACACCGGATCGGCGGTCCCGTATTCGCTGGGTTAAGTGATCATCTCCCAATGGTCCGGTGGAATTGCCGGGTCGGCATCGATGTCGGTAATGATCCTCAGTTGCCCCGCACATGATCCGGCCAGCGGGGGACGATCCTCGCGGACCGGACTAACCCTGACCAGAGGCCGGCGGTCTTCCGTCACGACGATCGCGGTTCCGGTCGCCCGGACGTCATCGATCAGGCGCAGGCAATGAGCCTTGAACTCCGGGGCAGGCACTGATCGTTCAAGCGGAGCGGGACCGGCATCAGTCATGAGATCAACACAGTCATGTTTATCACTAACAAGTAGCGGGAGTGTCCAGCGTCGGCTTGCGTTCAGCCGGCTGACCTGAGAGTAGACGTCACCGATCAGCAGGTGGCCGTTTCACACTCAGCACCCACCTCCGACGTCTCCGGGGGCTGATCCGCGCAGGGTCTCAAGCCGAAGCCGAACACCCGGCGGTACGGTTCCAGGCTGTAGTACGTAGCGGGCGGACCGTCCGGTGGTCGACCGTTCTCGGTGCGCAGGCGGCACACCGTCTCCATGCCGGCCGGATCGATGAACGCCGACGGTGACCAACCGGTGCGGGGATCCATGATCGACCGGCGGACCGCGTCGGCCAGGGTGGGAGTCGTCCCGTATGTCTCGCAGATGTACCGGTTGGCATCCTGGAGGTTCGCTGGGTGGTTGAGCCAGGTGATGGCGGCGCACAGCGCCTTCAGGTAGGAGTCCGCGGTGTCGGGGTGGGCTGCCAGCCAGGTCCGGAGGGACGCTCCGCAGGAGCCCTGCAGCCCCGGCAGAACGTGGTCACGGTCGCCCAAAAGGCTGAAACCGGCCTCCAGAGCCATGGCCGACCACGGTAGGGCGAGCATGGTGGCCGCTGTCCGGCCTGCCATCAGTGCCTCGTAACGCAGCTGAGTGCTGCCGAGCGGTACGAGAGAGACGTCCTCGGCGGCCAATCCTCCCGCCCGCACGATCTTCATCAGGACCGAGACGAACCCCGAGTCGGGCGAGTCCACCGCTATCCCGCGCCCGGCCAGGTCCGCTACTCCCGCCAGCTCGGGCGAACCGATCAGCTGCAAGGGTCCGCTGGTGCCACCTATCCACGACACGATGTCCGCTCCGGTCCGGTCGGTCCACTCGATGAAGTTGTCCGGGGCGGCATGAACCACGTCGTAGCGACCGGCCAGCAAACCCTCCACCAACTCTCTGGAGCCCCGGGTCAGATGGAGCTCGGGCGCCAGCCCGGCTTCCGCGAGCAGGCCCAGGTGGTCGGCGATGCGTACCGGCAGCGACGACGCCCCGCTGAACAGGCAGACCCGGAGAGGCACACGCCCGGCCATCACGCTCGGCTTCCGTGTGCCGGACACGCCATCAGATAACCGGGCTCTCACCGACTCCGGGTAGCGGAGGTGGCCGGTAACCCCCGGCGGCCGCTTCGTA
Organism: Acidimicrobiia bacterium; assembly: GCA_011523395.1. GTDB lineage: Bacteria > Actinomycetota > Acidimicrobiia > Spongiisociales > Spongiisociaceae > Spongiisocius. The sequence continues at coordinate 8,020 of WTGW01000205.1, forward strand.
GGCTGCCGCGACACGGAGCAGCAGGGGCTCGTGCAGCCGGCGCGCCGACAGCTGCAGGCCCACCGGTAGGCCGTCCACGTAGCGGCCGGACGGGATGGAGACCGCCGGCGCACCGACCATGTTCCAGGGCAGGGTGAGCCGCGTGGTGAGCCTGCTCTGCGCCCCCGGCTGGTCCAGTTCGACACACCTTCCCCCACGGATCCCGACCTGCCGGGCGTCGATGGGGAAGGACACGGTGGAGTTGCACGGAGTGAGCACCACGTCCACCGCCTCGAATACTCGGGCAACCCCGGCGCGGATCTCGTTGCGTACCTGCAAGCCCCGGCGGTGATCGGCGGCGGAGACGAACTCCCCGGCCAGGATCCGGTAGCGGATCTCGGGTGTGGCGAAGCCGTCCGGACGGGCGAGAGCGTGCGGAAGGAGAAGGGACTGCGACTCGTGCTGGGCGGCCGCCAGCGCCAGGGGAATCTCGTAGAAGGCCGACAGGTCCACCTCCTCGACCGCCGCTCCCAGGTCCTCGAGGACCCGGGCCGCGTCACGTACGGTCTCCTCCACCTCCGCTAGGGCGTCGTCGAAGAAGTAGGAACCGGGCAAGCCCACCCTCAGACGACTCGTTCCCCTTGCCAAGCCGTCGCGGTAGGAACCCTCGAAGCCGGAATGGATGGACGTCGGGTCCTTGGGATCGTGTCCGGCCATGACGTCGAGCAGGGTTGCGGCATCTCCGACCGTCCTCGTGATCGGGCCGATGGTGTGATGCCAGGAGCTGGTGGGAGGCAACTCCCCGAACCGGCTAGCCAGTCCGTGGGTGGGCATCAGTCCGACCACACCGCAATACGATGCCGGCGTCCGGATCGAGCCCCACCCGTCGGTGCCGACCGCGGCCCAGGCCATCCCGGCGCTCACCGCGGCGGCGGAGCCTCCGCTCGAGCCGCCCGGGATGCGGGCCGGGTCCCAGGGGTTGCGTACGGTGCCGAAGTGCATGTCCTTGCAGGTACCCCCCATGCCCCACTCGTGCATGTTGTTCTTCCCCACGACGATGGCCCCGGCTCGCCGGAGGCGGGTGACTACCTCCGCGTCGAAGTCGGTCTTGTGATCCGCCCAGAGAACCGATCCGTTCGTGGTGGGGTGGCCCGCCACCGCAACGTTGTCCTTCACCGCCACCGGGATGCCGTGCAGCGGCCCGCGATGGTTACCGCCCGCGATCTCGTCCGCGGCGACCCTGGCGCCGGCCAGCGCTTCCTCTTCGAACACGGTGACGTAGGCCCGCAGGACGGGGTCCAGGGTCCGGATGCGGTCAAGCGTTCCGGAGACCAGATCGACGGGAGAGACCTCCCCGGCCGAGATACGACTTGCGACCTCGCTGATGGAGGCGAGCGCGATGCTGTAGCTCAACGCTCGCCCGCGTAGAGGGCGGTCCGCGGATCGGTGGAGTCCGGGACGCGCTCGGCCAGCTTTCCGGACCGGCGCAGTATCTGCACCACGTAGGGAACCAGCTCCTCGGAGTCGTCGGGATCGAGCGCGTCGCCGAACCTCTCCCGGATCAGGAGCCGGGCGCGGGCCGCCAGGTCTTCGTCCGTGGGGGAGTCTTGCTCGGGGTCCCCTTCGACGCGACCGACAGGTTCCACCGGAAGGGTGCCTTCCTGCCCACCCCAGGAAAGCCGCAGGAGGTCGGGCCGGTCGTACTGGCGGTTGACCAGTTGCGCCCAGGTTCCGGCGCCCGGGTCGATGTCGGCGTAGAGGATTCCCTCGCCCTGCTGGGGACCGGCCAGGATCCTGCCACCCGGCGCGTAGATCATCGAGCCGGGCTCCTCGGTCATCGTCATGAGGTTGGCCCGATGCGCGGCGTCCGGCGCCACCCGCTCCACGGCCTCCGCATCCGAGGCGGCGGCCGCCGAGAGCACGTGGGCCGTGTTCTGGTAGGCCACGGCCCGCCCGGTTATGGACACCACATTCTGCATCACGCCGGGAGCGTGGAAATGCGGGGGCCAGAGAGCCACGTGGATCCGGGCGCTCAGAGTGCGCATGGCGTAGGTGAGCAATGGGTTGGAGTTCTCCCCTCCTGCCAGCACGCTCACCGGCCCCCACGGCGAGTCGAACACGCGGATCGACTCCCCTCCGCCCGGGTGGAAGAAGACCCGCTCACCCACTGCCGGAACCAGCTTCCGGCGCACGCCGAGCATCGCACCATCCGGGGACAGCACCATCTGGCTATCGAATACCACGCTCACCCCGGGGTCGGGACGCTCGACGAGACCGATCACGACCATCGCTCCGGCGCGGCGGGCGGCCTCGCACAGCAGATCGCTCTCGGGGCCCGGAACCGTCAGGGCATTCTCCACCATGGCTGTGGCGAGTTCCCTCGAACGGCCGGCGGTGGGGGGCAGGGCGTGGAACCAGATCGGGTGTCCCGGAAGGAAGCTCTCACCGAATGCGACCAGGCGAGCACCGGCGGCTCCGGCCTCATCGATCAGGCCGCACGCCTTGCGCACGGACGCGGCCCGATCCAGAAACACCGGGGCCGCCTGCACCACGGCCACCCGGACGGGTCCTTCAGTACCGGCAGGCACGGGCTGATCGTATACGATGACCGGACCGATGAACACCCGGCAGCCTTGAATTCCCGGCAGCGATGAGCCTCTCCTTCGGCCTCCTCGTACCCCACTTCGGCCCGCACTCGACCTGGGACCGGGTGTTCGCGATCGGGCCGCGCCTCCAGGAACTCGGGTTCTCCAGCGCCTACTTCCGGGACCAACTGGGCTTCACGGGTGGCGTGTCGTTCGAGAACCCCAGCCACCACTTCGTGGATCCCTTCATCGCCATGAGCGCCGTCGCGGCAACCACCGAACTGACCGTGGGCATGGCGACCCTGACCCCGATTCGCCCGCCCGTGGTGCTCGCCCAGCTGGTGGGGTCCCTCGCCCACCTCGCTCGTGGCCGGATGGTGCTCGGTGTGGGTCTGGGGGGCCAGCCGAACGCCTTCCGCCTGGCAGGGCTGTCGGTCGACGACCGCATTGCCCTCTTCGAGGAGATGGTGACTGTCCTACGCGCCACGTCGCATCCCCGCGCCTCCCATCGTGGCGCCCAGATCAGCTTCGACGACCTGACTCTCGATCCGGCCCCGCCCCGGGATCTGACGCTCCTCTACTGCGGTTCCAGCCTGGCGGCCATCCGTCGAGCGGTCCGCTTCACTGACGGTTGGTTCCCCGGCCGCTGCCCGCTACAGGTGTTCGACCGCCTGTCGGGAAGGCTCAAGGAGGAGGCCGGCGCGGCCGGCAAGACGATGCGGATCGCCATCGTCCCGCTGGTCTCCCTCGACCGGAGCCGGGAGCTCGCATTGGCCAAGGTCAACGTTGAGGGAATCCTCGAGGAGTCCCGCCGGAAGCCGGCCTGGCGTCCGGACGGACCGTTCGACTCGGCGGCGGACCTGCGGGGAGCGCTGATCGCAGGCACAGCTGATGACGTGATCGAGGAGCTCCACCAGCTCGAATCCCGCGGGGTGGATGAGGTGGTGCTCGATCTGCGGGAGCGAATGGACGCCTTCGAGGAAGGCATCGAGCAACTGGGGGCCGAGGTCCTCCCATCGTTCGCGACACCCTGATCGGGAGGACTCTCGAAGCCGCCTGGATCCCTCGTAGAACCGGCTCAGCGGTAATTCTGCGGCCGCCGACCAGTTGCGCGGGTAGGCCACGCTGTATACATTATGCGGAAGGCGATTGGCTACCTGCCGGATACGGCAGGTAGCACCGCGCGACCGGTGGCGGGCTCCTTGCCCACCAGCTAGCGACGGGAGGAAGTTCAGATGAGACACACGCGGCTATTGGCACTGCTGTTGGGGTTTGCCTTGCTTGTGGCGGCTTGCGGCGCGGATGAGGAACCCGCCGCCACGACCCAAGCCCCAACCACAACGCAGGCGACCCAGGCCACCGAGGCCCCGGCCGACGACACGCCCACCGAGACGGCTCCGGCCGACGATGCGATGATGGATGAGGCCGAGACGATCGCCGACATCCGGTCGCGGATCGAGGGCCAGTCGGTGGTGGTGGGTAGCTCGGGCTTCCCGAATGCTTCGTTGACGGGTGCGTTCCGGACGATGGACTTCCTGCGGGATGATTTCGGCCTCGATGTGGAGTTCCGCCTGCTGGATTCCGATCCGCTGGTGGCGGCGACCATTGCCGGTGAGGTTGATGTCGGCCAGCTCTCCCTTGCTGGCATGGCCAATGCCGTTTCGGCCGGTTCGGACTTCCTGGCGTTCGGCGGCGATGACCAGAAGAACTCGTTCATCATCGCGGCGAAGGCGCCGGTCAGTTCGATGGAGGAGTTGCGGGGCCAGCCGGTGGCGGCGACTCAGAGCCTGAACCAGATCACGGGCCAGACCCTCCAGAAGTGTCTGGCGGACGTGGGGATGACCGTGGACGACGTGCAGCTGGTGCGGTTGGCGCATACGGGTGAGGCGACCCAGGCGATCTCGTCGGGTCAGGTTGTCGGGGGGATCTCGGCTACCTGGCGTCTGACCCAACTCACCCTGAATGAGGGTGTGGGCGCGTACAACATGCTTTGTGCCGGTTGGGAAGCCGCCCCCCAGATTTCCTCGGTGTGGTATGCCGAGCGGGCCTGGGTGGAGGCCAATCCTGACATGGCGCTGGCGTTCAACATCGCGTCGTTGAAGTCGGCGCGTTGGGCGCAGGAGGACAAGCAGCGGTGGATCGAGTACGCCATGTCGGTGAACGATCGCCTTACCCCGGAGGCTGCGTCGCTCGACTACGACAGCCTCTTGGGCGAGTTGGACATGTGGCCGGTCAACGGTTCCCTCGACTACGACCTCTTGCAGACCACGCTGGACACCTCTTTCGAGTTCGAGGCGGTCGACCGTGAGTACACGGTGGAGGAGCTGGTCACCTTCGAGTTCCAGGACAAGGCACTTGAGATCCTCGGGACTGCCGAGCGCAATCCTGATATCTCCATGGCAGGCGATGCAATGATGGATGCGGATGCGGTGATCGCCGACATCCGGTCTCGTATCGAGGGCCAGTCGGTGGTGGTGGGTAGCTCGGGCTTCCCGAATGCTTCGTTGACGGGTGCGTTCCGGACGATGGACTTCCTGCGGGATGATTTCGGCCTCGATGTGGAGTTCCGCCTGCTGGATTCCGATCCGCTGGTGGCGGCGACCATTGCCGGTGAGGTTGATGTCGGCCAGCTCTCCCTTGCTGGCATGGCCAATGCCGTTTCGGCCGGTTCGGACTTCCTGGCGTTCGGCGGCGATGACCAGAAGAACTCGTTCATCATCGCGGCGAAGGCGCCGGTCAGTTCGATGGAGGAGTTGCGGGGCCAGCCGGTGGCGGCGACTCAGAGCCTGAACCAGATCACCGGCCAGACTTTGCAGAAGTGTCTGGCGGATGTTGGTATGACCGTGGACGACGTGCAGCTGGTGCGGCTGGCGCACACCGGTGAGGCGACCCAGGCCATCACGTCGGGTCAGGTTGTCGGCGGTATCTCGGCTACCTGGCGTCTGACCCAGTTGACCATCAACGAGGGCGAGGGCGCCTACAACATGCTCTGTGCGGGTTGGGAGTCCAATCCTCAGATCTCCTCGGTGTGGTACGCCGAGCGGGCCTGGGTGGAGGCCAATCCTGACATGGCGCTGGCGTTCAACATCGCGTCGTTGAAGTCGGCGCGTTGGGCGCAGGAGGACAAGCAGCAGTGGATCGAGTACGCCATGTCGGTAAACGAGCGCCTCACCGCAGAGGCTGCCGCCATCGACTACGACGGCCTCATCCATGAGCTGGACATGTGGCCGGTCAACGGTTCCCTCGACTACGACCTGATGCAGACCACCCTGGACACGTCGCTCGAGTTCGAGGCGGTCGACCGGGCCTATACGGTCGAGGAGCTGGTCACCTTCGAGTTCCAGGACCAGGCACTGGATATCCTCGGGCGGCGATAGAGCCGGCGACGACACAACGAAATGAACCTGCGGGCCTGTCGCTTTCCTCCTGGACACGGCAGGCCCGCAAGGTGCCCATACGGCTGCGGAGCGTGGGACTAAGGTTCCCGTGAGGGTCCGGCCGGCCTGCAGGCAGCCTGTTCCCGGTTGCCGGGGATGGCCGGTGCCACTCCGGGGTCATGAGATGGGGAGCGATCGGAAATGGCCGCAGTCGACACGCTGACCCACCGGGAGCAGGGTCCCGCGATCCTGGCTGCCGGGTGGAGCCGCCCCCTGCTGCGGTTCCTGGCGGTGTTCCAGTCGAATTGGTTGATCCGGATCCTGACTCTGGCCGTCATCCTCACCGGCTGGGAGGTCTTCGGCAGGCGCACCAGCACTGTCACCTTCGCCTCGGTGACCAGGACCTGGGATGCGCTATGGGAGATGACCGTCAGCGGCGACCTGTGGAAGGCGTGGCGGTCCGACCTGGCCATCATGTTCACCGCCCTGGCCATCTCGGCGGTGGCCGGAATCGTCCTGGGCTTTGTCATGGGGCGGTACCGCTCGATCGACAACACCGTCGAGCCGGTGTTCGTGGGTGTGTTCATGACCCCCAAGATCGCCCTGCTGCCGATCATCGCCCTCTGGCTGGGCTTCCAGTTCAACGCCAAGGTGCTGATCGTGATCCTCTTCAGCTTCTTCGAGGTCTTCTTCACCGTTCGTGACGGGATCAAGGTGACGAACGCCGAGTATGTAGACGTGGCCAGGTCATACTCGATCCCGGAGGGCATGATGCTCACCAAGATCATCGCCCCGGCCACCGCGCCCTACATCATCACGGGGCTCCGTCTCGGCCTCCTGCACGGGATGGTGGGCGTGGTGCTGGCCGGCTTCTTCCTCGAGGCCAACGGGATAGGGGGGCTGATAGCCAACCAGACCAACGAGTACCGGATGCACACGACCTTCGCCGGCATGCTCACCGTCATGGCGGTGGGAGTAGCGATCAACCTCGGCCTGCGGCTGCTCGAGCGTTGGGTGACCCCGTGGAGCACCGTGGAGGCCACGTGATGGCCGAGACTCCGACGGACGGCGGAGACGGCGCCGTCCAGTCTGGCAGTGAGACCCGCAACCCGTTCCGGATCAGCCGGGTGAGGCTCCTCCAGTTGACCGGAATCGTGGCTTTTCTCGGGCTGTGGGAGGTGTTCGGCGCCCGCAAGCCCGAGTGGTACTCGCAGCCGAGCCTGACGCTCGCCGAGTTGTGGAGGCTCCTCGGCGCCGAGCAGGTGCTTCCCTACATCGACGGGAGCTTCCCGGTCCTGCTCATGAAGTCCATGGGGGCTCTGCTGATCGGCATGGTGCTCTCATTCATCGTGGGGGTGACCCTCGGTTTCCTGATCGGCCGGTACCGGGTGTTCCGGGTGGCGCTCGACCCCTACCTGGCGGCCGTCTACTCGGTACCGCGGGTGGCCTTCGTCCCGATCATGGTCATCTGGTTCGGTATCTCAGACAACTTCCTGGCGGCCGGGGTCGAGATTCCCTTCTCCAGGTTCGTGATTGCCAGCGTGGTGGTGGCCTGCTCGGTCTTGATCGCGTTTTCCACCGCGGCGGGGGTGCATGAGTTGATGAAGGAGTACAACGAGATCTCCTATGCCTTCAACCTGAGGTCGGGCAAGGGCGTGGTCGAGGAATGGGTAGGGGCCATCCTCCTCGTCGTCACCTTCCTGGGTACGGCCGCGGGATGGCTGAGCCTCATACAGGGTCTGGTACTGCTGTTCGGCACGGTGGGGCTCCTCGTCGCACGCGACCGGCACATGTTCCTGAAGATCCTCCTGCCCGGCGCCGTCCCGTTCCTGGCCACCGGTCTCCGCATCGCCGTGCAACGCGGGCTGATCGCGGTGATCGTGGCCGAGTTCCTGATCGGGGTGCCCGGACTGGGCTTCGTGATCCGGGACGCCCGCGCCGCCTACCACACCGACCGGCTGTTCGCCATGGCGCTGCTGCTGATGGTGATCGGGGGGATCATGATCACCATCACCAAGGCGGTCGAGTCCCGGTTGTCCTCCTGGCGACCCAGAGCATTCTGAGACCCGAGACCCGGAAGCCGCGGTGCGATCCATCGGACATGGAGACTGCCGGACCGGTCGAGAGCGGCTTGGCGCCCAGACGCCCATCCCCGCGCCGGCGCCGGAGCTTCTATGAGCCGGAACCTGGACGGCCATCCCCTTAGGAGGCCCCGGACGGGGATGACCTTCGGGGTGTTACTGCCCCACTTCGGTCCCCACGCCTCCCGGACCCGCCTCATCGAGGGGATCAAGCTCATAGAGGACCTGGGCTTCGACGCGGTGTGGGCCCGCGATCACCTCCTGTGGCATCCGCACAGCCACGAGGAGCACACCGACATGACCTTCCTCGAGCCGTTCACCACCCTGGTCGGGCTGGGAACCCTGGTGGAACGGCTGGTCATAGGGACGGGGGTGATGATCCCGGTGCGCCATCCGATCAGGGTCGCCCAGCAGTACCTCACCCTCTCCTACCTCACCGGCGGGCGCGTCATCGCCGGCTTCGGGGCCGGTCACGGCGGCGAGTTGAGGGCGGCCGGGATCGACCCGGACCGCAAACACCAGGCGGTCCTGGAGATGATCGAGATCGTGCGCCGGCTGTGGGTCGAGAACGGCGTTACCTTCGACGGGGAGATCTTCCGGGTCCACCACGCCTCCCTCGAACCGAAGCTCGAGCATCCGCTACCCATCCTCTACGGGGGTCCTTCCCGGCGGGCAGCCCGGATAGCCGCCCGCCATGCCGACGGTTGGCTGGCCGGGACCGTCCCGCTCACCACCGTCGACGCCCGGCTCTCCTACATGCGGGAGCTGCTGGGCAGCATCGACCGTCTCTTCCTCTCAGCCACACCCCGCACGATTCTCGACGAGGACCGGGACCGGGCCCGCAGCCGGGTGAGCGTGGAGCGGATGTCGAGAGACGGTAAGAGGAACTGGGTGACCCCGCCCGGGAGCGCCTTCCGGACGCTCGAGGACATCCGGGGCGTGGTGGTGGTGGGCGACGCCCGCGATGTGGCGGACGGCGTCCTGGAGTACTACAAGCGGGGGTTCGACCACTTCACGTTCGACGTGCGCAACCAGTTCGATCGCTTCGAGGAGACCCTCGAGGAGATAAGCGGGTCCGTGCTGCCGATCGTGCGGGAGGAGATCGCCCGGTCGGGTGTGCTGCAAGCAGACAGGAGGAAATGATGGGGATCGTCGATCACGACAAGCTGAGGGCCAACTACGAGGGTGTGGTCGAGAAGTTGGGCGGCAACCACGCCGCCGGGCTGGTCCATCCCTACGTGTCGGCCGAGACCATCGAGAACGTGAGCGTGCGGTCCTCCTTCATCCAGTATGACCGCGAGTTCACCTTCTTCGGGGACGAGGCCTTCGACCGGGGAGGACACGAGCGGGGCCCGAGCCCCATCCGGTACTTTCTCAGCGGGATCGCCTTCTGCATGCTCGGCTGGTACGCCAAGGGCGCCCCGTTCGCGGGTTGTGAGGTGGAGGGGCTACGAATGAACATCACCACCCACCTCGACCTGCGCGGTGAGCATGGCTTCGAGGACAAACCGGTCCACATCCAGTGGCTGGTGTTCGATGTCCACGTGGAGAGCCCGTCGGCGGCCGACTCCGTGCTGGCCATGATCGACTGGGGTGACGCCCGCTGCCCGCTTGGCGCCTTCTCGCGTAGGGCGGTGCCGGTCTACTCGGTAGTCAACCACAACGGAACCGTCATCCGGAACACCGTCCCGCACGGAGTCCAGCAGCCCGACTGAGGACCGCATCTTGGGGACCGCCCCGGGCCACGATTCGTCGCCTCATGGTTGGATGTGTTCAGGGTCAACTCCAAATGGCGCTTATCGGGACGGCTCGAACACGCTCGGTGAGCCCGAAGACCGCGGGGCCGGTGTGGAGGAGCACGCCGGCCAGGAACCGGTCACCCAGTTGGTCGCGGAGCCAGGCGAGGTGACGGGCGTCTCGGGGTGACGGTGCGCTGCGGGCCTTGATCTCGATTGCGATGATCCCACGGACACCCAGGTCGGCGATCAGGTCCACCTCGTGGCGCCCGTCTCGATCTCTGAGGTGATGCAGACGCGGACGATTCGGATCGACGGCGACTTCGGCCCGCAGTTGGTTGGTCACGAATGTGTCGATGAGGCGGCCCAACAGGTTGCCGTCGCTCATGACCAGACCGGCATCGGCTCCGACTGCTGCTCCCCACAGGCCCGTGTCGGCGATGTAGCGCTTCGGCGCTCGTGTCAAGCGCTTCAACCGATTGCTGCTCCATGGGGGGAGTTCCGCGATGGCGCCGAGGTCGGCGAGAAGCTTGGTATATGCCTGCGCAGTGCGCCGGTCGATCGCGGCTGCCTGGCACAGTGTTGTGTCGGTGGCCACCCCGGCCGAGTTCAGGGCGTAGGCGCCGAAGAACGCGCTGAGTCGCGTGGCGTCGGGCCCCTTGCCACTGCTCGGCGGGCCAAGGGTGAGTTGCTCCACATAGTCGGCCAGCCATTGGCTACGGATCCGGCCTGGTAGTTGCAGGGCCGGTTCGGGAAAGCCGCCGCGCAAGGCCATCTCGGCGTATCCGCGCAGATCGGGCGTATCTGGGGGAACCTTCAAGGCGTCGCCGGTAAGGACGCGGTCGAGGAAAAGACCGCTTCGGCGGGCGAGTTGCTCGCCGACCGTCAATGGGTGCATCTGCACCCGTATGAGGCGACCCGTACCCGGCCACAGCGCCGGATCCACGTCCGAGCGAACCGAACCGGTCAAGATGAACCTTCCGGGGCGTCGTTCGCTGTCGACGGCCCGTTTGACAGCGCCAAGCACTTCGGGGCACTGCTGCCACTCATCCAGAAGCACCGTCTCAGGGCGGTCTCTCAAGGCAGCGTCGGGATCCGCCCTGAACGGCGCCGCTTCCGGCTCGTTGTCGAGCCTCACAACACTCGCTGCATGCCGGAGCGCGGTGGTTGTCTTACCGGCCGCCCTCGCCCCCGTGATCATCACCGCGGGCGCCGAAGCAAGTATCTCCGCGATCCAAGGGTCCACCAGGCGTGTCATGTACCGCATATCCGCGGCATACTACTACTTCTGCGCATAGGATGATGTCTATTCTGCGCATGTTTGGATGCTGATCCTGCGCGGCTCTTGATGCCGGTTCTGCCCGTCTTTGGTGAAGTCGGTGTTGACTGCCGGCTTCGTTTGATGGTCACATCCGGTGAGGGTCAGAGGAGCTGTCTTGCCAGGTAGTCGATCACGACGCCGGGATAGAGCGGGTGGAAGGGCCGGCCGAAGTTCTTCATGGTGATCTTCTCCTGCACCCGGGTGGCGTAGTCCTCGGCGTCCAACTGGAAGGAGTGGTTGGCACCCGGAATCACCCTCAGCTCGACATCCCGGTTCCCGGCGGCCCATAGGGCTCGGACCGTCTCGAAGGCGTCTTCTATGGGTACGTTCAGGTCCTCGGCGCCGTGCAGCACGAGGGCGGGGGCTGCCAGGTGGCGGAACTGGTCCTCGGGAGGGAGGTCCAGGTCGTACCGCAGGCTCGATAGGTCGCGGGTTGCGGTCACACCGTCGACCTCCGCTGCCGCCACCGGCTCTCGCTTCTCGATCGCGCTCACGACGGCCCTCATCATCATCGCATCCTGGTAGGCCTTGGGGGAGTGCTCCTTCACCCACGCCACCTCGGACTCGCCGAGGCGCATGTAGTCACGGACCAGGCTGTAGTTGTATTCGAGCAACGCCGCGATCGACCGGTAGAGGGCGCCCTGCAACACCGCCGCGTCGGGCTGCCCCACTTCGAGCGCCACCCGGCAGAGCACGTAGGCGCCTGCGCTGTGGCCCAGCATGGCCGCCCTGCCGTCGCACTCGGGTAGGGACCGGACCCACCGCCACACGGCCCCGGCGTCGGCGACCTCCTCGGCGCGCCGGACTCCCAGCTCGCCGGTGCTCTCGCCGGCGCCCCTCCGGTCGAAGCGGAAGGAGGCGATGCCCGCCCGCGCCAGACCGCGGGCGAGGATGGCGTACATGTGGCGCTTGGGGACGCCGGGCCAGAGCCTCGGATCCACGTCGGCATCCCTGAGATCCGAAAACGTCCCTCCCAGCAGGAGGGTCACCGGCCACGGGCCTTCGCCGGTCGGCAGGGTCAGGGTCCCGGCCAGGGTGGCGCCTTCGACCTCTACCAAGCGGTCCTCGTCTCGGAAGGATCTGGCCCGGCCAACGCTTCGGGTGCGCACGGAAACCTCCTGGGAGTTCTCTCCGATCGAGCCTGCGGAGCCCCGCCGGTATTAGCCTCTCGGAAATGTCGGTCGCCGATCATAACGATTGCTGCCATGGCTGAACGCCTAGCGGGATCGAAGTTCGTGGCCGCGGTCGTACAGGCGGCGCCGGTCGGTTTCCATCCGGATGCCACGCTGTCCAAGACGGTCGATCTGGTTACCCGGGCGCGGTCGGCGGGCGCGGACCTGGCGGTGTTCCCCGAGGCCTTCTTCTCCGCCTACCCGCGGGGCCTCGACTTCGGGGCAGTGGTCGGGTCGCGGAGCGAGGCGGGCCGGGATATGTTCCTCCGCTACTGGGAGTCGGCGGTCGACGTGCCCGGTCCCGTCACCCACCGGCTCGCCGAACTGTCATCCGACCTGGCGCTGGACCTCGTGATCGGGGTGATCGAGCGCGGCGGGAGCACGCTGTACTGCTCGGTGCTGTTCTTCGCGCCGGAGGAGGGCATGTACGCCAAGCACCGCAAGGTGATGCCGACCGGTTCCGAACGGCTGATCTGGGGGTTCGGGGACGGGTCGACGCTCCAGGTTCACCGGACCCGGCACGGCAACCTGGGCGCCGCCATCTGCTGGGAGAACTACATGCCGCTGCTCCGCTACTCCCTCTACCGGCAGAACATCCAGGTGTGGTGTGCTCCGACTGCCGACGCCAGGGACAGCTGGACCGCCTCCATGCGGCATGTGGCGGTGGAGGGCCGCTGCTACGTGCTCTCGGCCAACCAGTACACGACCCGTGCGGACTATCCCGCCGACTACCGGTCCGTTTTCGGCGACGCCCCCGACGGTGTGATCACCCCGGGTGGGAGTTGCATCGTCGACCCGTTCGGTGAGGTCCTCGCCGGGCCCTGTTATGGGAGCGAGGCGATCCTGACCGCCGAGATCGACCTGGCCGACACGATCAGGGGCAAGTTCGACCTGGATGTGGCCGGTCACTACAGCCGGTCCGACCTCTTCGCCTTCGAGGTCACGCCGCCGCGCCGTCAGGACGTCACGGGCGGAGCCGGGGACACCTCCGAATAGGTGTCCACCCCAACCGTATACGCCGGTGAGCGGTCGGGTCCGACGCGGCGCTCCCTTCTGGAGACAACTTGACACTCGATCCATTCGTGGTATAAACTGATTTGTATTACAAACTAAACGGGGAGGTTCCGGGTGCCAGGCTCAGAGAGTGGAGGGTCCGCCCTCACCCCTCAAGAGAGTTGGGGGTCCATCCACACCACGATGGACAGGGCGAGGAGTTCGATGTACCTCGCCGGAACTTCACCCATCCTGCTGCTGTGGGGAGGTATCACCGCGGTGGCGTATCTCTTCTCATACTGGCTCCAGACCGGGGGCGCCGATCTGGTGGAGCAGAGACCGTGGGTGGTGGTGCCGCTATTCGGTGTCCTGATCGTGGCCGGGATAGTCGGGAGCGCCATCATCGGGCACCGGGCGGGGAGCAGGAACGTGTCGAGGGAGGCCAGCCGGGCGGTCGGCCTCCGGGTCTTCGGCTTCTGGATGGCGGTGGCGGTGGCGGCGTGGTTCATTCCGGCAGCCGCGGGAATGTGGAATGAGGAGCTCGGCCCTCGAGTCCCCCACGTGGCCATAGGGATAGTGGCCCTGGGTTACATCCTCTACGGCATGATGACCCGGCCGGCGCTGGCAGCCGTCGGCGCCGGGATAGCCGCCGCCTACTACGTTCCCAGCTTCCTGGCGGGTGACGCCGCCCTGGTGGTCTCGGCGGTGGCGACCCTGGCGGTAGTGGGCGGGGGAGCGGTGTGGTTGCGCAGGATCGGGATCCGGTGACCAGCGAGCCCGTCGACCTCGACCAGATCATCCATCAACCCGTCCGTTTGCGGATAATGACGCTGCTCGTCTCCCAGCCGGTCAACGGTCGGGTGGCCTACACGTTCATCCAGAGCACTCTGGATCTGACCGGTGGGAACCTCACCATCCACCTGCGCAAGCTCCGGGACACTGGTTACGTTGCGATCACCAAGGAGTTCCGGAACGAGAAGCCCTCCACATGGGTGAGGGCCACGCCTTCGGGCCGCCGGGCCTTCGCGAGCTATCTGGTCAACCTCGAGAAGGTGTTGAAGTGGTCCCCGCCCCTCCAGCCGGAGGGACAGCTAGCCGCAAAGGGCGAGGCCTAGTCGGAAGGGGATGCCGCCGTATCCGCTCGCCGGAGCGATCCCGTCAAACGGTGGCGGTCTTGTGTGGCAGTAGTTTGTTCCAGATGTCGTGCCGCATGTCGGCGAACAAGGGATCCCGCTTCAGGTCCCCCTCGGTCCTCGGGTACGGGAAGGGGACGTCGATGACCTCGCTCACGGTGCCCGGGTGCGCCGACATCACCGCTATCCGCCCGGACAGGAAGATCGCCTCGTCCACGCTATGGGTGACGAACACCACCGTCTTGCGGGTCTTCTCCCAGATCCCGAGCAGTTCTATCTGCATCAACTCGCGGGTCTGCGCGTCGAGAGCGCCGAACGGCTCGTCCATGAGCAGTATCTCGGGATCTACCGCCAGGGCGCGAGCGATTCCCACCCGCTGCTGCATACCGCCCGACAGTTCATGGGGATGGTGGTTGGCGAAGCCCTCCAGTCCCACCATCCTTATGTACTTCCAGGCAATCTCCTCGCGCTCCGCCCTTGACTTCCCGGCAGCCTCCAAGGGGAGGGTCACGTTCCCCGTCACGGTTCGCCACGGGAAGAGCCCGAACTGCTGGAACACGAAGGCGCGATCCCGGCCCGGCCCGGTTACGGGCTTGCCCGAGACTCTGACCTCACCGGAATCGTAAGGGACCAAGCCGTCCAAGACCTTCAGCAGGGTGGTCTTGCCGCATCCGCTCGGACCGATGAGGCTGACGAACTCGCCCTCGGCCACGGTCAGGCTGGCGTCGCGCAGGGCCTGAACCGTCCCGTGCGTCCGTCCCCGCCGGCTCAGGCGCTTCGGAGGCGTACCGGTCTTTCGATAGAACTTGTCGACGTGTGCTATCTCGATCTTCGGTCTAGCCACCGGCGGTCTCCTACTCGAACCAATGGAGCGAAGGCGGTCGTGCGGTCAGCACACACCCGACAGCCACTGTATACAGTGCTCTGTATACAGACTAGCGGAGGCACCGATAGCGGCCACTGGAAGCCCAGATACCCATCGGCTCTCTCGCTCGGTCGCTGACATGGGACCGGACGCGGGTCCGCTCGAGCTGGATCTGCTTGAGCGGGCCGGAACGGACATGTAGCGTGGATACCGTTAGGGGCCGGCTGTCGGCGACTGCCATCCTGGCCATGCTCGGGGCGGCCGTGTTCCTCACCGTGGCCAATACGACGGCCTCGGCCGTCTCCCAACCCGCCATCGCCCAGACGTTCGCGGCCGGACCGGCGGACGTGGGATGGGTGGTCTTCGGTTACTCGGCGATGTTCGCCATAGCCACCGCCCTGTACGGGCGGCTGGCGGCCCGGTTCGGGCTGGGGAGAACCCTCTCGTTCGGGATCCTGCTCCTTGCGTTCGGCTCCCTGGTGGCGGTCGTGGCCCCGACCCTGCAGGTGGTGATCGCGGCGCGGGTGATCCAGGGGGCGGGTTCGGGGGCTATCCCGACCCTGTCGGTGGCCATCCTCGCCACCAGGTACCCCCCGGAGCGGCGCCAGTTCGCGTACGGGATCATCACCGCGGTGGTGGGCGTCGCTCAGGCCCTCGGACCGATGATCGGCGGTCTGCTCGTGGACCTCATCAGCTGGCGGGCCGCGGTGGGGGTCGGGATGCTCGCCTTACCCGTCGCGGCGTTCATCTGGTACGACCTGCCCCAGCGCGGTGACCCCGACCACCGCCTGGACTACGCGGGTGCGGGCTCGGTCCTGCTCCTGATCGGCGGTTTGGTCTTTGCCGTCAACCGGTTCCCGTTAGACGGCGCCACGCTCCTGACCGGGGGCGCCGTGATAGTCGCCGTTCTGGGCGGCGTGCTCACCGCTTCCAGGTCGAAGCGCCATCCGGCTCCGTTCATACCAATGTCGGTGCTGTCCGACCGGAAGTTCCTCCCTCTGGCGATCGCCGCCTTCGTGGGAAGCGCCGCCTATCTCGGTACCATCATCGCCCTGCCATCGGCCCTGTCCCTGGCCCACGAGATAGATGCGGTGGGTATCGGCCTGGTCATCGTCCCCGCCGCGGCGTCGATCTCCCTGGCGTCCACGACTACCAGGCTTGCCTCACGGAGGCTGGGCTACATGGGCACGACGCTGGTCTCGCTGCTGTTCCTTCTGGCGGGAACCGGGCTGCTGGCCGCACTGGGAGTCGACCGCGGCCCCGGCTTGGTGGCGATACTGGTGATACCGCTCGGCATCGGGTTCGGACTGTTGACCCCTCCGCTGGTCGATGCGGTGACGAAGCGCTTCGACGGTCCATCCCAGTCGATCGCCATCGGGATCTTCTACCTCGGCTTCTTCCTCGGCGGATCATCGGGCGGGGCGGTGACAACCGGGATCATCCAGCGTGACCTGTCTGTTCCGCTCCTGGGCTCGGGATTCCCCGTGGGCGAAGCTGGGCTGGCTGCCGTGGCCCTGGCAGGGGTCATCATGACGGCGCGCATTCTCATCACGAAACCCGACGGGGACGGGGCATGACCGCCTGCCCCGGGAAGTGGCCGGCTCCGAAGCCAGATCTCCGGACGGTATCGTCAAGAATCGTGAACCGCCGCTACGACCGGACTCAAGGCCGATGATCCAACGCTCGCGGGGAATCTCGTGACCCTCCCGAAGACCATGCGAGCCATGGCACTGGCGGAGCTCGGAGGTCCCCACTGCATCATGGACACCAACCTGCCGGTACCGGAACCGGCGGAGGACGAGGTGCTGATCCGGGTCCGGACGGTGGCCGTGAACCACCAGGATCTCTTCACCATGTCGGGCAGGGCCCATATGGCGAACCTCTCGTTTCCACATGTCATGGGAATAGATCCATCGGGAGTGGTTGCCGGGTGCGGTTCTCGGGTCACTTCCCTAGCGGTCGGCCGGCGGGTGGTCGTCAAACCTCCGATCGCTTGCGATGCCTGCGAATTCTGCGCTCGAGGCGAGGACGACTCCTGTCCCTCCCTCCATAACGTGGGCGTCCACCGGTGGGGCGGACATGCCGAGTACGTGACGGTGCCGGAGCGCAGCGTGTACCCCATCTCATCCGGTCTGACCCACGCGAAGGCCACCGCACTGGCCCACTCGTTTCCAGTCGCGGAGCAGATGTTCACCCGGGTAGGACTGACCGGGGACGATGTGGTGGTGGTAGCGGGCGCATCCGGCGCCATCGGTTCCGCCGCGGTCCAGCTCGCCAAGCTGGCCGGTGCGTTCGTCATCGGCGCGGCCGGCTCGCCCGATCGGGCGGCGCGGGCGGCCGCAGCCGGCGCGGACGCCACCGTCGACTACACCGCCGAGCCCGACTTCGCAGGCACAGTGCGCAGCATCGTCCCCGAGGGCGTCACCCTCTTCCTCGACCCTGCCAGCAACCCGGACGTGTGGAAAGAGGTGCTCAAGACACTCCGGAACCGGGCCCGGGTGGTGGTCTGCGGGTCGCACGCCGGCCCGATGGTCCAAATCAACAACAACTGGCTGTTCCGGTCGCGGGTGGCGATTTACGGAAGCGCGGGATCCACGCGGCGGGGGATGCGGCGCTGCCTCGACCTGGCCGGAGCAGGCCGCATCGATCCGGCCATCGACTCGGTCCGACCCCTCGGCGACATCCGCGAGGCCTACGCCGACCTGGGTTCGAGGCGCAACGTCGGCAAGATCGTCCTGCGTGTCGCGGACGGAGACTGGTAGGGGGCGGCTGACCTAGCGGGTTGAGCGGATGGCCTCCCACACCCGGGCCGGGGTCAGGGGGAAGTTCAGGGATGTCGCCCCTTCGTCGCGCAGGGCGTCGTACACGGCGTTCAGGATCGCAGGCGGTGCCCCGATGCAGCCGGCCTCGCCGGTTCCCTTGACACCGAGAGGATTGCCGGGGGCCGGAGTGGTGGTCCGCCGCGCGGTCAGCGGGAGGGGCTGGGTGGCCGTGGGCACGAGATAACCGGCCAGGTTGGCGTTGATGGGCTGCCCGTCGGCGTTGTACACGACCTCCTCCAGGAGCGCCTCCCCGATGCCCTGCATGATCGAGCCGTGTACCTGGCCCTCGACGATCATCGGATTCAGCACGTTGCCGCAGTCATCGACGGCTACGAGGGACAGCAGGCCCACCTCGCCCGTCTCGCGTTCCACCTCGACGACTGCCACGTAGGTTCCGAAGGGGAAGGTCAGCGTGGCGCCGGTGTACATCTCCTCGGCCGCCAGCTCGACGCCGGTGGCTCGCGACTCGGCGGCAACCTCGGCGAGCGTGACGGTAGTGCCCGGGGAGCCGACGACTCCGAAGCCCCCGTCCACCAGGACGAGATCCGCCTCTGATGCCTCGAGCATGCCGGCGGCGACCGCCCGGGCGCGGGCGCGAACCTCGATGGCCGTTCGAAGGATCGCCGAGCCGCCGAGCTGGGTGGAGCGGCTCGCGAAGCTTCCGACACCGTCTGCCACCTCGCCCGTATCCCCCGCGTAGAACGTCACCTCCTCGGTGGGCACGGAGAACACGCCGGCTGCTATCTGGGACCAGACCGTACGGTGTCCCTGGCCGGAGGGAGTCGATCCGGTCCTCACGACCACACCGCCGTCCCGGCTGATCTCGACCCTGCCGTACTCGCCCGATCCGGTCGTGCCCCCGGCGCGCTCGATGAACGAGCCGATACCGACACCGATGGGATCGCCCCCGCCGGCTCGCCGTTCCGCCTGGAGTTTCCGCCACCGGGCCACATCGGCCGTGTCGATGGCCAGCTCCAGCGCGGCTGCGTAATCACCCGAGTCGTAGACGAAACCGGTGTGGCTCCTGAAGGGGAAGTCGGCCGGATCGACGAAGTTACGCCTCCGCACCTCCTCGGGAAGCAACCCGGCGGCATGCGCGAACGTATCCACCGCCCGTTCGACGGCGATGGCCGCCTCGGGCCTGCCGGCGCCACGGTACGGGCCGACCGGTGCCCTGCTGGTGACGACCGCGATTGCGGTGGCCTCGAGATGCTCGATGTCGTAAGGACCTTGGATCACGGGCAGGGTGTAGAAGGGAACCCGAGCGCCGGAGCACGGGTAAGCCCCGGAATCGCCCACTATCTCGGCGGCGAGGTAGCGGATCCGCCCGTCGCGGTCACCGCCGACCCGCATGGTGATGTGCTGGGCTCGGCCATGGGCACCGCACATGAGCTGCTCGGTCCGGCTCTGGAGCCATGCGGTCGGCCTACCCAGACGCTGGGCTATGGCCGCCACGACGGGATACTCCGGATAGAACTGGCCCTTGGTTCCGAACGCTCCGCCCACATCCGGGACCCTCGCCCTGATGCTGGACGGGTCGACGCCCAGCATCCCTCCGAGTTGTCTCGACAGCGCCGCAGGCGCCTGGTGGCCGCACCAGACCTCGAGGCCGGGGCCCGCCGGACGGGCGAGTATGGCCAGGGGCTCGATGGTCACCGGCGAGATCCTGGGAATGTCCACCTCTGCGGAAGCCTCGATCTCCGCAGCGGGTCGGGGTCCTTCTGTCATGATCGTGGCGCGGTGGGCGATGTTCGAGCCTGTATCCGGGAACAGCAGCACGTCACCGGCCTGCGCGGAGTCGACGTCCACGGCGGGGAGTTCCTCGGCCTCGATCCACACCGACCCGGCGGCGTCCACCGCTTGGACAGCCGACTCGGCAACGACCACCGCAACCGGCTCTCCCACGTAACGCACCCGGTCGCGGGCCAGGGGCGGCTGGCCCATGCCGGCGGCCCCGGGTGCGCCCGGATGGGGCGACGACGGCATATCCGGCAAGCCGAGGTCGTCGGCGCCGAAGACGGCCACGACGCCCGGAAGGCCCCGGGCGCCGCCGAGGTCCGGCGGCAACAGCCTGCCGTGGGCGACCGGGCTGCGGACGAACGCACAGTGAAGGGTGCCGGCTCCCACCATGTCTCCGACAAACCGACCGGCCCCGGTGATCAGCGGAGGGTCCTCCAGCCGAACCGGCGCGTGGCCCAGATCCATGGTTGCCTACCCGGCAGCGCTGTCCGTTACCGCCCGGACGGCCGCGACGATCTTGTCGGTGGTCGGTTCTACGTACTGCTCGAGCGGCGGGCTGAACGGGATGGGCACGTCGGCCGTGGTAACCCGGATCGGAGCGGTCTCCAGGTCGCCGAACGCCCGTTCCGTGACCACGGCGGTGATCTCGGCGGCCACGCCGCACCGGCGATGGCACTCGTCCACCACGACCAGGCGTCCGGTCTTGGCCACGGATTCAAGGATCGTCTCCTCGTCCAGGGGCGACAGCGTGCGCGGATCGACCACCTCCACGTCGATCCCCTCGGCGCTCAGGGTCTCTGCCGCCTCCAGCGCACGCAGGACCATCCAGGAGGAGGCGAACACGGTGACGTCCCCGCCCTGCCGCTTGACGTCGGCGACCCCGAAGGGGATGGAGAAGTCCTTGTCGTCGGGTACCGGGCCACTGGTGTCGAACAGGCGGACGTGATCCACCCAGGCGGTCGGGTTGTCGGACGCCGCGGCAGTGTTGACCAGCCCCATCACGTCCCGGGGCGTGGAGGGCGCCATGATCTCGAGCCCCGGCGTGTTCCAGAGCATCGCCTGGGGGCTGTGGGAATGTTGGGCCGCCCCTCCTCCGCGGATTCCGTGGTTGAAGTGGAAGACCATCGGCACCTTGGTGGCGCCGCCCGACATGTAGTGGATGTTGGCCGCCTCGTTGACGATCTGGGGGAAGGCCTGGAACATGAAGCTGGCGGTGGCCATGTCCACGATGGGCCTCAACCCGGCCAGCGCCGCTCCTATGGCCACGCCCACGTACCCGACCTCGGCGATCGGGGGGTGGTAAACGCGGCCCGCGTAGTCGGCATGCAGGCGGGCCATGATCGCCCGGTGCTTGGTGAGGCCCAGGAAGTAGAGGCCCATGAGGTGGACCCGCTCGTCGGTCGCCATCTGGTGGCGGAGCGACTCGACCAGCGCCTCGGCGTAAAGCATCTCGCGCATATCGATCCTCTCCTAGGCGTAGACGGACTCGAGGGCGCTGGCCACGGGAGGGTAGGGACTGTCGAGGGCGAACCGGACGCCGCGTTCGATCTGGTCCTTGACCTGCTCGTCCATCGCCAACGCTTTGCTGGAGGTCAGCACTCCGGCCGAGAGCAGTTCCCGGACGTAGCGGAGCAGCCCGTCCTGCTCGGTGTGCCAGACCGCGTAGTCGGCCGGGATGGCCGAGGGGTCCCAGGCGTAGGAGAGATCGGTCGGACCGGTGAGGAGTTGTGGCCAGATCGGCCGGCTCCCCGGCCACCGGACCGTGAGCGCCTCGATGAAGGTGGGACCACCGCCGGCGCGGGCTCGCCCGACGGCTGTCGCCATCGCATCGTGGACCGCTCCGGTGTCGGTGCCGTCCACCGTGATCGTGGGGACCTTGAAGGCGGCCGCCAGGTCGGTGAGCGGGGCTGCCGCCATGGTGGAGGACGGGTACTCGTTGGCCTTCTGCCCGAGTGCCTCCAGGCTGTTGTTCTCGCACAGGTAGATGACGGGAAGGCTCTCTAGGGCGGCGATGTTGATCGACTCGTGGAAGGTGCCCTCCTCCAGGGCCCCGTCACCGAACAGGCACACGGACACGCGATCCCTCCCGAGCCGGGAGAAGGCGAACGCGGCCCCGGTCGCGAGGGGTGTGCAGCCCCCGGTGGCCGCCGACGTGGTCGGGAAGCCGTTCTCGACCGAGGCGATGTGGAGGGTGCCCCCCTTGCCGCGGTTGGTCCCCGTCTCCTTTCCGAGGATCTCGGCGAACATGGCGGCCGGGTCGGTGCCCCTGGCCAGCAGGTGACCGTGGTTGCGGTGGGTGGTGAAGCCCACGTCTCCCGGCTCGAGCTGCGCCAGGGCCGGCACGCCGGTGGCCTCCTGGCCGATGTAGACGTGGAAGTGGCCGACGGCGTACTCGCCGGCCAGGTCGATCAGCCCCTCCTCGAAGCGGCGGATGACCAGCATCCGGCGCAGGTAGTCCGTGAGGCGATCGGCCCGTAGGTCGGGGATCACGTTCTTCCTCCCTTCTGTCCATCGGTCCGGGGCGGGGCCTCGCCGAGCAGGCATCGCACCGCCCCCACGATGTCTCCGGAACCGGGAACGAACGCGTCCTCCAACTCCGGGGCGGCGCCCACCGGGGCGAACGGCGCCCCCACCCGGGCTATCGGAGCCCTGGTGCGGACACCGGGGGCGGCTTGGAGCCGGGCCACCACCTCGGCGCCCACCCCGCCGGTAGTGACGGCCTCGTGAGCTACCACCGCCCTACCCGTCCGGCGCAATGAGGCCACAGCCGGTTCCAGATCGAGTGGAGCCAGCCAGCGGAGGTCGATCACCTCGCACCCGATGCCGTCCGCTGCCAGGGTATCGGCCGCGGCCAGCGCGTGGTGCACCATCCTCGAGTAGGAGACGATCGTCACATGGTCGCCGCGCCGCCGCACTACGGATCCCGACGCCGGCTCGTTGCCCGTGACCTCGCCCTTCGTCCAGTACAGACCCCGGTGCTCCATGTACACCACCGGGTTGTCGTCGGCGATCGCGACCTCGATCAGCCTGGCGGCATCACCCGGAAAGGCGGGCGCCACCACCTTGAGGCCCGGCGTGTGCAGGAACCAGGCTTCGAGGCTCTGGGAGTGGTGGGCGCCGAACCGCCCGCTCACGCCGCCCTGGACCCGTACCGTGAGCGGCACCCGCAGAAGGCCCCGGTCATGAAGCCCAGCTTGGCGGCGTGGTTGACCAGCTGGTCCATCGCCAGGGTGGCGAAGTCGACGAACATGATCTCGACGACCGGGCGCAGGCCGGTTGCCGCCGCCCCGGTGGCCATGCCCATCACGGTGGCCTCGCTGATCGGGGTGTCGAGGATGCGGCCCTTCCCGAACTCGTCCGCCAAGCCCTTGGTCGCTCCGAAGGGACCGCCGTATCCCACGTCCTCACCCAGCACGATGACCGAGGGGTCGGAACGCATGGATGACTGCAACCCCTGCCGCACAGCCTCGATGTACCGGATCCGGGCTGCCATCACACGTACACGTCGCCGGTTACGCCCGCCGGGTCGGCGGGGGGATCCGCCAGGGCCTGCTCGGCCGTCACGGCAACCCGGGTCCGGGCCGCGGCCTCGACGTCATCCAGGGACCCCGGCGGAACCCCCGACTCGGCCAGATGCCTGGCGAAGCGGGCGACCGGGTCCTTCCGCTTCCACTCCTCCCGTTCGGACAACGTCCGGTAGCGGGCCGGGTCTCCTTCGTAATGACCCCGGAGGCGGTGGGTGAGCACCTCCACGAAGGAGGGTCCGCCCCCGCCCCGGGCGCGGTCCACGGCCTCCGTCACGGCGTCCCTGACCGCCAGGACGTCACCACCGTCCACGGTGACGGCCGGGATCGAGTAGACGGATGCGTAATCGGCCAGGCGCTCCACCACCGTGTGGGCGGACAGGGGAGAGAACTCGACGTACCCGTTGTTCTCGCACACCAGTACCACCGGCAGGTTCCACAGCGCGGCGATGTTGAGGCTCTCGTGGAAGGGACCGCTCTGGCCGGCCCCGTCGCCGAAGAAGGCCACCGAGATCCGGTCCTCGTCGCGCGTGACGCTGGTCAGGGCCGCACCCAGCGCCAGGGGGATGTTCCCGGCCACCACCCCGGTGGCGGTCACGAAGCCGACCTCGGGAGCGGAGATGTGCATCGATCCGCCCTTCCCCTTGCAGTAGCCCGTGGACCGTCCGGCGATCTCGGCCATCAACCGGCGTAGGTCGGCGCCCTTGGCGATGGCGTGGGCGTGGGAGCGGTGGGTGCCGAAGGCGTAGTCGCCCCGGCGGAGGGCGGCGCAAGTTCCGACCGCCGATCCCTCCTGTCCGATCCCCAGGTGGATCAGACCGGCCACCTTGCCGGCGGCGTACAGTTCCGACACCTTCTCC
The DNA here is from genome assembly GCA_011523395.1 of Acidimicrobiia bacterium. GTDB lineage: Bacteria > Actinomycetota > Acidimicrobiia > Spongiisociales > Spongiisociaceae > Spongiisocius. Next base: position 32,208 of record WTGW01000205.1, read on the forward strand.
TCGAACGCCCTGATCAGCCACATCCGCGCCAGGATCTCCAGATCCGTCAACGGGCGGGTTCGGGTCATGCCGGTTAGGTCTCGGTCTCGGTCTCGGTCTCGCCTGTGGAGCTTCGGAGCATCCGGGTCTGGTCCCGGTCGACGGTCATGGTCTCGGTGTCGATCGCCACTTTGTAGACGTTCCGGGCGTGGCTGGGGGTCACCCACTCGTTGCGCACGTCCTCGAGCACCTTTTCGGGGTCTCGCTCAGTGGGATCACCCACCCCGCCTCCGCCGCCGCTGACCTTCCCGAGGATCTCCCCGCTCTTGATCTGCACCATGCGGTGGGTACGGGCCGGGATGATCTCCTCTCCCCGGCGGACGTACATCCTCGACAGGGGACCGTCCTCGCCCCCGACCGCTCCCGGCGGCTGGGTCAGGTCGCCGTCCGAACTGCCGGTTGCCACCCCTACGTCCCCGCCGACGTTCTCGACCTCCCAGAGCATGCCCGAGCCGCCCCTCCAGCGGCCGGCCCCCGACATGTCCGGCACGTAGTGGTAGCGCACCGCCCGCCAAGGGAAGCGGATCTCGATCTCCTCCACGCTGCCGCGCTGGATCGAGCCTAGGCCGGACATTCCCATGGCGCCCTCGAACCCGTCGTAGCCCCACACCGCTCCCGAGCCCCCGTCGGCATCGGTGGTGGTCTGCACGTAGCGCTCGCCGGTGCGGGGATCGACGCCTGCGATGTAGTGGCCCCTCCGGCGGCCCCATCCGGCGATGGCCTTGTCCGGCATGGCCTTCGATAGGGCGCTGACCGTCGCCTCCAGCACTTGGGTCCCCACGTTCACCGGGGATCCACCCACCGTCGCCGGATACTGGGCGTTGCAGACGGAGCCCTCCGGGGCGACCACCGTGATGGGGCGCATGCTGCCCTCGTTGTGGAACTCCGAGTAGGCGGGATCGAAGTAGAGGAAGCTGCCCGCCACGGCTCGGCTGTAGGTGGACGAGTAGACGCAGTTCACGAACCCCTTCCGCTGGGCGTCGCTCTCCGAGAAGTCCAGGATCAGCTCGTCGCCCTTGATGGTGGCCGCGCAGCGGACCCACACCAGTTCGTCGAGAACTGTGCCGTCGTCGTCGGTGGCCGACTCGCCGTAGTAGGTCCCGTCGGGGACCTCCGCGAGCTGGGCGCGCACGTTGGCCTCCATCCGGTCCAGCATCTCCTCCACCGCATCCTTGACCGTCGGGACGCCGTACTTGTCGAGCAGGGTGACGATCCGGTTGTCGCACACCTGCAGCGCCGCCATCAGGGCGTAGTTGTCGATCTTGACCCCGTCGGGCCACCGGACGTTGTTCCAGATGAGCTCCAGCACGTCGGTGCGTTCCCGGCCCCGGTCGTAGATCTTGATGGGTGGGATCATCAACCCTTCGGCATGTATGTCGTAGCCGTTGGGGAAGTAGCCACCGGGGAACGATCCTCCCGTATCCATCTGGTGGCCCCGGGTCAGGGCGACGAACACCAACTCGTCCTCGTAGAAGATCGGCCTGAAGAAACCCCAGTCGGGGAGGTGGTTGCAGTAACCCTTGTAGGGGTCGTTGCAGATGATCACATCTCCCGGATGCAGGTCGTCGCCGAACTTGTCGAGGATGTACTCCACCGAGAACTGCTGCGACAGGAACATGGACGTGGGCCCTTCGGGCACCGCGATGGTGCGGGCCTGCGCGTCCCAGATACCGGCCGCCATGTCGTGGAGTTGGGCGATCAGGTAGTTCTGGGCGGTGCGGTCGATGACGTAGCGCATCTCGCGGCCCATGCTCTGGAACGAGTTCCAGATGGTCGAGAGGGTGATCGGGTCGACGGGACCGGGTTTCATGTCGTACCTCCCGAGGGTTCCCCGACCGCTCCGTTACGGTTCAGGTGGTAGCTGCGCTGGGCGTCGACCGTGGCCGTGAACGATCCGGGCACCACCACCGTGGTGGTCGGCTCCTCGATGATCGCCGGACCCACGACATGGTTGCCGGCCTTCAGCCGGCTGCCGTCGAAGACCGGCGTGGACACCCGCTCGCCCCCGAACCAGCAGTCACGATGCGACTTGAGCGCGGCCGACGGATCGGGACCACCCTCCGGGATCCGGTGGAGCTCGAAGGGCGCCTTCGGTACGGTGGCCCGGAGTCGGAAGGTCAGCAACTCGACCCCCTGCCAGGGCATGTTGAACGTGTACAGGTCGTAGTGCTTGGCGTGGAAGTTGTCGATGGCCTCCTCGACCGCGTCCAGCATCTGCATCCCGCCTGCGTCCCGGAAGACGCTCGCCCGGAAGGTCGTCTCGGCTGTCTCGGAAAGGTCCTGGCCGGGATCCATCGGCATCTCCACCTCCACCTCGTGGAACTGTCCGATGTAGCGGAGATCGGCGGTGCGGGCGAAGCTCACATCCTCGGCCCGGTACCCCATCTCCTCGAAGCCGGTGATGGCTTCCTGCTCCATCTCCTCGTAGAGAGCCTGCACCCGGTCGGTGTCGAGGTCGGCGAACCGGGTTATGTAGGAGCGGGCGTAGTTGCGGCCCACGTCCATGGCGAACATCCCGAACGCCGAGTAGGTCGATGCCACGGACGGCACGATCACGTGGGGGAGCCCCAGTATGTCGGCGATGAACGCGGCGTGCGCCGGACCGGCCCCGCCCCCGGCCACCAGGGTCAGGTCCCGGACGTCGATCCCTCGCCGGGTCGCCACCTCGTTGATCTCGTCCGCGGTGAAGGAACTGACCCCGGTCATGATCGCCTCGGCGGCCTGCTCTACGGTCATACCCAGAGGCTGGGCCACCTTGTCGACGATGGCGCGTGCGGCCAGTCCCGGATCGAGCGGGATCTCGCCCCCCAGGAAGAAATCCGGGTCGATGTAGCCGAGCACCAGATCGGCGTCGGTGACGGTCGGCGCCGTCCCACCCTTCGCGTAACAGGCCGGCCCCGGATCGCCTCCGGCCGAGTTCGGCCCCACCCTGAGCAGGCCCAGCGAATCGACCCAGGCAATCGACCCGCCGCCCGCTCCGGCCGAGACGATGTCCACCATCTTGATCGCCACCCGCTCGTCCTGTACCCATCCCTCGGTCGTGGTGGGTATCTCGCCGCCCATCACTACCCCGATGTCGATGGAGGTTCCCCCCATGTCGAAGCTGAGCAGGTTCTTGTGACCGGTCTCGGACCCGAGGTGCACGGCGGCGGCGGGGGCTGCGGCCGGACCGGATCCGATGAGGTAGACGGCGCGGGGGATGCAGTTCTCGACCGTCTCGACGAGTCCGTCCGAGAGCATCATCATCAGGCTTCCGGCGAAGCCGTTCTCGGCGAGCCGGTCCTCGAGAGCCAGCAGGTAGCGCTTCACGGCGGGACCGGTGTATGCGGACACGGCCATCGTGGAGAACCGCTCCCACTCCCTCCACACGGGCAGGATCTGGGAGGAGGTGGTCACGTACACGCCTTCGCCCAGCTCCTCCTCCACGATCTCGGCGGCCCGTCGCTCGTGGGCGGTGTTGGCGTAGGCATGGAGGAAACCGATAGCGACCGACTCGATGCCCTCGCGGCCGAGTTGGCGGGCCGCTTCCCGTACCTCGTCCTCGTTGAGCGGTTTGTGGACCTCCCCCGTGTACAGCACCCGTTCCTCCGCTTCGAGCCGCAGCCGGCGCGGTATCAGGGGCTTGTACGGAGGTACGAACACGTTGTACATGGAGGTCCGCACGTTCTTGTAGCCACGGCGTATCTCCAGCATGTCCCGGAAGTGGCGGGTGGTGATCATTCCGGTTCTGGCGCCGTCCTCGTTGATGAGGGTGTTGGTGGCAAGGGTCGTTCCGTGGATCAGGAGTGTCACCTTCGCCAGGAAGGCCGGGAGCGCCAGCCCGTTTGCGGTCGCCGCCTTGGCGAGAGCGTCAATACACCCGATCGACGGATCGGGCGGGGTGGTGGGTGACTTGAACTGATGCAGGTCACCGGTCTGCTCGTCTAGGACGAGGCAGTCGGTGAACGTACCACCTACATCGATTGCTATCCGGTACATGGCGTCCTTCGCCGGACGCGCGGCTTCACTGGTGTGGTCTGGTCCATGCCCGGATTGTATACCTTATGCCAAGGACGGCCTTCCGCCCGGTTACCGACCCCACCTGCGTCGTCAGGGCCAGCCTCGCCCCCGTAGTGCGGCACTACTGGAGGGTCTCCTCTGACATGGTTGCCAGCAGGTCCTCCCGGGCTTCCTCGAGATGGGCCTTCACTGCTCGGGCGGCCCCGTCGGCGTCCCCGTGCATGATGCAGTGGCGCACCTGGGAGTGGGCGGCGTGCGCCAGATCTGTGTCCTGTATCAGGTGGTACCGGCCCACGTTGTCCCGGAGCTGCATGATGAGCCGGTGCATCCGGGGCCGCCCTGAGTGGGAGTAGAGCACGTCGTAGAACCGTCGTCGGGCTTCCCGGCCCGCCGTGTCGTCCCGGTCAGAGCTGTCCATGTGCTTCGACAGCTCCAGCACTGCGGCCTGATCCTGGTGGCCGGACAGGTTCTGGACTGCGTAGCGGATGCATCGACCTTCGAGCATGATCCTCAGCTCGTATATCTCCGCGATGTCGCGCTTCGACAGGGCGGTCACCCAGGCCCCGCGCCGCCCGTCGATCCTTACCAGGGCTTCCTCGCCGAGCCGCCGCAGCGCGTCGCGCAACGGGATACGGCTCACGCCCAGTTGCCGCGCCAACTCTGCCTGGGCGAGGCGTTCTCCCGGCATCAGCTTGCCGCTGAGAATGGCGTCCCTCAGGGCGGACGTCACCGCGTCCTCGGCGCTGAGCGGTTCAACAGCGGGCAGGAACTGCGACCTGGGCACGCCGACCGGCGGGATGACCGTCTGGGAGTCGATGGTGCTCATCGCAGGATATTGTATGCAGGGCCTCCCATGTGGCGCCACTCGGCCGGAACCGCCATGCAGTACCCTCGCAGCCCGCAGCACTAGGGTGCCGGACATGGTTGTCCGAGGCTTGCCCCGTAGAGGTCACTTCGTGATCCGGGACACTACGGCGCTGACCATGGATCCAGCCCTGGGAGAACCCACGGGAACGGACGTCGAGGTCGCCGACGGCGTTCTGGTTGCCGTCGGTCCCCGGTTGCCCGCCGACGGCGCCGAGCCCATCGACGGAAGCGACTGCATAACCATGCCCGGCTTCGTCGATTCGCATTGGCACGTGTGGGGAACGCTGCTGAGAGGTGTGGTGGGGGACGGCAAGAAGCATGGTTGGTTCGCCACGAAGGGCAGGCTCGGCGGATTCTTCACGTCCGAGGACGTGGCGGCGGGGGTGATGCTCGGCATGGCCGAGGGTATCGCCGCCGGCGTGACCACGGTCCACGACTGGTCGCACAACATCATGCGGTACGGCGACGCAGAGGCCAACCTCGATGTTCACCGGCGGCTGGGCACGAGGGTGCACTTCTCCTACTCCGCCCCGTCGGCGCATCCCTCGATGCCCATGGAGAAGATGCGAGCCATCCTCGAGAGGGGTGGCGTCCTGCCTGACGAGGTCATGGACTTCGGGAGTATCGGGCGGATCGCCGAGGAGTGGGTACCGCACTCCGATGGTCTCCTGACCCTTGGTGTGGGCGTGCGGGGACCGGCCCGGTCGACTCCCGAGGTCTACCGCAAGGAGTGGGCGCTGGCGAGGGACCAGGGCCTGACCATCTCGATGCACTGCGCCGGTACGAGGGCGGAGGTGCAGCGCATCCACCAGGTCCGGATACTGCACGACGAGGGGCTACTGGGTCCCGGCATGCTCCTGGCCCACTGCCTCTACATCTCCCGGACCGAACGCGAGTACCTGGCCGCCAACCGGATCCCGGTGAGCATGAGCCCCATGTCCTCGTTGAGGTTGGGCATGGGCGCCCCGCCCGTGGGTGGGCACCTCGCCGCCGGCATCCCGGTGAGCCTGTCGCTCGACACCACGGCCATCTCGGCCTGTGCCGATGTCTTCGCGGCGATGCGGGTAGCGGTGGGGCTGGAGTCGATCGCCAACCAGGACCCCGAAGCGCTGAGCCCCCGGCGGGTCCTGGAGCTGGCGACGATCGAGGGAGCACGAGCCCTGGGCCTGGACCACCTGGTGGGATCGATAACGGTGGGCAAGCGGGCCGACCTGTTGATGGTGAGGACCGACTCCCTCAACATGGCGCCCGTCCACGACCCGGCCGTCGCGATCGTCCATTCCGCCCAACCTGCCAACATCGACACGGTCATGATCGACGGACGGATCCTGAAGCGCCACGGACGCCTGACCGCGGTCGACCCGGCCGCGGTGGTGGAGAACGCCGCCGAGCATCTGAGCGAGCTGTGCCGGCGGGCCGGCTACCACCCCCCGGGCATCGGCCTAGGAGGAGCGCGATGAGGACGACTGTGAGGGTCGGGAACGTCGAGGTGACCGCCATCCGTGACAAGGCCCACTCCTTCGACCGGGCCTGGCACTACCCGGCCGTTTCCGAAGAGGCCTGGGCGCCGTACCTCGACCTCATCGAGAACGAGCCGGGCAACGCCATGGTCAACTTCCATTGCTTCGTGGTTCGTGGAGACGGCCGGGCGGTGCTGATCGACACCGGTTGGGGACCCGAGCTCGGTCCTCCCGGGGCGCCCAAGTCACGGGGGGCGCTGCCGGAGCGGCTCTCGGAGATCGGCTTGGAGCCGGAGGACATCGACGTGGTGGCCTTCACCCACCTGCACGCCGACCATGTGGGTTGGAACCTGGTGTACGACGGCGAAGCGATCTCTCCCCGCTTCGGGAACGCCCGCTACCTGGTCTCCGAGCGGGACTGGGCCTTCTTCAGCTCCCGCGAGGAGAACCACCCGAACATCGCCCGCCAGGCGCTGCCATTGGAGAGAGCGGGGGTGCTCGACACCTTCGCGGACGGCCACAGCCTGACCAGGTCGATCACGGCGGTCGCCACGCCCGGGCACACCCCCGGCCACACCAGCTTCGTGGTCCAGTCCGGCGGCGAGCGACTGTTCATACTCGGTGACCTCATCCACCATCCCGTGGTGGCGACCGAAACGGGTTGGGTCCACCGCTTCGACGCCGATCCCGAGGAGGCGGTCCTGACCCGCCGACGCCAACTCCGTCGGCTGGAGGAGGACCGCACCCTCGTGGCCGCCGGCCATCTCAACCATCCCACCTTCGGCAGGTTCGAACGCCGAGGCGGGCGTCGGATCTGGAAGCCCGGCGTAACCGGAGGGAACGGAGGCTGAGGCGTGGACCTGTTCGGCATCCTCCTCTTCCTGCACCTGTTCGGCGCGATGGCCGGGATCGGGCCCACCTTCGTGTTCGGGAGGATCAGCCGTCAGGGCGCCGGGACCGAGCACTCCCTCTTCGCCACCCGGGTGGTGCGCCTGCTCACGGGCACCACGGCCATCCCGCTCTCCGCGCTGGTGCTGGTGTCCGGGATCGGGCTCATGGTGGAGCAGGGCTATGGGTTGTTCGACCGGTTGTGGCTCCTGGTGTCGATCATCCTCTTCGCTGCCAGCTTCACCTATTCGATCACCGTCCAGAACCCCACCCTGGCCCGGGCGATCGCAGCCACGCAGGACGGAGAACCACCCGCCGGGGAGAAGGCAGCCGAGGTCAGGCGTCTCCGCACCCGGATACGCAGGGGAGGCATCTACCTGCGCGCCACGGCGACCGTGATCCTGGCCCTGATGATCTTCAAACCCTTCTGAAGGAGAAAGTAAGCACACCCATGAGATCGGAGGTCTGACCCGATGGTTGAATCGACCACCCCCCTCGTCTCGGGCGACTGGCTCGAAGCACGCCTCGACGACCCGAACGTGCGGGTCATCGAGATCCAGTACGAGGCCGACACCAGCGAGTACGACGACGGGCACATCCCGGGCGCCGTCAACTGGTACTGGAAGGATGTGCTCTGGCACCCCATCGAGCGCCAGTTCCCCACCCCCCGGCTGATGGCCGAACGGTTCGGAGAGTGGGGGATCTCATCCGATACGACCGTCGTCTTCTACAGCGGGCGCAACCAGTACGCCATCTTCGCCTACTGGGTGACCGCGGTCATGAACGGCCACCCCGATGCCCGCGTGCTCGACGGGTCGCAGAAGCGCTGGCAGCTCGACGGGAGGCCGATGACCCTGGAGGTGCCGACGTTCGACCCGGTGCACTACGAGCCTCAGCAGATCGAGCGTGACGACTCGACACGGGTGTTCTGCGGGCAACTGCTGGCGGACCTCGGGAAACCCGGCCTGGTAGTGCTGGACGGTAGGTACGAAACCGAGTACGTGGGTGATCGGGTCAAGCCCGGCACCGGGTTCGACTACGGGGCCGAGCGCCACGGGCGCATCCCGGGCGCCCGGCACCTGATGTTCCGGCGTCTCTTCAACGACGACAACACCCTCCGCACGCCGGCGGAGTTGGAGGAGGTCTTCCGCTCGGTCGGGGCGGCGCCCGACCAGGCCGACGAGGTGGTCGCCTACTGCCGCCTCAGCCACCGAGCCTCGTTGCTCTGGTTCACCGCCACCCGGATTCTCGGCTGGGACCACGTCCGCGTCTACGACGGATCCTGGACCGAGTGGGGCTCGTCAGTGGGCCTACCCGTCGAACGCTAGGCACCCCGCCAGCCCGAATACCCCCGTCCGGCCTGACCGCGCCCCAGTGGTCAGCCCCAGAGGCCTGAGATGGTCCCCAAAATCTGGAAATAACGCCGGTTGTCTCCAACAGCTAGAGCGTAAGTAAATGGCGGCCACGTCGAGAGTCTGGCCGCTCACTCGGAGGTCGCACCGCCACAATGCGCGAGTGGTTGACCGTGACGGCACCCGTCATCCCACAGCGGACGCTCATTGAGTCTCCCACCCTGCGACCCGAAAACCACTGGATGTCAGCCCCTGACCTCAGGGACACGGTCACGCGCGACGTTCCATATTCCGAGTGCTTGAGTGTGTCTAGGGTAGATCAGGCAGGTCGGTGTCGAAGAGAGTAGGTTGTTCTTTGATTACCGATTCAAAATTGGTTGATTGGTTGGCAGGTTCAGCTCTATCAAGGCGATCTATAGCATTGTTTTGTGCCTCTACATCGGGAAGGTCGATTTCTATGCGATCTCGCCGCTTGCGTATGATCCCGACATGGGACCTAAGCCTGCGTTCTACGATTTTGGCCGCTGCTTCGCTGAATTGCCGCTTATTCTCTTCCTGCCAGCGATTGAACACGCCCAGCGTTGCTCCGCTGAGTAATTGAGTTCCGGTGAGCAAGAGGGTGTTAGGTACGCGAGATTGGCCAATGTAGCCCATCGCTTGAGTCAAGACCCGAGCTGTCAGTTCTCGGTAGCCGTCTGCTCGGAGTGTTTCATCTTGACTACCCCCGATGTCGGGGATCCAGGGTACGAAGTAGAGCGGCCGCAGATCGTTATCGTCATCCCGGTCAAGCACGATCGCCGGAGAACTAAGAGCTTCTGCCGCGGGTTCCGGAAGGGCTTCTGGTCGGGGGCTGGACAGTGCCACGCCCTCATTTTCGATTGAGAGCGCTATCACTGCGTTGGGTGCTACGGGCACACCTTCCGCCCTTGTTTTGTCAGCGAGTTGATCGAGCGTTGTCACCATGTCGTCCGCATCAGATGAGACGGTTCCGTATACGACATGACCGCGATGCTCGTTCGGTTCTCCAAGAGAAGGGCCGAGGTCGAAGGCGGCTACCAGCAACTTAAGTGCCTGCCTTCTGTTTGACGAGGCTGGCGAGAATCCTCTGCTCTTCAACTCAACCAGCGGCTGCACGGGATCACCCGAGTGCTTGAGCCAGAGGTCCGGACGGCAGGCTGACGTATCACTGGATCCGGTCAGTCTCCTTATAGCGGATAGAGAAAGATCGTCAACAGGCATCAACAACCGGCGTCCTATGGCCAAGAGTGAGTAGCCCGCGTTCCGAAGCACGGGTTGAATCCGGCTCTGCTCGGGGAGTTCTTCAAGAGCCCATAGGAGCGTGTTTAACTGGAAGACTTGGTCCGAGACAAGGGTGGACTCACTGGTCAAGGTGCGGTCATGGATTGGGCTACGGTGTCGCGATACGACTCGCTACCCAGCCAGACATCCACCCTCGGATCTAGATATCGCTGAATGTTGGTCACTAAACGATGGATTGTGTTACCACATGTCCCTCGCGGTAGAACCATTAGCAACTGACGGCTGGTGGCCTCCAGGAGAAACGGTTGCCACAGATGGCGGTCTATGCCAGCCAGATGGACCTTGGTGGGCCCGCGCTCGGTGATATACCCGCCGATTCGAAAACGACTCGTCCGGCGTCGCAACGCTAGATTGACGAAACGTCTGAACGTAGGCTCGCTCAGTTGTGCGCTGAAGCGGATGGTGACCGGTGCTCCGGTCAATGAGAATCCGTCTTGGCCGACTTGGGTCGTGTCTACCCAAAGGCGGGCCTCTGCACGATCCGTCACCCGGCGGTACAGCTTCGCAACCAAGCGGACGGTTGCCCTGTGCTCGAGGAACGAGTCGGTCCAGTTGGTGGCCCGTCCGTCGTGGTAGAGACGGTGCCCACCCCGTTCTCTACCTGGTATCTGTAATTGAACCAGGGAGTGCAGAGGGTCGTACAGTTTCATGAGAGGCTCTAGCTTCGTGTTTAGGAGCGCCAACCGTTCTGTCAGGCTTACTCTGGATCGGCGTCGCTCGATCCGACTCAGTGGAGCTTCTTCGTCCTCATCTGGTCGTTCCTTCTCTTCGTTTAGGCCCTCATCACCAGAGTGGTGATCCGACGGTGCCTCATACCAAGCGTCGTGCTCGAATCCCAGACGAATATACCGATCAGTTGGGGTGTTGCGTTGCGCATAAGTCCAGAGTTCGAACAGGATGGGCGATGAGAGCCAGAGACGATCCAGCCAAGGGTTGGGGTCGATGGTCTGGCGAACCCATTTGTCGCTTTCGGCAACCGGCAACGTGGTGTAGAGGACAGGGTGTCGCTCATCGAGCGCCTCGACCAGTCCAACAACCTGGTGACCGTGTCCCGCGTCTTCCACGCGATACAGCGTGTCGTCCATCCGGTGGAGATGAACGGCATCCGGAAAGAGACTGTCAAGCTCAGGAATCGCATGGTCGCCGCTTGCGGTCTCGAGCATGTACGTCTTGATCCGGGTGCGCATTGACCCGTTCCCCTCGCGCTCCTTCCCTTCGGGCATGTTGAAGCCTTCGAGATAGTCAATGTAGCTCTCGCGGGTGTCAAGCCGGGGAAGGTAGCCGGTGGCGGTCGACATGATCATCCAATCGTACCCCGTCCCTCCATCTGTATGAAGCCCGTCCTGAGCTGCACGGCGCCGTCGCGTTGCTTCATTGGCGGGTGCTGTACAAGGGCAAGGCCAGTTGGCCACCCCGGCGATGGGCGTCACGGGGGGTCGTGGCCGGTTCGGGGTCGGGTTTGGTAGCCGTTGGTTGTTCGTTGGACTGCGAGGTTGTTGGTTTCGAGCCACTTGTGGTGTCGGCGGCAGACGGCGGCGAGGTTGTCTATGTCGGTTGGGCCGCCGTCGCGGTGCCATTCTTGGATGTGGTGGAGTTCGCATCGATGCATGGGAGCGCCGCAGGCGAAGCATCCGCGGTCGCGGATGGCTACCGCTAGCCGTTGCGCGGCGTTGGCGAGGCGCTGGTTGCGGCCCAGCCAGAGGGGCCGGCCCGCCCGGTCGAAGATCATGCCGGCTACTTCGGTGTCGGGGCTGAGGGTGGTGAGGACACTAGGGGGTACGGGTCCTACGCCGATGATCTCGCAGGTGCCGTCGGGGTCGGTTCCGTCCACCACCCCGAGCGGTGCCAACAGGATGAGTTGGGTGGAGGCCTTGGCCTTGACACCGACGGTTCCCGCCACGGGCTCGCCGGTGTCCGCGTCCCGGTTGGTCAACAATTCGAACACCACATCGGCTACACGCTGCTTCGGGCTACGAACCTGGTCGGGGTCTCGACCACCGGCGCCGTCCTGGCGTAGCTGAGCCATGTAGTGGTGGTCGATGGCTTGGCGGAGATGTTCGAACTGGGGACGGGGCACCTTCGCCATCAGGACTCCGAGCCCGGTCTCTTTCTCCACCCACAGTTTCGCCTCCCTGGCCCGGCGCTGACGCTCTAGGGGATCGACACCCCTTTCGATCAGCTTCTCGTTCGACCAGCGGCGGGCGTGGCGGTCGAAGCTGTCGGGAAGGAGGCGATCGGCAGCCTCGATCAGACGATCGTCCCCGTTGACTGCTTGGGGGCCTACCTTCTCCGCGGCGTTCGCGAGCGCGTTGACATGGTCTACGGTGATCTGTCCTGCGGCGAACCGTTCCCGCACTTTCGGCATCTCCTGGAGCCGCCGCGCCACTTTGGCCATCTTCTTCGACTCCCGCTGCGGCAGTCGGGCCTCCTGTCGCAGTACCTCGCCGGTGTCAACCCCTGATCCGGTGCCAGTTTCTATCTGGTGGGCCACATCGCACAGGAGGGAGGAGGCCATCGACCGTATCTTCCCCAACATCTGGGCCGCGCGGGTCGCCTGGTCGCGGGACATGGGACCGATCCGAGCTTGGCGCAGTTCGCCCACGGCAGCGCCGATACGCCCTATGGCATCGCCAGAGGTTCGGCGCCCCGGCGTGGGATCGCCGAGATCGGGCCGTCCTTCTCGGTCTCCGCGCAGCAAGGGCATGTGTTCTTGAACCATGAACATATATGTAACAGGACCCTGTGACATATTCCGTTCTACAGGATCGTCACCAACGAATTATTAACGTTCCTATCGCAGGTCACCACAGCGAGAAGGTTCCCGTGGCCCCCTTACTCGGTCGCGGCCGGGAGGACAGCCATCCAGCAGATGACGCCGACGTCGTCTTCTGTGATCTCCGCCAACGGCTCGGGCGGTGCCACCTCGCGCAGGCCGAACGAACGCACGACCTCAACGATCCGAGCGGCCGCCGCTGTCAGGGAGATCGCATCGTTGGTGAGGGCGCGACGGACGGCGCCGAGGGCTGATCGGACGGTTCGGCTCCGATCCACCGAGAGGGCCTCGTAGGCTGTCTCGGCGCCTTCGGGCAACAGCGCGGCCGGGTCACGTAGCACTTCGAGCGCCCAACGCTGGATCGGGCCCACCGGGACCGGATCACCCGCCGACGCAGCGCGCTCGTTGTGCTCTTCGACGATCGAGGTGACGGCTGCCTGCCAGGTGCGTTCTAGGTCGATGGATGGTTGCTCTACGTTGGGGGCGTTCCCAGGGTCGATTCGCCGCAGGATCGCGCCCGGGGCATTCTCCACTCCGGCGTCAGTCTCGACATATCGCCAGTACTTGTGGCCGGACTTGGTGCGGCAGGCGAAGAACACCCCCGGAGGGCCTGTGGAGGGAATGCCATCCCCTTGGCGGAAGGCCGCGCCGAGTCCCCAAGGAAGCCGTCGCAGTCTCTCCACCTCGCCCTCTTCGAAGGCCCGCCGCAGCCGTGACCGGATCTGCTCGGGGCTCAGACCCTGTGGTGCGCCGTCGTGGCCGCTCTCGTCGAGGAGTGAGGGGTCACCATCGGTGAGGCGGCGAGCATAAGCGCGGATCTCTCGTTCTTCCTCGCCTTCGATCACTTGGATCTCCATCCCGAAGGTACGGGCTGCCTTTACTTTGCGGCGGATAGCGGCCTCGAGCCGCAACATCTCCTCTAGGTCGCCCGGTTCGGGCAGCATCGTGGTCAGATACACCTGCTCGTGGTCGCTCTTCAACCGTATGACACGTCCGTATCTCTGGACGACCCGCTGCGGATTCCAGGGCATGTCGTAGCTGATGACGGCGGCCGCCTGTTGGAGGTTCTGACCCTCGGACAGCACGTCGTTACTTAGTAGCAGGTCGACTTCGCCATCTTCGGGTTCGTAGTCAGGCCGAACCACCGTCCTGGGACAGAACCGGGCTAGCAGTTCGGTTCGTTCGTCAGGGTTGGTTTCCGCGCCGATCACGGTTACACGTTGTCGACCGCCGAGTTGCCGCGGGAGGTGTTCGTCGAGATATCGCACGGTATCGGCGAAGGTCGAGAACACGATGACCTTCTGTGAAGGGTTTGCCTCGATCAGGGAACGAAGCAGGCCGAGTTTGGGGTCATGGTCAGGATCGAGCCGGGTGAGCAACGTAACCAACCGTGCCAGGAGCCGTCTGTCGTGTGACACGTGATCCCGGAATGGAGGCTCGAACGCCTCCACTGGTTCGATCCCCTCTTCCTCGGGGTTCTCCATGAGCCACTGAGCCAGGCCGGTCTCATCGAGTTCCTGCTGTGCAGCCGCTTTCAAGGCATCGCCGCACAGCACATGACCTTCGTCCCAGGCGGCGAGGAAGGCGTCGTGGGCTGCCAGCATCCTCCCCAGCGTGAGCAAGCACGCCTGCCAGCATGACTCGAAACGCTTCAGGATTGCCGACTGCAACAGGGCGCTCAGCGTCTCCTCGTGGACTACTGCCTCATCCCCGATCCGGAAGGCGCTGGGCCGGTACCGGGCCATGGTCAGGTCGTCGATAGCGACCACGACTTCCAGCACGAGGTCGGGGTGTGCCTCGTCGAGGTCGTACCGTTCGGTGGTCAGAGTCGGTGTGGGGAACCTCACGGGGGTCCCGTCGGGGAATGCGGCGTCCGGGTAGTGGGTTTCGATGAATCTACGGTCGCGGCGGACGCTCACCATGTCGGCCAGGGGGAACAGCACGTCAGGATCGAGGTTCTCAGGGTCCCGTTCGTTGGCACCCGCGGTCACGAACAATCGCCGGAGGGATGGGATACCGTCGGCGGTGAAAGCGCGGTCGTGGAGGGCGAAGGTCATAACCAGGTGGTAGAGGTCCCACAAACCGTTGTTGACGGGAGTAGCGGTCAGCAGCACGAGGTCCTTGCGCTCGCCGCCCAGCAGCCGTGACATGGCTCTCTGCCAGGTGGTGTCGGGGTTACGCAGGGCATGGCCCTCGTCGACCACCACGAGCCGGTAGACGTCTTTGTTGATCGTCAGCCGTCTGGCACGGTTGATGGTGCCAGGCGGTGTCAGTTGCTCGTCGGTGGCGAGTTCGTGGTACGTGACCACGCGGGCAGGAAGGAGCGCCCGCTCTATCCGTTCCTGCCAGTGCTGGACCAACTGCCGCGGGGCGACCACCAAGGCATGGGTGCCTCGCCGACGGGTGTACTCCTCAATGAATGCCAGCCCGATCTCGGTCTTGCCGGTACCGACCCCATCCGCGTAGACCACTCCGTGCCGTCTGCGAACGATCTCCAATGCGCGGCGGAACCCGTCCCGCTGGAACGGTGCCAGATGGACCGTGGTGAGCGGCGGCACCGGCTCTTCGATCTCCTCGTCGAACAACTCCAGAAGCGCCCGGAGATAGACCGCCTGGGGGTCGATCATCCCGGGGTCGGGAAACAGCAGATCCCGTAACTCGGTCTTGAAGTCCGTCGCCTCGTCCCACAGGCGATCGAACCATTCAACTGCGGTGCGTGCAACCAGCGGCGAGTAGTCGGCCAACCCCAGTTCGAGATTGCTGAACAGTCCTGCCGCGGTCAGGTTGGCGGATGTGACTAGTGCTGCCCGAGCGTCATTCGAGTCACCGAACATATAGGCCTTACCGTGAAGGAACCGCTCGGTATACCTTCGGACTTGTACCTCGGGCCGGTCGAGCCAACCATCGAGGTCTACGAGACATCGGGCAGCCCGGCTAGGCGGAAAGCGGGCTAGATCCCGATCCGCCCTCAGGAGCTCCAACGCGCGCTCGAAGTAGGGAAGTGGCGGACTGCCTCCTAGTCCGGGAGCTGGTGTCGCGCCCAAGAGCAGACGCACACACCGTTCGTCGGTGACGCAGATCGTCAGGTGGTGGAGGCCTCCGAGGTTGATGTACCCGGTGGCGATCGAAAGATCGTATTGAGACCCAAGGTCATTGGTCAGGTACGTAAGAGCGGCGCCGTGACCGGTCTCCAGGTTGTTGACGAGTGAAGGACGACCGGGCATTCAGCGCAGCTCTACAAGCCGGGCCAATAAGTCGGTTCGGTACCCCTCGGAGACAGCATCTGTGGTGAAGTCATCGAACATCACCGCAAGGTCATCAGGAGTCAGATTCCACGCATGTGCCACCAGAGCGTCGATCTCTACCAACAACCGCTGACGCTCACTCGGACCTAGGGGACCTACTCGCACTCCCGTCGCTTTGGCGAAGTCGGCGAAACGGTCATCCACAGCGGACAGTCGGGCCGCGCAGCGAGCCACTGCTTCGAAGTTCTCATCATCGAGCCACGGGACGACCAGCCCTTCGAGAATGAAGAAGTTGACATGGATCTCCACAAACCGCCGCGCCTGCCAGTCAAAGGGAAGGCTGTTCATGATGCCTAGGCAGGCAGCCTGAACCATCTCGTCGCCATCGATGAAAGCTAGATACGGTGACGTGTTCGTTAGGAAGACCTCAGGAGGCACGAGGCAGGCAATCACCGTTCGAGAATCGTTAGCTCGGCTTACATCTCGGAATGCCACCCGCGCCCTGCCAAGTTCTGTCAGGACCGCACGACGCCGGTCAGCTACCGGCACAAAGCGTGCTATCTGTGATCTGAGGCCAGGGCGTTTCTTACGAACCTTATTCCAGACCGCGTCGGACTCCGAACACCAGCGAGCCTCCGCGCCGTGGGGATCGTATTGGTAGAAGCTCCCGCCCTTCCAGAGTGGCCGGCTATTCACGACGACGTCCGGGCGAGTCCAGAGGTGGCGATCCTGAGTTTCGTCCAGTTCCCTGACAGGGAAGCCCAAGCCACAGGTGGCGGTCGTTTGTTTCGTGCAAGTCTGTGACGGGGAAGACCCCTCTAGACTTGTTCTCTCTCTCTCTCTCTCTCTCTCTCTCTCTCTCTCTTATCGCTGCCGAAGGCGAATAGATTCCCGACACGTACCTTCGCGAGCACATCGGCTTCCGGCTGCGTACCGACGAGCGGAGTCATCCAACCTGGACCGAACCCCGTGGAGGCGATGCGGACTCCATTGCCTCGCGACTGCTGGGTCCACTCCTCCCGTGAGGCTGCGACCCCCGCAATCTCTACGCGATGATCCTCTTTGGGTTGGGTTCGCTCGGCTACCACCAACGCGACGGAGTACTGAGGATGGGTGTCGAAGATCCATCTCCGCCTGTTCAGGAGGAAATCAATTCGTCGGGTTGTCACTCCACGGAACAACCAGCCACGGAATCCGCGTGATCCCATGTTTATGAAGGCACTCCTCGGCAGTACAACCCCAATGGATCCTCTCTGTCGACTGAGCTGCCGGTACCGCTGGCAGAAGTACTTGTACAGGTCGGGGTCTCCAGCCATCGCTTCGTACTCTCCTGCAGCCAATGCCTCTCTTTGTAAGGCGACCCGGTCGCGCTCTTCGGCGAGAAGCCCCGGCAACTCGGGGCGATCTCTGATCAGGTCTTGGATTGCCCTGCCTCGGATGGTGGCGGGCAGTCCGTTGATGCCAGGCCTGTGCATGACATAGAAAGCAAGCTCCTCAACAGTTACCTCTTCCCAGGGGGGATTTCCCACTACCACGTCGAACCCAGGCCGTTCCCGGCTGGGGTCGAACACCCTCGGAAACGCAAGTGGCCAATGGAGGAATCGGTGCTCCTTCCCCAGCTGGCTGGCAGCCCTGATCAAATACCGGCCATGCGTGTCGGCGTCTCCTGAGATCACGTCGAGCGCATGGGTGTCTACGTATCTGCGTGTGTCAAGGCCGAATCCTTCAGCTACCCACAGGTCGAACAGTTGGTGGGCACGTTCGGTCGCCGCCCATGCTTCGGTGTCAGCAACCTTGCTGGCCTCGACCTCTTCGGGTGTGCGATCGTCGATGTCTGCCAGGCGGGCCACCGCTGTGATGGCATCACCGAGAGCGTCCAGCAGGTGGTCATACCAGATGGTCCCTACCTTTCCTACGGTCTCGGGCGATGCAACTCCGAGCAGGGAATCACCGACGATCACGTTACGGTCCAGATAGGACAGCGACAGTCCTGGCACGAAGGAAGCCAGCCACAGGGACATGAGAGCGATCTCGGCGCCCATCGGGCTCACGTCTACCCCGAAGACGCAGTGCTTCAAGATCAGGCGACGCAGCAGCGCTGCATCGTCCACTCCGCCTCCGGCGGATGTGCCGGCGCGTAGCCGGGCAAGGTCCGTGCTGATACCGGGGAGCGGCGTCTCGGCCAGGAAACGAACCGTCATGTCGGCCAGTGTTTCCACCACTTGCACCAGGAAATGGGCACTACCGCAAGCGGGATCCAGTACCGAGAACGTGAACAACTCACGTACCGCTGCGTCCGGGTCGGTTTCTGCGGTAGCCCGTACTGTCTCCAGGTGACGCTCGAACGTGGGCACGACCGCGCCTCGGACCAGATGTTGCACGAGTTCAGCGGGCGTGTAGTAGACGCCGCCGGCTTTGCGGCCACCCTCGTGGGTCTGCCACAGCAGTTCTCCGACACCTATCTCGGGACGGGAGTCGTCCGGCACGTAGCGGTCCTGCTTACGGTCATAGCGGAGGGGCCGGTCGGCCACCGACAGGCGCAAGCTCAGCAGAGCCTCATATATGTGCCCTAGGTGGCCGATCTCTAGCGACGAGTAGTCGATCCCCCGGTTTCCTGAGTTGTCCCAGCCGACCGCGAGGAGAAGCCGGGCGAAGTGCGGGTCGGTCAACTCCACACGCTCCAGTAGGTCAGCGCCCTCGAAGTCGGTAGGGGCGAACAGTGAACCGTTGTAAGCGGGAACGTCCCAGGCCCGGTTTCCGCTCCGCATCGCTTGCACTAGCACCGTGAACTGGGCCCACAGAGCGGTCGAGCCCTCAGTCCAATTCCCCTCCGTCTCAGCCGCTTCGGCGACCAGCCCGGTAAGTGACTTCCTCCAGTAGGTGGTGTTGTCCATTGGTAGGAAGCCGGAGCCTTCCGCATAGAGTATGAACAGGAGCCGGAACATCAGAGTGAGGGCGGCCTGTTCCAAATGCTCCCTCTGAGTGTCGTCTTCGATGTCCTCGCCGCTATCGATGATCCACCGGTCTAGCCCGCCTGCAAGCGCCGGAAACGCATCGAAGCGGATCGTACGATCTAGGCGCTCGCGTAGCTCCGTGCCGAAACGATGAGCCTCGACCTGCAGTTCGGCTAATCGGTTGTCGGACAAATACGGAGGCGAGAGCAGCGCCAGGAGCGGCTTACGGTCGTGGTCGAGCAGGTGGGTGTCGAAGTCGAGCCACTCCTGGGTCGATGCTGCATCGAATAGTCGGAACCGTCCGCCGTATGCCAGCAACCCGTAGGGAGCCCCAGATGCTCGGCAGTCCCGCGCCAGCAGTCCCTCCGGCGGGCGCCCCTGCTCATCTAGCCGTGTGAACGCCCTCGCGCTGTTCTTCGGATGCACCACAGCAACGGGTCGATCCTCGTGGCGCGCCAGATATCCCCGGGTTGGCAACTGTTCCAATGTATACCCGAGCTTTGTCAGGATCGCCCTCCACTCGTCTGACGGCCTCAGCTCCGAAGTCGCCGCAGTCGCATCGGCCCACATCGTCGCGTTCTCCCTGAAACGCACCTCGACGGTATGTCGGGACAGCAACCCTTCCATGTGGACTCCATGACCCCCCAGGCGGACGATCTCTTCCGCCAGATGACGAACGGAATCGAGTGCTCCCATCTCCCCGGTTTCGTCGATGGCGCGATCCAACGCCTCAGCGTCAACCGAGCGGATCGGCGTGTCCGCCGACGCAGGACCGAGAACACGCAACCAGCCCGCCCGGCCCGGATCATCCGCGACCAGCAGATAGCTCACTGGCCTGTTGCCAACGCGCTCCCGCCACCGAGCCCGCATGCTGCGCTCAGACGGATCGAGCGCAACCGCCACCTCGAAGCCCCGAACTACCACCACACCACCGGTACCGGCCCGCGTCGGCGCGGGCTTCCCAGTCCCGCGGGCCACCAGAAGGCGCAAAAGCTCCACGGCGTTCACTGGTCTGATCCTGATTTGCGTGCGATTACCGCCAACGACTCGGTAGAGGATGGGGACTCCCCTCGTAACGGACCGGGGAAGCTCACCTGCAATATGGAGCAGAAGTCAGCCCGTGTGAAGGGGGTTGTCCGCCAGCCCGGCCTGCGAGCCGTGGAGAGTCCTGCCATGGATGTCATGCTGCCACGATTATGCCTGATCAGGCCGCGGTCGAAGCCGCAGCGCACCAAACGGACGCTGAAGGCCGAGGAATTGGCAGTATCTTGATCGTGTTTCTGGTGCTTGCCATGCGACAGACTAGAGCCGTCATCGGGCAGGGTGCGACCTTGGAGAACGCGCCAGAGGATTCGCATGGGCTGCTGGACCTCGATTCACCCCCGACAAAGGGCGAACCACGAACCTTCGGTAGGACTTGGTTGATCCGCTAGGGGCTCCGCGCGAACAACCGGCGTGAACGGATCGTCGTTCCCGCTAGTAACGAGGTTATATGTGATGGCATTGACCTCCCCATGAGTCTCACTCGAGTGTGAGACAATCCTCCGGAGGCACTCCCAAGCCCCCTATGTCGTGACTTCGGCCACCGCTAATGGCGATAGCAGCCCCACTATCTCCGCTGTAATCGTGGATCGGATATTTTCCCAATCATGTGATTTACGACAAGAGCCTGTGATGACCACGTCCGCTATCCTCCGAAGGATGTCAAGTGCTAACCAGAGACGCATTGCACGATGAACCGGATGATTCGGGCCGCCTAACATCACATGTCCGGTTTTGGTGTCAAACCCGTGTACGGTTGTAGCGAGTGTTGTTAGTGACATATGTACCGCCGACGATTCCCACCGAAAAAAGTCGTACACATCCGAAGCACCGATTTCTGACAGCATATCTTTGGTACTAGGTGGCTTGCTTAACTCGGAGACTTCCTCCTCGTACTTGTCAATGCCTACTAAGACAATTACTTCCCTTTGCTGATCTTCAGAGAGGTGCTCCTTCACTATACTAGACTTCTCAAGGCACAACGCACGGTAATCGCGTTCACTTTCTGTCTCTGGATGCATCATCCACGCTGCCTTAGCGTATATCTCACAGAGACCGCGCAAAAGTTGCCCTGCTTGTTCAGCGTAGACCGGAGCAGGATTGTCGATAAGGATGCAGATGGCCTGGACCTGCCTTATTGTGTGGACAAGTAATAGACCTAAGTACTTTATGTGAGGGCTATGAGGGTCTGTCTCAGGGTTTCTGCGTAGTCTTTTGAGCTCGTCGGTCAGATTGACAAGAAGCTCTGCCGACCTATGGATTGGGAAGCTGTTGTTCACAGCATCCATCCGATCTAGCTCCGGGTCTTGGCAGTGTAGTAGGGGCGGAGTTGCGCGGTGGCGGGGATGCGGGCTCCGGCCAGCTCGATGTCCCATGTTCCCGACTCGATCCACTCCTGGGTCACGCCCTCGTCGCGTAGTACGTAGCCCATGGCCAGGCAAGCGCCGAAGGTGTGTCCGTACATGCCGGAGGTGGTGCGGCCCACCAGGACACCGTCGCGGTGGATCGGCTCGTCGTGGTACGCGATGGCCTCAGGGTCCTCCAGCTTGAACTGGACGAGCCGCTTTGGCAACGGGGTGGCGGCCCGTTGGGCGAGGAGGGCTTGACGCCCGAGGAATCCGCCTTCCTTGTCCCATGCCACCGCGAAGCCGAGCCCGGCCTCCAGCGGGGTGTCCTCGTCGGTGATGTCGTGGCCCCAGTGCCGGTA
>WTGW01000037.1 GCA_011523395.1 Acidimicrobiia bacterium
TGGTGAGCGTCCGACCGAGGGTGAGGGTGATCTCGCGGGTTCCGCCGTCCTCGGCGACAGCATCATCATCGGGATCGGCGGCCAACGCGACCGTGGTGCCATCATCATCAGAGACATCGACTGTGGCCGTGCTCCGAGTGGAAGAGACGGTGTAACCGTTACCCGCGTTCACGGTGACAGTGACCGCGCCGTCGGCCTCGTCCACCTGGTCGCCGACAGTGGCCACAGAGTGACTCACACTCCCGCCGGTCAGAACAGTCACCGTCCTCGAACCGGTCGACACCCCATAGTCACCGGTCTGCGCGACAGTCACGGTCACCGACAACGGAGCAGACGGCGCAGGGCCGGCGGTGATCGTGAACACGGCGTTCTGGCCCTCGGTAACACCAGACCCGGCGGCGATACTGACCTCCGGGATGGACGGGGGCGGCGGAGGAGGTGGCTGATCATCGTCTGAGACAGCCACCGACGCCGCACCCTGAGACGTGGACACCGTATAGCCGATACCCGTGTTCAGGGTGACGGTGACCGACCCGTCCGCCTCGTCAACACTGTCACCAACGGTGGCCACGGGATGGCTCACACTGCCGCCGGTGGGAACAGTCACCGTCTTGATCCCGGTTGAAACACCAAAGTCACCCGATTGGGTGACCACCACGCTCACCGACAACGGCGTAGCAGGGGCGGGACTCGCCGTGACCGTGAACACGGCGCTGCCGCCCTCGATCACCCCCGACCCGGCGGTCACACTGACCTCCGGCTTCGGCGGAGGCGGCGGGGTTAACGGTTTGGCGCGGCACGCCTCCAAACGGTCCAACTCCGCGTACACCTTCTGCCACAACACGTTTCCGTCACCCGCCCACACCCCGATTCACAAATGGTGGGGAGGCTAATCCCCGTTCGGGCTGAGGGAGAGGACAATTCGCTGCGCCCGCTAGGCTGGGCGCTGCCCCTTTGGGGGGCGGAAAGGCGAGACCGTGGTCCGGTTAACCGAGACAAGGCAGTCGCGACGCGAGGCGCGGGGTTTGTCGTTAACAGCGGCTTCCCTGCCGCCCCTCATGTCGGTTCCTGACCCGCGCGGGCCTTACCGATTCCCTCTTTTGCAGTTCATTTGGGATTGGAACGTGGCATCGGACAAGGCGGCCCTTATCCGTGAGGCCCCTGTCTACGACGGAGACGACCCGAATCTGCTGCCGGCGATCGCCGTGATCGTCCACGCCTTGGCCGACCGTGCCGGTGCGCCTGTGCCCGATTGGGTCGCCGGCCACCGCGCGCCGGAGGACGTGATGATGTTCGCATGGCCGTTCGATGGGCGCTATGCGCGCTGGGTTCGCCGGCGTTCCCTAGCCGTTTGTGCCTATCACCGTGTCTGGTTCCACCCCCGGACGCTCGACAAGGGCACCCCCGACTGGTGGCTGCCCTGGGACTGAGAGGTTGCCCCACCACCGCCTCGACGCCGAGCGGATCGGAGAGCTTTTCCAAGCGGTAGACGCAGGCCTCCACGGCGCCGGTCTGCGCTCGCCCGTCGAGATCGTGGTCGTAGGCGGCGCCGCCATAGCCTTGCAGTGGAACCGGGCCCGGACCACCTACGACGTCGATGTCGTGTCTGAGGGCATCCCATCAGCGTTCTGGCGCGTGGTGGAGGCCGTCGGGCGGGACGAGGGTCTTGAAGACGGCTGGTTGAACGCCGCCGCGCGCGTAAAGGCCCCACCCGGGCCGACGCCGGGGGAACCCCGCTCGGTCTATCTCGGATCGAACCTGCGGGTGTACGGGGCAAGTGCTCACTACGTGTTGGCGATGAAACTGCTCGCAGGTCGAGAAACCGACCGAGCGGACACACCGACCCTCCTCGAGGCTGCCCAGCCGCAGAGCAAGGACGAGTAGTACGACCTGGTCGAACAGGCGTACCCCGCGGCCCAGATTCCCGCCTCGACCAGCTACATCATTGACCAGGTATGGGAGGATCACATCCGGTCTCACCCGGAGTTGTCCCGGAGCGAAGGTGGTCGTCCGGTGGGCGTCCACGTCCGTCCTTGCCCACTCGACGACCGCGACTAGCACGTAGTCACGAGCGAGCCCGACGGCTCTCACCGCCCGCTGTCCGGTCCGCACCCGACGCTCGAGGACGCCGAGGCGGCCCGCGACGTCCTGGTGCGGCTCGTAAACGTCCACCCTCGGCAACAACGCATCCTCAGTCCGCCCCGGCAGCCCGGCGGTCCGCCCGACGCCGGCTCTCACACATCGGCGACCCTTGACGAAGCCTCCCACAGTCAGGGGTGTACGCTCCAGAGCCGGACGGCCCCCTGGTATGTGCAGTGCCGGAACCCCGACGGCCACGGAGAACGACAGGTCGCCGCCGTACCCGACCCTACGGGCAGCCTCCAACATCCTGGACCAATTCGGGTTGGGAAAAACCCTGTCCGCCTTGCCGTGTCCGGGCCACGTCGTGGCAAGCGAAATCGTCGACCACGCACATGTTCTGGATAAGGCGGTAGAAGCGTTGCCCGAACATATCAGGGTGGGGCACCGCTGCGTCGACTACCGGGGTCTGGTCCGCTGAAAGGTGCGGTTCCGGGCCGACTCCGTTGCGGGACCCTCGTTCGCGGCCGCTGACCTGGTGAAGGGAAAGGCCCGATCCATCCCCGTGGCGATCATCGCGGCCTGACACCGCCGCCCGGTACACGCGCCGCCACCGATCTGACCCGCGGATCGGCCGAAGACCTGTTCCGCTGACCATCACCCCCCTACCCGACCCGCCGGCAGGCCACCGGTTAGTCGTCGTCGATGATGGTGCCGGTGGATGTGCCGTCCTCGATGGTGGCGTTGACCGGGTTGGAGAGGACCAGATAGAAGGTCTCGTCGCTTTCTCGTCTGCTGTCGGCTCTCGGCACCACATTGATGCTGCGCCGGGTAGTGCCCGGACGGAAAACCAGACGACCCCGCTCCCCCGCATAGTCGAGATACTCGTAGGCGGTGCCCTCCCGGGTCCGGTAGTCCACGGTCACGGTCTGGGTCGACGGTTCGCTGAGGACCACCACGAAGCTGATCGCCCCGGTGTCCTCGTGAGCGCGTGCCCAGCGGTCGTCGATGGTGATGGCGGGCAGGTCGGCGGGCGGGGGCTGGTCGTCGTTGGTGACAGCGGTGTCAACCGGGCCGCCCGCGGTGGCGACACCACCACCCAGTCCCTGCCCGGCGGGGGCCTTGGCGCCCGTCCCGAACGCCACCCGCACGGCGCGCTCGTCGGTGTCGGTGTTCGATAGGGCGGTCAGCAACAGGGTGGCCTGCTGTGACCCGGCGGCGAAGACGATTGCGGGGTTCTGGGCGCTGTGCGGGTCTTCGGTGACAAGGGTTATGTGCTGGTTGACGTCCTGGCCTTGTTTGAGTGTGAGGGTGTAATGCGCGCCTGTGGTGGCGCCCGACACGGCCAAGGGCACGGTGAGGGCCTCACCTGTGGTGAGCGTCCGACCGAGGGTGAGGGTGATCTCGCGGGTTCCGCCGTCCTCGGCTATGGCGCCGCCGGCAGAAGCGGCGAGAGTGACGGTGGTGG
>WTGW01000118.1 GCA_011523395.1 Acidimicrobiia bacterium
CTCTACGAGCGCCTCCGCTTCGGGATCGGACGCCAGGCCCACCACCTGATCGGCCTCGGGCTCGCGCTCGCCGGCGTAGTGGTGGCCCTCGCCTTCTTCCAGTCCGCAGGCCCGCTGGGCCAGCACATGCTGGATGGGCTCCGGTTGCTGCTGGGCATGTGGGTCTACCTGGCGCCCCTGGTCCTGCTGGGCCTGGGAGGTGCGCTCCTGCTCGGTCGCGCCACCGACGGCCACCGTAGGATGGCCTTCGGCGTGGTGGTCTGGCTGGTGGGGTTGGTGGGGCTGTTCCATCTCATGACCGGCAATCCGGCCCTGGCCGGCGGTACCGAGGGCGTGAAGCAGTCGGGTGGGGTGATCGGGTCGCTGGCCGCCTTCCCGCTGGAGCGGATGCTCGGGTTCTGGGGAGCGTTCGTGGTGCTCGTGGTGGTGGCGTCCGGCGGGGTGATGCTCGCCATGCGGACCTCCATCGGTGAGGTCCTGGTCGCGTCGGGGGAGTTGAGCGTCTACACGGTGAGGGTGATCCGATCACGGCTGAGCGCCGCTCGTGTCCGCTTCGCCGGCATCGCAGGGGGATTGCAGCAGCGTCGCAGCGCCCGTCCCGCCGAGGTGTCGAGACCTCGCCGGCCGGTCCGTCCGCCGCAGGCCGCTCCCGCGAATGGCGCCGGATCGGACGAGGTCAAGGTTGCCCAGCGTCCCGATGCGGGCGCTTCGAAGGCGGGTGAGGCGAAGCCGGCCGGGCGCCGCAAGGCGCCGAAGAAGCCGGCCGCGGCCACGACCGCATCCGATGCGGACGGGTACCGGTTGCCTCCTCTCAACCTGCTGGACACACCCAGAGCCGAGCAACGGAGCGGAAGGATGGTCCAGGAGACCGCCCGCCAGCTCGAAGCCACGCTCAGCGATCACGATGTCAACGCCCGGCTCACCAACGTGGTGTCCGGACCGACCGTCACCCGCTACGAGATCGAGCTCGCCGCCGGGGTGAAGGTCGCTCGGGTCACCAACCTGGCCGGCGACATCGCCTATGCGCTGGCGACCCCTGATGTGCGGCTCCTGGCGCCGATTCCGGGCCGGTCGGCGATCGGGGTGGAGGTTCCGAACCGGCACCGCCGGCTGGTCACGCTCGGCCACGTGCTCTCCTCGGAGGAGTCGACCTCCAACCACCATCCGCTGACGGTCGGCCTGGGGGAGGACATCTCGGGGCGTCCCGTCCTGGTCAATCTGGCAGATCTACCCCATCTGCTCATCGCGGGCGCGACCGGTGCCGGCAAGTCCTCGTGCATCAACTCGATCGTCACGTCCATCCTGATGAGGGCCAGACCGGAGGATGTCCGGTTGATCATGGTCGACCCCAAGCGGGTGGAACTCGGCCAGTACAACGGGGTTCCCCACCTGCTCACCCGGGTGATCACCAAGCCGAAGAAGGCGCTGGAGGCCCTGCAGTGGGCGGTCGGCGAGATGGACCGGCGCTACGAACTGCTCGCGGACAGCGGGGTGCGCGACATCACGGGCTACCACGAGAAGCACGACGCCGGAGGCCTGGATCCGGCCAAGTTCGATCGCTTCCCGTACGTGGTGGTGGTCGTCGACGAGCTGAACGACCTGATGATGGTGGCGGGCCGTGACGTCGAGTCGGCCATCGTCCGCATCGCCCAGATGGCCCGGGCGGTGGGGATACACCTGGTGATCGCCACCCAGCGGCCGTCGGTCAACGTGATCACCGGCGTGATCAAGGCCAACATCCCGAGCCGGTTCGCGTTTTCCGTGGCATCGCAGGCCGATTCCCGGGTGATCATCGACGTGGTGGGCGCCGAGAAGCTGGTCGGGGTGGGGGACATGCTGGTCATCACCGCCCGCGAGCCGCGCCCCCAACGGGTGCAGGGCGCGTGGGTGAGCGAGGGCGAAGTCGCGGCGGTGGTCAAGTGGGTGCGGGACCAGAAGAAGGTCGAGTACCGCAAGATCGAGGACGAAGTCCGCCAGTCCAAGCGCCAGGAGGCCACCGATGAGGACGACGGCGAGGATGCCGACCTGATCCGGCAGGCCACCGAGCTCGTGGTCCGCTCGCAGCTGGGATCCACCTCCATGTTGCAGAGAAAGCTCAGGATCGGGTTCGCCCGGGCAGGGCGGATCATGGACATCCTCGAGACCAGGGAGATCGTCGGGCCTTCCGAGGGCTCCAAGGCCCGCGAGGTGCTGGTCACCATGGAGGAACTGGAGCAGCAACGGGCGAAGGTGCCGGTCTGATCCGTCTTGCCTGCGGGTGACGGACTCCAGCCGGTGGGCTGGCGGGCGACCCGGCTCGCGTACTATTGAACCCGATGCCCTACGTCTTCGAGCTGCCCGACATCGGCGATGGCCTCACCGAGGCCGACATCGTCCGGTGGCACGTTCCCGTGGGCGGGCCGGTGGAGGCCGATCATGTCCTGGTCGAGGTCGAGACGGCCAAGGCGGTGGTGGAGATCCCTGCTCCCGCCGGAGGGACGGTCCTGCACCACGGTGCCCAGGAGGGGGAGACCCTGGCGGTGGGGGCGGTGCTGGCAGTCATCGGCCGAGCCGGGGAGGTCTGGCCGGATGGCGATCAACCCGGTGACGCAGCGACGGGTTCGCGGCGTTCCACCGGTCCGGCCGGTAGGGGTCCGGCCGGGCAGCCGGCAGAGGAGGCCTCCGTCAAGGCATTGCCCGTCGTGCGGCGGCTGGCCAGGGAACACGGCATCGACCTTTCCTCGGTCCGCGGGACCGGCCCTGGCGGGAGGATCACCAGGGATGATGTGATGGCGGCCGTCGACGGCGTGACCCGCGAGGATGCCGTGGCGCCGGCCACGGGTGAGCGGGTCCGCCTCTCGATGCTGCGCCGCACCATCGCCGGCAACATGACGGCCTCATGGCTCGAGATCCCCCACGTGACGGTCTTCCACGACGTCGATGCCACCCGCCTCCTGGCGGCCCGGCGGGCATTGGCGGCTCGCCACGGACGGAGCATCTCGATGGAGGCCCTGGTGATCAAGGCCCTCGTGCCGGTCCTGGACGAGTTCCGCGTCTTCAACGCGACCCTGGAGGGCGACGAGCTGCTGCTCCACCCCTCCCTGGACGTGGGGATCGCCGTGGACACCGATGAGGGCCTGCTGGTGCCCGTGATCCGCCGGTCCGAGGAGTTGAGCCTGATCGAGCTGGCGGCGACCATCGCCGACCTCGGGGTAAGGGGCAAGGCCCGGTCGCTCCGTCCGGACGACCTGACCGGCGCCACCTTCACCCTCTCCAACATCGGCGCTCTGGGAGGGGCCAGGGGCACCCCCATCATTCCCAAGGGCACGACCTCCATCCTCGTCATAGGTCGTGCCGCCGACACCCCGGTGGTCCGGGACGGCGCCGTGACGGTGGCGCCCGTGATGCCCCTCTCGCTCGGCTTCGACCACCGGGTGATCGACGGCGGTCTCGGCCAGCGCTTCCTCAACAGGCTCGTCGAGAACCTGGAGGAACCGGCCCCGTTCCTGGCTGACTAGTGGTCT
>WTGW01000185.1 GCA_011523395.1 Acidimicrobiia bacterium
TGGTGGACGGCACTGCATCGTCTGTGGCCGACATAGCGGGGCTCACCCTGCGATCACCGACCCCCGTGCAGGCCGCGGTGATCAGAGCCCTGGGTGCTGTCCCCGTCAACATGGCCGCGCCTGACGTGCGGGCGGCTATCGACGCCGGCAAGATCGACGGTCTGCTGACGGTCGACACGGCTCTGGCCACCCACAACCTGACCGAAGTGATCACGAGTGGCACCGAGTGCAGGTGCTACGTCCTCGCTTCGTTCCTGGTGATGAACCTCGACACGTGGAACGGTCTGTCACCGGACCAGCAGGCAGCCATAGACGGGGTGTCCGCCAGGACCGTCTCCGATGCCGCCGCCGGCTTCTATGACCGGGCCAGCATCACCGCAGCCCAGCAGAACGCGGCAGCCGGGATCGTCAAGATCGTGCTCGACGATGAGCAACTCGACGAGTTGAAACAGGCCACCCGCAGCGTGGTCGACGACTGGGTAGACGGCAACCCCGGCTTCGACGCCCGGGCCATGTACGAGCGGATGCTGGAACTAGCTGCCGGCTGACGCCACTGCTCCGTCCGCTCGGGGACAATCGCCGGCGCGGTCCCCTTCTCGGTGGCACGCCGGCGGTCAATGGGAAGGCCGTCCGCCGGAAGGAGGACGCAGCGCGACCATTGCGGCGACGGAACCATCCGGGGGCCGCCGCTCAGGCTGCGCTGCCCGGATCGCCTCCGACCTCGTACCAGCCGGCGCCGATGAGGGTGCCTTCCACGTCCATCACCCAGATGCGCATCGTCCGGGGACCCCCGGCTCCCGCAGGGTTGTCCTCGGCGGTGATCCAGGTGCCTTCGGCGGTGGCGCTTCTCACTGCCGGCCCCAGCAGGTCCTCGATGTCGGTTCCGATGACCAGTGGATCTATGTGGGTCAGGATCTCGCCGTCGGGGGCCGCGATGAATCCCGTGAATAACCCGCCGAGCGTGCCGGTCCGGTTGTAGTAATCCGCGGTCGGTACGAGGCCTGCGGAGATGCCCTGGGGATCGTTGTAGAACTCCAGGATGGCCTCCATCCCGCCGCTCCGGAAGTGCTCGGCCGACTCGGCGATGAGCCGGGGCACGAACATCTCGGTGTCGATGTACCAGCCCGAGACGAACAGCAGCCCGTCATGGCGGACGGCCCAGGCGTTCTTCAGTTCGAACACCCCCTCGTCGCCGAGGGTCCCCTCGGCGGGGTTCACGTAGACGTAGGGCACCCAGCGGCCCGCCTCGGTGGCGGCCA
The DNA here is from genome assembly GCA_011523395.1 of Acidimicrobiia bacterium. Classification (GTDB taxonomy): domain Bacteria; phylum Actinomycetota; class Acidimicrobiia; order Spongiisociales; family Spongiisociaceae; genus Spongiisocius. The sequence continues at coordinate 1,260 of WTGW01000185.1, forward strand.
GCATCTCGGGGCCGAAGTTGTATCCGTTGATGTCGGTGCCAACCCAGCCCTTGACGTCCAGTCCTCGCCGTTCGCGGTCGGGATGGCCCACCACGATGTCGTTCCCGTCGATGACGAACACGTACCACTGGTCGTCGATGCCGGCCGGGCTGTTGTAGTGGGCGAGCGTGGCGTCCAGCCCCTCGGCCTCGTAGCGGGCGATGGCCTGGTCCACTACGAACTTGGTGTAGGCCGCAGGATCGGACTTCGACGGCGCCGGGAGCTCAACGGCAGTATCGGTCTCGGCGCCGTCGCCACAGCCGGCTCCGAGCAGCGCAGTGGCGACCAGGACGGCGGCTACCGCCGACGCGATCCTTCTCATCCTCGGATCACCGCCCGACCAGGTCGGCTCGGCGTTACAGGCCGCCGACCACGACCGCGCTCGTGGCGGCGCTGGTCAGGCTCTCTTCGTTGCCGGCGTCATCGGTGAACGTCACGCGGACCCTGATCTCCTTGTCCGTGTCGGACACCTGCACCGTGTAGGCGGAGCTGGTGGCTCCGGCGATTTCGGTGTCGCGGCTCGTCAGCCACTGGTAGCTGTAGGTCACGTTGGCGAGGCCGTCTGCGTCGGCGATCCCGGACGTGTCGGCCGTCAGGGTCTGGCCCACCTGCGCCGCTCCACTGATCGTCGGCGCGCCTGTCGCCGCCGAGTTCGACGGCGTCGTGGTGGCCGTGGTCGTGGTGCCGACCGTGGTGGTGGCAGCGGTGGTGGTCGTGGTGGTCTCGAAGGACGGGGCGGTCACCGTGCAGCTGATGTTGTTGAGCTGGCGCCGCGCGCCGTCGTTGAAGTCCGCGTATCCCGACAGGTTCCAGGTGCCCTGGGCAAGCGACGTGAACTCATGCCAGAAGTCGCCGTTCGAGTCGGGGTAGCTCAACTGCCCGACCCTCGGATAGCCGGAGGAATGCTCCGCGAACACCTCGAAGGATCTCGTCCCGTCCGCAGGATCCAACGTCACCCGGATCGAGGACGTACCCGCCGTACACGAGATGCTCCCCGCCCCGCCCGACGCCGGTGCGGTGGTCGTGGTGGTGGCGGCCGTGGTGGTGGTCGGTGCGTCCGTGGTGGTCGTCGTCTCGGTCACCGTGCAGGTCTGCTCCCCGAATTGGATCCACGAGTTGTCGACGGTTTGCTTGACCACCCGCACGCTGTAGGTGCCGGCGGCTAGTGAGGAGAACGTCACGGAGGCGGTCCCGGAAGCGCTGTTCCAGGCCAGAATCTGCGATGTCTCGATCGAGTCTTTCGACAGGAACGCCTCGTACTGGAACACGTTGCTGTCGCCGGTCCACGACAACTGGATCGTGGATGCACCCGGCGTGCACGTCACGCCGCCCGACGCCTGCGTGCCGGACGCCAGGAGCAACCCGGACACGAGGACCAGGGCAAGTGCGGAGGCCGCGACAACGCCGGCCACCGGCCGGGTTCGTGTTGCGACTCCATCCATCTCGCACCGAAGTGTAATGGTCGCGAAGTAGAGGATGCCCGGGCGTGCACGTCTGAGCACACAGCAGCAATCCCGCCCCGGCGTCAACTCACGCGCTGACCAGGAACCACAGGGAGCGGCATGCTTCCCTAGCTAGGGTTTCGCCAAGGAGAGCATCGACCATGTCCGATGGCAGCATCAGCGAGTCTTACCGTAGGGACGGCTACTACTTCCCGATCCCCGTCCTCTCGGGCGACGAAGCGCTAGATTGCCGCAGGCGCCTGGAGGCCTTCGAGGCCGAGCACGAGGGGTTGCCCGAGAAGTACCGCTTCAAGACCTATCTGGTGTGGACCTGGCTCGATCGGCTGATCCGGCATCCGCGGATCCTGGATGCCGTCGAAGCGGTCATCGGACCCAACATCCTGTGCTGGTCCACCGACTTCTTCATCAAGGAACCGCACGATCCGGGGTTCGTGTCATGGCACCAGGACTCGACCTACTGGGGGCTGGAGCCTCCGGAGGTGATCACGGCCTGGCTGGGACTCACCGACAGCACTCCCGAGAACGGGTGCGTCCGCGTGGTGGCGGGCAGCCACCGGTGGGGCCAGGTCGGGCACCACGACACCTTCGGAGAGGACAACCTGCTGTCCCGGGGGCAGGAGGTGATGGTGGAGGTCGACGAGAGCGAGGGGGTCGATCTCAGGCTGTCCGCCGGGGAGATCTCGCTCCACCATGTCCTGGCGGTCCACGGGTCCCGGCCGAACGC
>WTGW01000213.1 GCA_011523395.1 Acidimicrobiia bacterium
GGGGTGGGCGCAGCGGGCGGGCCCCGGTCGCCGCGATTTTCGCGTTCTTGACAGCGACGCCGGCGAGTACGGTCTGACCCCCGATGCGACCCGTCTCCGCCGGTGAGAAGTGTCCGCGGAGATCACCCGAGTGAGAAAGGCGGGATCGCAGCGGGCTCCATGGACGGGCCCGGCGGTATGCTCGGCATCATGAGCTCATCATTCACCACCTCTGACGGGGTACGCATCGCCTACCAGGAGGTGGGCGCGGGCGATCCGCCCATCGTCTTCATCCACGGCATCTACGGGACCCACCAAGCGTTCGGCAACCAGGTGGAGTACTTCTCTCCGAACCATCGGTGCATAGCGGTGGACCTGAGAGGCCACGGCGGGAGCGACAAGCCCGACCAGGTCTACTCGATGGCCCGGTACGCCGACGATGTGGCGGAACTGATGCGCCACCTGGCGCTACCCCCGGCGGTCATGGTCGGTCACAGCATGGGAGGCCAGGTGGTGATCTCGGTGGCCGCCCGTCATCCGGATCTGGTGCGGGCGGTGGCCAGCCTGGATTCGCCGAGCAACATCCCCGGCTGGCAGAAGCGCTTTCACTCGCCCTTCGATCATCTGATCACGTTCGACGGTCCGTACCGCGAAGGCGTGCACCGGTTCCTGGCGGCCGCATACCTGCCCACCGACGATCCCTCCTGGGTGGGGGGTCTCGAGGAGCGACTGGCCGGGATCCCGGACCACATGATCGTCCGGGCCTGGGACGCGATGAAGGCATACGAGCCAAGCGACACCCTGCGCCGGATGGCCTGTCCCTACCTCTACGTCGACTCCGGCCAGCCCGACCTGGACTTCGATCTGCTGCGCGAGCACTGCCCGCAGGTGGTTGTCGGCAAGACGGTGGGGGCCGGCCACAAGGCACTCCAGGACGTGCCGGACCAGATCAACGCCATGCTGAACCGTTTCATCCAGCATGCCGACGGGATCGCGGAGGAGATGGTCCGGACCGGGGGAGTGTTCCGGTACAACTTCCCGGCCCGGTAGCCGAGACAGTGCACTATTGGAGCCTCGTGCCTCGTTCGGGATCGGGGAGGTCACCTGCCAGGGAGGAGATGGTCCGCAACGGCGACGCCGAGCCGAAGCTCCGTCTTCCCCCGTCCGGCCCGGCACCCGTGACATCGGAGGCGGCGAGATGAGAATCGTTGCGTTCTTCAACAACAAGGGTGGTGTGGGTAAGACCTCGCTGGTTTACCATCTCGCTTGGATGTACTCGGGCATCGGCCGGAATGTCGTGGCCGCCGATCTCGATCCGCAGGCGAACCTCACCGCCATGTTCATCGATGACCACAGTCTCGAACCGCTGTGGGATCAGGATCGGGGCACGATCCACGGAGCGATCGAACCGTTGCTGGAGGGTACGGGCGACATCGGTTCGCCGCACCTGGTGGAGCGGAGTGTCGGCCTGCATCTGGTGGTGGGTGACCCGAAACTGGCGGCGGCCGAGGATGAGATCTCCCGCCAATGGACCGGCTGCCTGGACCGGAGACCACGCGCCTTCCGGGTCGTGTCCGCCTTGTGGCGTGCCTTGCGGCGGGCGGCGACCGACGTGGAAGCCGATCTGGTGCTGGTGGACGTCGGGCCGAACCTCGGCGCTCTGAACCGGTCGGCGCTGGTCGCGGCCGACTACGTGGTCGTCCCGTTGACGTCGGACCTGTATTCCCTTCAAGGACTGCGGAGCCTCGGGCCAACCCTCCGTGGCTGGCGGGGCCAATGGGCGGAGCGGCACGCTCAGAACCCGGTGGAGGACCTGGCCCTACCGGATGGGGCAATGGGGCCGATCGGCTACGTGGTCATGCAACAGGCGGTCCGCCACGATCGTCCGGTCCTGGCCTACCAGCGGTGGGCCGATCGCATCCCTGGCGTCTACTCGAAGGAGGTCTGCGGCCGAGATCCGCAGTCTGCCATTACCGTGAGTGAGGACCCGAACTGCCTGGCCATCCTCAAGCACTACCGGAGCCTCATGCCGATGGCGCAGGAGGCGCGCAAGCCGATGTTCGCGCTGGAGCCGGCGGACGGAGCCATAGGCGGGCACACCCGGGCCGTCCGGACTTGCTACAGGGACTTCCGAGTGCTTGCGGAGAACATCCTCGAGAGGATTGATAGCGAGTAGGCGGAGGGACGGTCGCGGTCATGCTCCTAGATGGAGGCGGGTCGCGGGCCGGCCCAGGTTTGGGAGCCGGAAGCAGGCAACTATGCTCGCCGGCATGACCCACCCCGCCCGATCCATCACGGTCAGCGACGGCACTCGTATCTCCTATCACGAGGTCGGCTCTGGCGACCCGGCCATCATCTTCATCCATGGCGCCTACAGCAACCGGCGTGGCTTCGGCAACCAGGAGGAATACTTCTCCCCGAACCATCGTTGCGTGGCGGTGGACCTGCGCGGTCACGGCGACAGCGACAAACCGGACCAGCCGCTCACGATGGAGCAGCATGGGCACGACGTGGCCGAACTCATCCGGCAGCTGGGCCTCGAGAAGCCGGTTCTGGTCGGCCAGAGCATGGGCGGCCAGGTGGTCATCTCGGTGGCCGCCTTCTACCCGGATCGGGTAACGGCGGTGGCCAGCCTGGACTCGCCCTCCAACATTCCCGGCTGGCACCAGCGGTTCCACGGTCCCTACGACCACCTGATGACCGAGGACGGACCCTTCCGGGAGACGCTGATCGCTTTCCTGAGCGCCGCCTACCTGCCGACCGACCACCCCTCCCGGCTCGGGCAGATGGCCGAGCGCCTGGCCGAGGTCCCCGACCACGTGATCCTCAACAGCTGGGCGGGCAAGGTGGACTACGACCCCACCGACACGCTCCTGGCGGTCAGGTGCCCCTACCTGTACATCGACTGCGGTCAGCCCGACATCGACTTGGATCTGCTGCGCGAGCTCTGCCCGCAGGTGGTGATCGGCAAGACGGTGGGAGCCGGGCACAAGGCTCTTCAGGATGTGCCGGATCAGATCAACGCCATGCTGAACCGCTTCATCCAGCATGCCGACGGGATCGCGGAGGAGATGGTCCGTACCGGGGGAGTGTTCCGGTACAACTTCCCCGAGGTCTGATCCACAACCCGGCTCACCCCGGCCAGGACCTCGTGGCCGGTCCGGGACGCCGGCCGGGCATGGCAAGAGGGGGTGGCCAGGAAGGCTAACCTCCGGGCATGACTACCAAGACCATCACCACCCCGGACGGCGTCCGGATCGCCTACCACGAGTTCGGCTCGGGCGACCCGGCCATCATCTTCATCCATGGCGGTTTCGGGAACCGCACCGGCTTCGGCAACCAGGAGGAGTATTTCTCCCCGAACCATCGCTGTATCTCGGTCGACCTGCGGGGTCATGGTGAAAGCGACAAGCCCGACGTGGTGTACACGATGGAGCAGCACGGTGACGACGTGGCGGAACTCATCCGGCAGTTGGGTCTCGAGAAGCCGGTTCTGGT
>WTGW01000227.1 GCA_011523395.1 Acidimicrobiia bacterium
CTGGCGGTCGTCATCCCGGCTGCGGACACCGAGAACATGACCGGCGCCCGGCTGGCCATGTCGTCGAACCCCATGACCCCGGGATTGGCCATCGACAACCCGAACAACCCGTCGCCGGACATCCCGGACTTCGACGCCGGGGACCTGACCGGTCCGATCGCGGAGCGGGTCCAGCAGGTCCTTGAACACCAGGTGAACCCGGCGATCGCGGCCCACGGAGGCCAGGCCAGCCTGGTGGGTGAGGAGAACGGTGTGGTCTACCTCCAGATGGGAGGAGGCTGCCAGGGTTGCGGGATGGCCGCCATGACCCTGCGCCAGGGCATCGAGCGGATCCTGCGGGAAGCCATCCCCGAGATCGTGGAGATAGTGGACATCACCGACCACCAGAGCGGCGAGAACCCCTACTACGCAGCCTCCCACGCACATTCCCACTAGGCGCCCGCTCAGGCTCGGCCAAGCCTGACGTAACGTTCCCGAAAACGCCTCCGCCAGGAGTCCTCGACAAGCGCGGAGTGCGCCGCGGGGCTTCGCTCCTGGGACTCGGAAGCGAGCGGGTCGCCTGTCACGTCGCCGTCCCGGCGTTAGAGCCGGTCGGGCGTGTCAATCCACCCCCATTTTCGCTGTCAAAACCCAGGAGAAGTCGCTGGGCACCGTCTCATCTGTCTTTTTAGACCAGAAAATGTGGTAAAGTGCTGCCGGACCTGTCCAGCCACATTTTCAGGACCAGAGCGAGGGTGCGATGTCTACAGGATTCGGGGCGCCGGCCGCACTTGACGACCAGATCCAGCTCGTGCTCGATCTCTTGGAGCAAGGTCACCCTCCCGCGGAGATCGAAACGACCCATGTGGACGTCAAAGAGGAGCCGGGCCGTCGCGACCGGCGCGGCAAGCCCCTGTCGGCAAGCCGCGAGAACGAGGAGGCTGCCGGGTACCTCGCGGGCGAAATGGCCTGCATGGCCAATACCCCGGGGGGTGGCGCGATCGTCTTGGGTGTGTCCGACGACGGTCTCAGGATCGGCACGGGGCTCGACCCGGAGTGGCTCGGCCACCGCATATTCGAACTGACGGAGCGCAAGCTGACCGTCTCTGCCCGACCCTTGATGTTGGACGGCTGCCGCTTGTTGGTGCTGTCCACGCCCGAGGCTTGGGAGCCGATCCCTTACAGGGGTCGCTATCGCTGGCGTTTGAACGACAACTGCGTTGATCTCGACTTCACATCGTGGAATGACAGGCGCCTGCTTCGCGGAGGCTTCGACTGGTCGGCCCAGCCGTCGTCTCACTCTCTGGCCGACGTCAAGCAGACCGCTGTCGACATCGCCAGGCGGTACATGCGCGAGAACGGCAACGGCAGTGGTGACGGCAGCCACCTGGCGATGGCGACGAGTGAGGACATGATCCGCCGTCTCAACCTTGTGGACGCAGACGGCCGGCTGACCAACGCAGGATCGCTGCTCTTTGTGGGAACTCCCGAGATCGGAATCGACTACGTCCGGCGGGAGGTCCCGGGTGGCGACAGCACGCATCGGGTGCCCCGTGCCGGTCGGCCCTGGTCGAGCGCCTATAGCGAAGCTTACGGGCCGTCCTTCAGCCGGGAGGAGGTGGGGCGCCGCCCGTTGCTGGAGCAGTTCGCCGCGGTGGAGCAGGCCATGGACGTGGCGAACGCCGTGGTTCATGTGCCGGACGGCTTCGCGGCGCATCAGATCGACTCCATCCCGCTGAGAGCCATGAGGGAGGCGCTGGTCAACGGCATCGTCCACCGCGACTGGAACTCCCCGCAACCGACGACCGTCGAGCATGTCGGGTCCGTCCTGACTGTCACCTCGCCGGGGGGCTTCGTCGGAGGAGTCGCCCCCTCGAACATCATCACCCATCCTGCGGCGCCCCGCTATAGAAGTCTCGCTGAGGCCATGGCGGCTATGCGGTTGGGCGAGCGAGAGGGGATCGGCGTGGACCGGATGACGGCGGACATGCTCTCTCTGGGTCACCCGCCGCCGGTGTTCTCGGAGGTTGATGGCCCGTACGTGCGGGTCGCGCTGATCGGAGGCAAGCCGGATCAGGAGTGGCTCCACTTCATCGGCATGCTCGAGTCCTCCTCGCGGGGTGATCTGGACCTGCTGCTTCTCGTGAACTGCCTGATCGACCGCGGCTGGGCCGATGCCAACTCGGCGGCTCCGGTCCTGCAAAGGCCTGTCCGGGAGACGTTGTCGATGATCGAGCGGGTTGTCGATCGAGTTCACATCGACGGAACGCCGATCATGGAGAAGGTCCACGGCAGTCCCGAGGGTCGCCCGCCCGCCCACCGGCTGTCGGACGCTGCCCGCAGGCATTTCGCCCGCAAGCTCGAGCGATTCGCCACGCGCGCCGGACGGGAGGCGGTGATGCTGGACTACGCCCGGGCGAGAGGACGCATATCCTCGACCGAGGCCGCCGACCTGGCGGGTGTCACCGCGTCGCACGCAGCCCAGGTGCTAGCCGCGCTGGCTCATGCCGGGCACCTTGTGGGGAGCCGTCCCAACGGGCGGGGCCGCGGCTTCCACTACCTGCCAGTGCGGACGTGATCCCGCTTCCGATGGCTGGACAAGGTTTACCTCGGGTTCACCCTGGGAGACCGGTCCCTTAACCCTCACGACATAGCGTTCCCTCCGGGATCGAGGGTTAGGAGAGCCTGGATGCCGATCGGCAAACGCTGGCGCCCGCTCGCACTCGTGGCGGTCGTGGCGCTGGTCACCGTGGCCTGCGGTTGGGGACCCGACTACAGCCGCGTGACCACCATCGCCACCACGACCCCCACCCAAGGGGAATCCTCGCAGGGTGGTGGTTCGGCGTTGTCCGGTAGCCGTGGTCTGCCTCCGTCCGATCCGCTGTCGGTGTCCGGGGACATCGTCGTGGCCGGTTCATCGACGGTGTTCCCGTTGGCGGAGGCGATGGCGGCGCGGTTCGAGGACGAGGGCTACTCGGGTCTGATCACGGTCGACTCGATCGGCTCGGGCGCCGGGTTCGAGCGGTTCTGCCTGGCCGGCGAGTCGGACATTTCGAATGCATCCCGTCCCATCAAGCACCAGGAGGTGGAGCAGTGCCGGGCGATCGGTCGGGAGCCGATCGAGTTCCGGGTGGGAACGGATGCCCTGGCGGTGACGGTTTCACCAGGGAACACGTTCGCAACCGATCTGACGGTTGCGGAGTTGGCGGTGCTGTTCTCGACGGCGACGACCTGGCAGGACGTCCGGGCCGGGTTCCCGCCGAATCCGATCCAGCGGTTCATTCCCGGGACGGACTCGGGGACGTTCGACTACTTCGTGGAGGAAGTGTTCCACGAGGAGGAGGGTCCGATCCTGGCGTCCGGCAACACGCAGTTCTCGGAGGACGACAACGTGCTGGTCCAGGGCATTTCGGGAGATGGTTGCGACCCGTCGAATGCCGCGACCACTTGCGCGGTCGGCTTCTTCGGGTATGCGTACTACACGGAGAACGGCGATC
>WTGW01000222.1 GCA_011523395.1 Acidimicrobiia bacterium
CCGGCCGGGCCGAACATGGAGGCGTTGCGAACGGTGCGGCCCCGATAGGCATGGGAGGCCGGATCGCCGGCGCCCCCGTAGGCCTCCACCTCCTCGATAACCACCGCGGTCCTCCCGCCGAAGTCGGTGATCAGCCGGTGACCGAGCAGCCGTAGCGCCACCTCCTCCACCGGCCCGGAAAGGTCGGCCACTACCCCAGGAGCTCGAGCAGGATGGCCTTCATCGAGTGGAGCCGGTTCTCAGCCTGGTCGAACACCCGGGACCTGGGGTGGTCGACCACGGCGTCGGTCACTTCCTCACCCCGGTGGGCGGGCAGGCAATGAAGGAAGATCGCATCGGGCCGGGCCCGTGCGAACAATCCCTCGTCCACCCGGTAGCCGGCGAACGCCAGGGCCCGCTCCGACGCCTCGCCTTCCTGACCCATCGACGCCCACACATCCGTGTAGACCACGTCGGCGCCGTCCACCGCCTCTGTGTCCGGCGTGACCGTGATCCGCCCCTCGCCCCTGGCCACCAGTTCCTCCAGCGGCTCGAACCCGGGTGGGCTCACCACCCGCACCCGGCCCCCCAGCTTGGCCACCCCCAGCATCAGGCTGTGGCACACGTTGTTGCCGTCCCCAACGTAGGCCACCACAGACCCGGCAACCTCGCAGTGCTCCGCGATGGTCTGGAGATCAGCCACCGCCTGGCAGGGGTGTTCGATGTCGGAAAGGAGGTTCACCACCGGAGCATCGGCGTGTTCGGCCATCTCCACCAGCATCCGATGGTCGAAGACGCGCATCGCCACGAGATCCAGGTAGCGGTCCAGCACCCGGGCCACGTCACGGACGGCCTCCCTCGATCCGATACCCACCTCGGTCTGACCCAGGACCACCGGGTGGGCACCCAGATCGACCGCAGCCACCTCGCTGGACACCCTGGTGCGCGTGGAGGGCTTCTCGAAGAACAGCCCGATCCTGGAACCGGCCAGAGCACCTGACCTGAAGCTCCGATCGTGACGGAACCGGGAGGCTGACTCCACCAGGCGCTCCAAAGCCCCCCGGTCGAGGTTGGCGATCCCCAGGAAGTCGTTCATATGCTTCCCCGCAGAACCCCACCAAGCTCTCTGTGCACTGCCTCTACGATGCCCAGCAGGATCGGGCGCGCCTCCTCGTTAGAGAGCGTGTGGTCCATCGCCCGTAGGGTGACGCGCACAGCCAGACTCGAGTGACCCTCCGGGATCGTCCGTCCCCGGAAGTCGTCGAACAACTCCAAGCTCTCAAAGTGCGGTCCAGCATTACGCTTCATCGTCTCTAGGAGCTGAGCCGCCGGAGTCGAGTCCGCAACTATGAACGCCAGGTCAAAGTAGAGCGGTGGGTAAGCAGAAACATCCTCAAGTTGCCATGTCCGAGCCCCTGACACGAGTGGAGCAAGCTCCAACTCAGCCACTACGAAACGCTGATTGCCCTGCCAGAACTGCTGGGTAACCGCAAAGTGCCTGGTAAGTGACGGGTGCAACTCTCCCACCATTCCTATTGGCGTCCCGTCGCAGCGCACCGTGGCACTCCGTCCCGGAGAAAGCATCGGGAGCTTCTCCGGCACGATATCTAACCGGCGTCCTGTGACCTGGCTGAGCAAACAAATGAGGCCCGTACCCCTCAATATGGGCAATCGGTCATCAGTCGGCAATCCTTCTGCTACGCGCTGAAGGACACTCCGTGGAAAACCCTCCCTCGCGAACACTGCCATGTCATCTGCCACCAGGATCATCCCCAGATGCGTCGGCTGATGCGGAATGCGTGGATCGTTCAGATCGGGAGTGGAATGGAAAACTCGGCCAGTCTCGAACAGCCAGACGTCGCCCAATCCCTGTGCCAGGTTCCATAACGCGGCTTTTACCAGCCCTGGCACCAGGGTCGTGCGCAGGATGGCCTCCTCTTCCCGTAGAGGGTTCTTCACGCGAATCCCGCAGCGGCGCTGGTCGTCCTCGGGAAAACGTAATGCGTCTAGATCGGCCTGGCTCACGAAGCTCAGCGTCTGCGCTTCCGTCAGCCCAGCACCCACCAAGGCCTCGCGGAGACGACGCGTTTCCATCTGCGAGGGCATCAACTTGCCACTCGATCCGTATCGCACCAGGTCCGGGAACCGGTCGTAGCCGTGGAGGCGCGCGATCTCCTCGACCAGATCGGCCGGACGGGTGACATCGGCGCGATGGGTCGGAACGTCCACATGAGCTGATCGTCCGTCCCGATCCAGCCCGAAACCGAGCCGTTCCAGCAACGACAACGCTTCTCCGAACGGAGGATTCGGCCCGAGCAGGCGGCTCACGTCACGGGCCGTGAGGTCGACGGTCCACGGCCTCCGCAGGATCGGGTAACAGTCGACCGCCCGGGAGCGGGGCACCCCGCCGGAGGTCAGCGCCACCAGCTCCACCGTCCGGGCGGTGGCAAGGGCGGAAAGGTTGGGATCGACCCCACGCTCGAACCGGGCCGAGGCCTCGCTCCGCAGTCCGAGCCGCCACGAGGTGGCCAGTATCGACGGTGGATGCCAGTTGGCGGCCTCGACCAGCACGCTGGTGGTCGTCTCGCAAACCTCGGTCGACGCCCCTCCCATGACGCCGGCCAGAGCGATCGGACCCGACGGGTCGGTCACCAAGATGTCGCCGGCTGCCAGCGGGCGGACCACCCCGTCCAGGGTCTCCAGCTCCTCGCCCTCCTCGGCTCTCCGGATGATTACCTGCCGGCCGGATATGGTGTCCGCGTCGAACGTGTGGATCGGGTGTCCGAGTTCCCACATCACGTAGTTGGACACGTCCACTACGTTGGAGATGGGCCGCTGCCCGATAGCCAGGAGGCGCAGCTGCATCCATAGTGGGGAGGGGCCGATCCGCACGCCGTCGACCTGGTGGGCGACGAAGCGAGGGCATGCTTCCACGTCTCGGATCGATACCTCGAAGGCGGAGTTCTCCGGACCGGTCGGGAAGCTCGGGGAGATGTCCCGCAGCGGGATCTGCCAGTAGGCGGCGAGCTCGCGGGCCAGCCCGCGGATCCCCATGCAGTCGCCCCGGTTGGTGGTGATGCTCACATCCAGCACCACGTCGCCCAGGCCGATCACCTCCTCCAGGGGGCGGCCGAGGTCGTCATCGGTGGCCGCACCGAGATCGTTCAGGACCATGATGCCTTCGTGGTCATCGCCCAACCCGAGCTCGCGGGCCGATGCGATCATGCCGTGCGACACGATGCCGCGTATCTTGCGGCTTCCCACCTCGAGGGGCTGGTCCGTGTCCGTGCCGAGGCGGGATCCGGCCCTTGCGTAGGCGATGACCGCGCCGGCCTCGAAGTTCCATGCTCCGCATACCACGTCGCGGGTGACCGTTCCGTCGTCGACCCGGCAGAAACGGATCCGGTCGGCATCGGGATGGGGCCGGACCTCATCCACCCTTCCGACCACCACGCCCTCGAAGGACGGCCCGAACTCCTCGATCCCCTCC
>WTGW01000144.1 GCA_011523395.1 Acidimicrobiia bacterium
GTTTACGGCGTGGACTACCAGGGTATCTAATCCTGTTTGCTCCCCACGCTTTCGCTCCTCAGCGTCGGTGCCGGCCCAGGGAACCGCCTTCGCTACTGGTGTTCCTCCCGATATCTGCGCATTTCACCGCTACACCGGGAATTCCATTCCCCTCTACCGGACCCTAGCCATGGCAGTATCGACCGGCGTCCCAGAGTTGAGCCCTGGGTTTTCACGGCCGACTTGCCAAGCCGCCTACGAGCCCTTTACGCCCAATAAATCCGGACAACGCTCGCCCCCTACGTATTACCGCGGCTGCTGGCACGTAGTTGGCCGGGGCTTCTTCTCGAGGTACCGTCAGTTTCTTCCCTCGTGAAAGGGGTTTACAACCCTAAGGCATTCATCCCCCACGCGGCGTCGCTGCGTCAGGCTTTCGCCCATTGCGCAAGATTCCCTCCTGCTGCCTCCCGTAGGAGTCTGGACCGTATCTCAGTTCCAGTGTGGCTGATCGTCCTCTCAGACCAGCTACCCGTCATTGCCTTGGTGAGCCGTTACCTCACCAACAAGCTGATGGGCCGCGACCTCATCCCGAAGCGCCTGAACCTTTGCTCATCTCCACATGCGTGGTGATGAGATCATCCGGTATTAATCCGGGTTTCCCCGGGCTATCCCGGTCTTCGGGGCAGATTGGTCACGTGTTACGCACCCGTTCGCCGCTCCGTCAAACCCGCCCTTACGGGCTAAGGAATGCGTCGCTCGACTTGCATGGATTAGGCGCGCCGCCAGCGTTCGTCCTGAGCCAGGATCAAACTCTCCAACGTCAGTCCTTCGATCCCGCCGACCGCCACGAGGGCGACGGCGACATCAGAATCCTGTCATGTGTCCCGACAGCCGGTACGCCACGAGGCGTGAGGCTGCCGAGAAGGTTCGATCCAATCTGCCGATGCCGAGCATCGGCAGTTTGGGAGTACATTCCCCGATGACCGGCGCCCGTAGGCCCGGCCATAGGAATGACTTTCTTTCGGCTTTTGACACGCTGTTCAGTTGTCAAGGAGCCCTGACCGCAGCTCCTGCGGTACTGGCACTCCGGCTCCGCCGACAGCTCGCCCCTCACCAGGGAGGGAAGCGAGCCGGCCACACGGACCATTTCGAAGCGGAGACGGTGCAGCCAGCCGCATAACTATAGCAGGTCTCGGGGCCGCCGCATTTCGCTTCCGGTGCGGGTCGACACGCCAGCTCTGCACCACACCACTTCGCTATCGTTGTGTGCTAGCATGTGCAGATGGCCAGCGTGAGAACCACCTTCACTCTTGACAGACGACTCGCCGAGCAGGCTCGCCAACTGAACATCAACGTGTCGGCAGCGGCCCGCGAGGGCGTTGGGGCTGCGGTTCGCGCCGCCATGATCCAACAGGACCGCGACGCCTACCGGCGCCGGCCCGAGCGATCCGACCCGTTCTGGGATGAGGTCCAAGTCTGGATGGACGAGTGATCCGCGGCGAGATCCGATTGGCACACGCCGGCGGCAAGACCAGGCCCGTTCTGGTGCTCACCCGCACCGAGGTCATAGACGTACGTAGCTTCGTAACGGTAGCCGGAGTGACCACCTCGATCCGCGGTCTAGCCACCGAGGTCGACCTCAATCATCGGGCATTGGGTCTCGACCGCGCTTCGGTCATCAACTGTGACGGCCTTTACACCGTGGCCAAGTCGTCGCTCTCCACTCGCATCGGCTCTGTGGACCAGGTCACCATGGACAGGGTGTGCCGGGCAGTCAGCTACGCCCTGGGCTGCTGAAGCGGACTCTCACCTATGCGGACGAAGCGCCGCTTACCGACCGAGATGACCGTGGGGTCGGTGCCGGATAGCAGGTCGAGCCTCCACACACTCTCCCGTTTCTCCTGTTTTCCGTTGATACGCACCGCCCCTTGAGCCAGCATCCGCCTTCCCTCGCTCCGTGACGCCACCAGCCCCGCATCGGCCAGCAGTGCGGGAAGGTATACCTCACCCTCGGACTCACCAGGTGGGAGTTGGTAGGTAGGAATGTCCTCCGGGATCTCTCGGTCCACGAACTGGCGGTCGAAGGCCTTCTCCTCGGTCTCGCCCTGACCCGGCTGGTAGCGGTCCACGACGGCCCGGGCCAGGCGGCGCTTGGCTTGGCCCGGGTGCAAGGTCCCGTCCTCCAAGGCTGCCAGTACCGCCTTGATCTCCTCGATCGGCAACCCGGAGGCAAGCCTGTACCACTGCGGCATCGCCGAATCGGGGATGCTCATCGTCTTGCCGAACATCTCGCTGTAGGGCGGCGCGATGTTCACGTAGTTCCCCAGCGACTGGGACATCTTCTTCTTCCCGTCGGTGCCCACGAGCAGCGGCATGGTGAGCACCATCTGCGCCGCCTGGTCGTAGCGCTGCTGGACCTGGCGCCCCATCATCAGGTTGAAGAGCTGGTCGGTCCCGCCGAGCTCCACGTCGGCCTCGACCGCCACCGAGTCGTAGCCCTGTAGCAGCGGGTACATGAACTCCATCATCGAGATGGGCCGGCGGTCGGCGAAACGCTTGGCGAAGTCGTCTCGCTCCAGCATCTGGGCCAGGGTCGTCGACGCGGTGAGCTCCAGGACCTCGCGCATGTCGAGCTCGGCCAGCCAGTCGGAGTTGGGACGGATCTCCAGAACGTCCTCGTGCGTCAGCAGGACTTCGCCGAAGTGCCTCTTCACCGATCCGGCGAACGCCTCCACCTGTTCCGCCGTGAGACGTTTCCTCGTCTCCGAGCGCCCGCTCGGATCGCCCACCTGGGCGGTGAAGGTCCCGAGGATGAGCACCGCCTTGTGCCCGAGGTCCTGGAACTCCCGCAGCTTCCAGAGCACGACCGCCCAGCCGAGGGTGATTACGTTGGCGGTTGGGTCGAGGCCGAGCTTCACCCGTAGCGGGCGGCCCGTCTCCTTGGAGTCCCTGATGCGATCGACCAACTCCTCACCGGCCGGGAGGAACGTGTCGATATCGCGCAGCAGGTACTCGGCCTGCTGCTCGGGCGTCATGGCGGGTCCGGGATTCACGGGAGCGAGATTAGTGGCGGCAGGGCGACTCACCTTCCACTGTCGAGCACGAACCGCCACGGGCGCTCTGCCTCCCGGCTGATCCCGATCCGTGGGGTGCGGAAGACCAGAGCCGGGTCCGGGGCTGGCCCTTCCTCTAGGCGCACCGGGCCGGCTATCACCGATGTCCCGTCGTGATCCCCCGTGATCCCCAACGCCTGGGTCAGCTTGCCGGGGCCGTCGGTCAGGCGGTCCCGGCGCCCCCGCCGGGCCAGCACCAGTTCCATGCCCTCGACCACCCGACCGCCCCTGATCAGCACCGCCTCACCGGTCCCCTCGGGACCGGTCGCCACGTTCGCGCACCAATGAACCCCGTAGGACCGGTACACGTAGAGCGTACCGGCCGGGCCGAACATGGAGGCGTTGCGAACGGTGCGGCCCCGATAGGCATGGG